>JBFFDD010000110.1:0-8766 GCA_041559575.1 bacterium
CGAGGTAGAAAACGTAATCGCCCCGGAGCACAGCCAGGTAGGCGTTTTCCCGCAACTCTCCAGTGAGAGCCTCCATCACGGGATGGGCCACCGAAAGCAGATTGGTGTGCCTCAGGTATGCCTGTCCCACCTCGAAGGACCTGAGGCCCAGCCGATAGTTTCCTGTCCGGGGGTTCTGCTCCACGTATCCCCGGCTCTCCAGGGTGGCCAGGATGCGGAAGACGTTGTTTTTATGCAGATTAAGGATTTTCGCCAGCTGGGTTACGCCCAGTTCCGGCTCGTTGGTCCTGAAGGCCTCCAGAACGTCAAATGCATGGTCAACGGAGTGGATGATGTAATCGCTCTTTTTTCTCTTGACCATATCATGAAACCCTGTACCGGCTCCAAAACGAGGTTCATTGTTCCACGGACCCCGACAGACTCTGTTTAAGCATTCCTCAGCCGCAAAAAAGAGCAGGGATGTCCCTCCAGGAGGGGGGGCAAGCTAGAGGGACATCCCTTTTCCCATTGCTGGGAATTCCATTATTCGATTTTTGACGCCTTCCGGAACGGTTCATTTATACCTGACTTCCTGCCCTTCTCAAGGCGATCGATCCGTTCCTGAGCTGCGTGCAGATATCGCTTGGTACCCTTCCAGAGTTCCTTGAACCTCTTGTAGCACCTGATGGCATCGTCCGTCTGGTGAACCTGCTCGTAGGCCAGGCCCAGGTTGTTATGAGCCTCGGGCATGTCGGGCTGCATCTCGACGACCTTCTCGAAGGCCATGACGGCATCGGGATAGCGGCCCAGGAAGAGAAAGGCCGTTCCCAGGTTGCTCAAAGCTTCCATGAAGTTCGGTTTAATCAGAACCGCCCTTTTGTAGCATTCAAGGGCTCTCTTGTAGTCTTTGACCTCATAATGGGCGATGCCGAGGCTGTTGTAAGCCTCAGCGAAATTTCCATCCTGTTTGATGGCCTTCTCTAAATATTCGATGGATGGCAAAACCTTCCCCTCGTCGAAAAGCTGGTTGCCCTTCTTCCAGTAGTCGTGGGCGACGGGGTTTGTAGTAAACCGGTCTTTCATCTATTTCCCCCCTCGGGAAAAGTATTTATATCTAGGTGCTATGCTCAAAGAGCTAAGGACCAAGTTCAAACTCTGAGCTCTTGGCTCTCAATACTCCGTCCTTAGTTCCTTGTTCCTGGCTCTCAATACCTTATTTTACATTCCAGGGCGCCGGCCAGACGGGCCATAAGTTCTTCAAGCTGACCGATGTCGAGGTCCTTCGTCATGATCTCCAGGGTCCTGCCGTCCGGTCCGAAGTACAGAGTCGGCATCTCCCAGTTGTCGGGAACGAAACGCGCGCCCCTCTCTCCCAATCTGTCGAAGGTGCCCTCAATACCCCTCCTATCCTTCAGCCTCCCCTCTATCTCATCGAGGGTAAGCTCCTCTTCAAATTCAACCGTCTTACAGCTCGCACAGATCATCGCACTCAGTCCTTAGCACTTAGTTCCTATCTCTTGGCAACAGCCTGTCAGTAATACTCCATATGCTCGCTTAATATCTTACATTCCAGTGTCTGCGCCAGATTGCACAGGAATTCATCCACATCACCGATATCCAGATCCTTGGTGACGACCTCAAGCGTTTTACCGTCATCAGCAAAATAGAGCGTCGGCAAGTCCCAGCTGTCCGGGGTCCATCTTCCACCCCTCTCTCCAAGGGGCGTGTAGGTTCCCGGAGTATCGGTCATGGTTTCCAGCTTCTTCTTGATCTCCTCAAGGGAAAGTACCTTTTCAAATTCCAGCACTTTATAGTTGAAGTCGTCTAACATCGATGTCTGCCTCCCCCTACTGAATTTCCTTTATCGATTCGTCCGGGATGCTTTTTCCTCAGTCTTGGATTTGCTTCTCCGGCTTTCCTGCCAGGGTGTATGAAAAAAAGCAGAATTCCACTCCCTTTCCAATTGTGCTGGAAATAAAGGATGCGGGAGGGGAAGGAACCCCCTCCCGCACAGGTAAAAATTACTTCTCAGCGGCCAGATCCCTCTTGGTCTTTCGGCCAAGATAGATCCGGTTAGGATCACAGACCATCCGCGCGATCTTGATCTCTTCGTACGCGGGGACATCGAAGGGCTTGAAGTCCTTGGCGGTCTGCAGTTCCCAGCTGACGTTATCCCGGACCAGCTGCTCCTCGACGCCGGGATAGATCTCTGCCATCTGCAGCTCACCCGTTTCCGGGCTGCTGCGGAAGATGCAGAGGTCCGAGACGATGGTGGTTCCACTGCCGCGGAACAGGCCATGGTGATACCTGTCATCGGCAGATCCCAATGGTCCACGGGACCCGGTGACCGAGGTAACATACTCGTTCACCTCGGGGAACCGTCTCTTCTCCTGCACCATCATGGCGAGCCCGACATCGGCGTAGGACGCGATGTTGTTCGCGCCGCCGGAGCCGGCGAAGCGAACCGCGGGACCGGTCTTGCCGTCGTCACGGGCGCTCTTGGAATAGTACCCGCCCATAGCGGTGGAGTTAAGGTTTCCGTACTTGTCGCACTCCGCTCCACCGAGCATCCCGAAGGTGCAGAAGCCGCGCTGGGCGAAGGTGCCGAAAGTGTCGGCCATGTTTGAAAGCGTGGAGCACATGTAACCGCCCCGGGCCTCGGATACGGAGATGGGGACCTCGATAAGCTTCGGATCGAGGATACCCGCCTCCATGATGATGAGGGCGTTGGGGGCATAGGTGTGCTGTGCCATCATGCAGCCGATCATGGGAAGACCGGTGCCGGCGAAGATGAACGAGTAGTCGTAGGTCTGCCGGGCCGCCGCGATGCAAAGGAGCTCCATAGTCGTGTATTTCTCGGGATCGATCCCTCGCTCCTTACAGTAGGCCTCGTACTCAGTATCATCGACATTAGTCCACTGACCGGGATCGCTTGCTCTAATAACAGCCATATTCTACCTCCTCAATTGGCTAGAAGATTCAGCCGCACCCCTTACAGAGGCCTGGCCAGACCGGGCTTGTAGCCGTACATAGCGTCGGCGCGCAACTCGAAGAGCCTCTCCAAACCTGAGGTCCCGGTTATAGTCGGATAGCCGTCACCCGGGCGGGTGGACAGGAAGGTCCACTCGTCCTCCATGACCCAATCCCTGATGTACGTGTTGACCTCCGCCTTGTCCTTGCGGTTGATCTGCGTGTAGGATCGCCAGAAATCCCAGTCGTAATCGTAATAGTAGGGCACCTGGCCGGGGAAACCGCCGTACGGAACCTCTACAATAGCGTCGATGTACTGCATGGCGATGGTATTAGAGTAAGGCTGAGCACGAAGTTCTTCTTCCTGAACGATCTTCTCCACTTGAACGATGCAGTTCTTGGCCGAGATCGCCTGCTCATTGTCCGGACCCCAGATCCCCTCGATCCTGGTGGTTCCAAGCTCCCCGGTCCTCTGGGCGAGAATGATGGTGACCTCAGGAAGGATGGGCGGAACCAGAATGCACTTCACACCCTTGTTTCCGGTGTATGCCGTGGACTCGCGGACCTGCTCCAGGAAGTTCGTCTGGTTGGAGGTCGCATCGCCGCCGTCAAAGGCGTGAGGGCGGAGTCCCCATCCATCGAACGGATCCTCGATGACCGCCGCCCGTGCGGGGGCGATGGACGGATGGATCCAGCTGCCGTCGGCCTTCTTGCCACGAAGGCCCATCTTGCCGAAAGTATCATGGTCCATGAAGCTGGTTCCAAACTCGGACATCAGGGGCGCGAAGGGCCAGCCATAGCGCCCGGCAACCGTCCTGAGGCCGAAGCCGTAGTTAGAATAATCCTCAACGTCAATGGTCCCGTCCTGGATGGAGCGGCGGACACTGTACGCCACCGGCTGGATTCCCTCGAGGCCGATATACGTCGTATCCAGAAGTTTCACCAGACCCGCAGCAGCCCAGAACTCACAGATGGAGGCCCCGCCGTTCATGGTGACAAACAGATCCTTGATATCCTGCCGGATCACCTCGCGAGCCAGGGCGAAGGGCTTCTTGGTGTAGCTGAAGCCGCCCGGGCAGATGCAGGTGCCAGGCTTGATGAAGGTCTTGACCGCATCCGAGAGGGACATGATCTTATCTTTTCCCCTCATAAAAGTGGGGATAGTCGCCTCTGCCATAACCTATTCTCCTTTCATGCAGTTTTGGCTTCGCAAAAGCCGTTTACGTCTTGAGCTGGACCCTTCGGTTCCAGGTAGCGCGGAGAATCCTGTCCATCCTCTCCCGGCTGTCTCTGGCCCCTTCCAGGATGTCCGAGAAGTGCCGGACGCCTGTCTTGAGCTCTTCCTCGATGATATCCAACGTCTTCTCGTCGGTCACCGTGGAGACCGCCTTCTCAAGCGTATCGAGGGTCTCTGGAACCCTCTTGAGAGGGATCCGCATGTCGTTGTAGGCCACGGCGACAATGGTCATGTCCCATGCTGCATTGATGACCTTCTGCCAGGTCTCAAACGACTCCTTGGGCTCGACAGCTTCTGAGAGACGAAGATCTTCCTCAGTGATCCGAGCCCGCATGCGTTTTCGCTCCATACTTACACCTCCTTCCATTTGGCCTTATGTGTTTTTTTCAGTTGCGGTAACCCCGCCTAAAGATCCCCGGAAGGACCTTCTTGGCGAAGCAGGAAAACACATGTGTTGTGGTTTTCCGCCATTTGAAAAGGGCTCAAATGGCTCCACCCTCACCCAGGGTTGCGCACGGTGTGCGCAAGCCGCTTGGCGGACTTGTGAAGGCATCCGCCAATAGCAACCTGTCGTTCAAACTCCTACTTCTTACGCCGGTCCTCGACCCTGGCGCTGGCCGTCTTACCCTCGCCGGCGGTGGCCCGGGGCAGCTCGTCGGGGCCGATGAGGTCGACAACTTTCGGATTGACGTCGGTGACCCCTTTAACAGCGTTCTTCATCTCGTTCTTAAGCCGATCCACCAGGCCCTGGTCGCTCAGATAGGCCTTGTCCTTGAGCTCGACCCTTAGGGTGAAGTGGTCCATACCCCTCTTGTCGGTCTCGATGATCATCCTGAAGTTGGCCCCCATCTCCGGGAAGGGCGTCAGGGCCTCTTCCACCTGGCTCGGGAAGACGACAAGACCGCTGATGGACACGGCATCATCGGACCGCCCCTTGATGGCCGCCATCCTGGGATGGGTCCGGCCGCATGCGCAGGTCTCCCATGTCATGGCGGCCAGGTCGCGGCTCCTGAACCGGATCAGAGGCGTCCCGGTGTTGACCAGGTTGGTCCACACCATCTCTCCATCCTCACCGTCACCCACAGGCTCTCCAGTGTCGGGATTAATGCACTCGGCCAACAGGTGATCGGCCCAGATGTGCATCCTGATGGGCATGTCCTCGCGCGCTTCCGTGCACTCACAGGTCATTCCCGGCCCGAGGAATTCGGTCATGCCGAACTCGTCGTAAGCCTTGACACCGAACAGCTCCTCGATCTTCACCCGTGTGGACCACGGCCAGGGCTCGGCCCCGTGGAGACTGACCTTGCAGGTGGAATCCTTGGCAAGGTCGAAACCCTTTTCCTGGGCCTTCTGTCCCACGTAGAGGGCGAAGGAAGGCGTGGCGCAGAAGGAATGAATCGGGAGGTCCACCAGAAGGTCGACCATCCTGTCGGACTGTCCCCCGGACAGAGGGATCGGGCAGGCCCCCATCCTCTGGGCGCCGTAATGGAATCCGAAACCGCCGGTTGGCAGACCGTACCCGAAGGAGTTCAGGAAGATATCCCCCGGGCGAACCCCCACCATCCAAAGCTCACGGGCATTCCTGTCAGCCCAGAGATCGATATCCTCCTCGGTGGCGAAGATCAGGACCGGCTTCCCGGTGGTTCCCGAGGTGCTGTGCATCTCACGCATGCCACCCTGGTCACCGGTGACGATCTTCAGGGGATACCCGTCACGGACCGTTCCCTTCTCCATGAACGGTATCTTGGTGATGTCATCCAGGGTCTTGATGTCCGCCGGATTGAATCCGGCATCATCGTACACTTTCTTGAAATAGGGGTTGTTTTCGTAGACGTTCTTGACCTGTTTCTGGAGCCGCTCAAGCTGAAGCTCCTTGAGCTGCTCAACGGGCATGGTCTCGATTTCAGGCTGGAAATAGGGGCTGTTCTTGTCTGGGATCTTGGTCTTGACCTGCATGGCTCCTCTCTCTCTTCTGTTGATGGGCACAGCCGACGCCGGATACTACCGGGGTTGGGGCGATGGCATTGTGCCCGGGCCGCCGGGCCGCTTGGTCATTTTGTCTTACCCCCCCGTAGGGCAAACTTCCGCAGGAAAATGATGGAAAAAAAACGGGCATGGATTTCAGATTCCACGACCCAGGATAGCAGATGCACGATCCGAGATGCCGTTCTTAAAGTCTTAAACTGTAAAATTGTATACAGAATGTTTATAACACTGTTTTAATATTGTCAAGGGAAATCCTTTCGAAACGCACGGGATGCCTCATCAAACCCCGGTTCCTGCAATACGGACTGAACAAGCACTTTTCAGACGGCCTTCAAAAGGGTCAAAACCCCTTTTTTGCTATTTCCGCACAGGAAAATCTGGCGGAAGAAGGGCGGAATCGGGTCATTTCCGAAAAATGCCCGCAACCATGGATCTGGAATAACAGGAACTCTGTTTTATTTTTGACCCTTTTCCTCTCTTCCCTCTCCAGGGAAAGGTCAGCGGCAAAGGGATGAAGGGAAGGAACGGTCCAACGTCCAAGGCCCAAAGTCCAACGAGGATCAGGCGAGCGTGGGGCCGGGAGAATGAGCGAAGTCTTCGCGAACTGTTCCCCGAGTGAAGCAATCCCGTGTAGGAGACTGGTTCGGTTCAAAACCCGGCCTCGCAGTGACACCCGGGACCCTGATCTTCACTCTGTGCTCTGGGTAATCGAGGACCTAAATTCCGGACCCTGGATTTTGTCCCTCGACTTTGCTCGGGACCCTGAACCTGTCGAAGGGGACTTCGGATTCAACCGGATACTAGAATTCTCAGTTCTGCATTCCCGCTAAACCCTTATGATCTCCCTCTCCGTGACCGTCAACCGCTCGAGACCATCTGCAGTTACCAGGTAGGTATCCTCGATGCCGGTGATACCCTTTCCAGGGTGAAAGATCTTCGGTTCCAGGGCGAACACCATTCCCGTGAGGAGCTGATGGTCCAGACGCGGAGCCAGAAAGGGATATTCGTCCACCTCCAGACCTATGCCGTGGCCCACGAACCGGACCTGCTCTCCGGGGGGGCCCAGAAACCGGTCGGCAACACCGAGGTCCTTCGCCGTGTCCATAGCCACATCCCACAGGCCGCACCAGGGAGCCCCCGGAACCGCGGCCGAAACCACGGCGTCCTGAATGGCGAGGGCGTGGCCGAACCCCTCGATGAACTCATCCTCAAGTTCACCGACAACCATGATGCGCGTCTGATCGATGAGGTATCCTCCTACGTTTCCCACGAAGTCCACTACCACGGGATCCCCCCGAAGGATAGTCCTGAACCCCGATCCCTGAGCCACGGATGGGTTCATACCTTTTCCCCCCAGGGGGGCATCGAGATGCGAGATCAGGGCCGCGTGTTCACCGGAGAAGATGTGGCCATAGAACAGCTCCTGATTGAACCCTCGCATCCTGAGGATACCCTGGTGCCCCAGTTCCCTGGCCCGCTGCTCCAGGCGGGAGGCAAAGTCCACCTCACGCATTCCCACCTTGAGAATCCCGGCGGCCAGCTCCATCACCCTGCCCACCTGAATCCCGGCGGCCCTGATCCTGTCGATCTCGAAGGGTGATTTGACGGCCCGCGTCTCCCTGACCAGCGGTCCGAGATCCACCCAGTCGGCGTCCGGCAGCAGGGAGAGTATTCGCTGATAGAGAGCAGCGGGAATGACATCCAGCTCCATCCCCAGCCGCAGGCTGCCGCCCATTCCCATGTCCTCCATCAGAAGGGGGATCTCCTTGAAACTGCGGAAGGAAACGATCTCTATGGGGGATTCCTCGCGGGCCCGCTGGACCGTTCTGCGACAGAGGTATTTCGGCTCCCCCTCGACCGGGATGATCAGGACGCCATCCTGGGCGGTTCCCGAGAAGTAATAGCGGTCGATGAGCTGCAGGATGAGTGCCCCGCTGATGCCTTCCCGGGCCAGAAGAGACTGGAACCTGGAGATCCGGGCACTTATCTCGGATTCGGGGGTGATGGCGTAGGTAAGGGCGATCTCTTCAAAATTCTTCATGTTGTTCACCTCGAGCGGATTTTCCTGAAACGGGGATGGGGGGAATCGGGGAACCGGGGAAAAACAGCGTTCTCTCCGTTTGCTCGTTTCTCCGTTTCACAATTTTCTACGGTTGGATTTGAATATCAAGATTCACCAGCGCTAATCAAATCCAACCCATTCCCTACTCTATCTCTATCGCCCCCACATCCCCCCGCACGCCTGCCGGACGGGAATGGCCCAGCTGATCGATGGGTACGGGCATGACAAAGTTCGCATGGTCATGAATTTGAGGGCCGTCATCACCATTAAAAGGTTCTCCCCAGAAATCGTCTGCCAGCTTCTCAGTACCCATGGTCCCCGGACTGGCGGCGATGGCGGCATCCAGTTCCCTCCAGAAGAGAATCCACGGCTGGTTTTCCGGATGATCATCGGGGTCCGTCCAGGTGTAGGATGGACCGTAGAAGGTGACCGTTGAAAGAACCTGGGTACCGTACACCGCGCTGTAATCCTGACCGTAACGGAGATCGATCTCTTCCAGGACCTTATTCAGGAAACCGGCACCCTCGCCGGC
>JBFFDD010000111.1:0-8681 GCA_041559575.1 bacterium
AAAAAAAACGATTGAACGACTGTTGGATCTGGCGACTGACCTGGGCAAAGCGCCTTTGAAATAGCTCCGTCGCACCGACGCCCGGTCGTTAAGTCGCATGATCCAACCTCAACTTCAAACCTCAAACTGAAAGCCAAACCACTATTTCAGCGACCAGGCCGGCGAGAATTTGTCCCTCCGCCCCGAGGTGATCCTGATCTCGCGCCGGCCCTCCCTGTCAACCAGGTAGATCTGATAGACACCCGACCTGTTGGACGCGAAGGCGATGTGCCTTCCGTCCGGCGACCAGGATGGGTCCTCGTTGTCGCCGGCCTCTCCCACAAGGGGTCTTGTTTCCAGGGTATCCGGATTCACCAGGTAGATCGCGAACCGGCCATTGACCCTCGCTGTGTAGGCGATCAGGTCCCCCGCGGGGGACCAGGCCGGCGAGGTGTTGTAGTTGCCGTCGTAGGTGATCCTCTGGACATCCGTTCCATCGGCGTTCATGACGAAAATCTGGGGCGT
Organism: bacterium; assembly: GCA_041559575.1. Taxonomy (GTDB): domain Bacteria; phylum BMS3Abin14; class BMS3Abin14; order BMS3Abin14; family BMS3Abin14. The sequence goes on from JBFFDD010000111.1 coordinate 505, forward strand.
ACCGTAACGGTCTGAGATAAACGCTATCCGCCTGCCATCGGGGGACCAGACCGGGGATCCGTCAACGCTCCTGAGGGTCGTCAGGCGCCTCAAATCCCCCCCGTCGCGGTCCGATAGATAGATGTCCGGGTTACCCGCCCGGCTGCCCATGAAGGCAATGGTCCTTCCGTCGGGCGATATCTCCGCTCCCACGTCGACCCCCAATCCCCGGGTGAGCCTCTTCTCCGACCCCTTAAGACTCATGGAGTAAAGATCCGGAGAACCCTTCTTGTAGGAGGTATAGAGAAGACCCGTGCCCCCCGGCCACCAGGAGGGGGAGAGGTTGATAGAACCGTTCCGGGTGATCCGGGTGGTGTTTTCCCCGTCGTAATCCATGAGGAAAATCTCCTTGCCCCTGGACTCGGCCTGAACGTACAGGATGGATGTCAGGAAGACCCCCTCCTCACCGGTGATCTGATGGATGACCTCGTTGGCGAACATGTGGGCCATGCGCCGCACCTGACCGGCAGTCCCCCGCCACTTCTTGGCCACCAACTCCCTTCTCTGGAATACGTCGAAGAGATGAAATTCCAGCTCTACGTCGCCTTTCGGTGTCACCAGATAACCAACCTTAATGAGGGCCTCGGAGTTTATAAGCTCCCAGTCGTCGAACAGGAAGGTGTTGATCCTGATCCCTGAATGTTCCTCATCCTCGAGGTACAACAGGGGATCGAGGATCCTGAACACACCGGAGAAGGCGAGATCCCCTGCCAACACCTCACGCACCTCCCGTGATATGGCCGGATCGGGACTGGCCCCCTCTAGTGGGGCGGGTATCGCAATGGCAAGGGGCAGTTTGCGGGTCGCCGGGGCGTTGATATCCAGGTAGACCTTGGCCGCGGCCAGGGAGGGCCAAAGCAGCGATATGATGGCAATGAGTGTCGCTTTTCTCAGGATGCGCTCTTTCATGGGTCCTCGCAGGTTCAAGGTTACAGTTTGCAGTTTACAGTTTCCAGTTTGTGGACCAGAGATCAGGGGCCTGGCTCTTTGAGACTCCGGGATCTTTTTTATATTCCATCCTCACAGATACTGAATACTGACTCCTGAATACTGGATACTGTTTTTATTCCCTCACCCTGAAATTGATCCCTACCTCGAGGAAGCCCTCCTCGATATCCGAGGGCAGGGGTGGCAGAGGGCTGGCTTTTCTGACCGCCCTGAGTGCCGACTGGTCGTAATAGATGTTCCCCGATTTCCTCTCGATCCTGAGATCGACGATCTCCCCTGTCGAGGCGATCCTGATGCCGACAACTGTAACCAGGCGGTCATCGCGGGCGGCAACTCCCTCGGGAAGCACCCAGGAGGCCCTGATCCGCTCCCAGACACGATCGTAATATCCCTTGTATCTGAGATCCACTGGACCTCCACCCCGGCCGGTGACAGCTTCATGGATCCCCCTCGCCCCGCCGCCCTCCTCCATGCCTTCCTCGTCGGCGGATGGACCCGGAGGTGCGAGGTCATCCCGGACGTCTGGTTCCGAAGCGCCCTCGGAACGATAGGTCTCGTAAAGACGGGCGGCCTTCGTTTCCAGCTCATCGAGGCGTTTGCGACGCTGAGCCCTGGCGGACTCATCGCCGACAGCCGTGTCCACGGTTCTGACCGCGACCTGCCCCTCCCTCGGCGAAGACGGCTTGACCGGAACGGCGGCCTCCTTCTCCTCAGCTTTCGCCACAGCCTTCCTTGGCTTTACCGGTGAAGGCGCGGGCTTTTTGTCCTCTCCTCTGGCTGCCGGTGACGGCGGCAGGGAGACCAGATCGACGGTGTAGGTCGGAGCATAGCCTGACTGAGGCATCCTGAACAGGGTGACCGTTCCGGCGAGGACAAACAGGACAGCGTGGACGATCAGGGAGGCAAAGAAGATCCTCCTGAACAGAGGATCGCGAAAATGGTGCCGCGCGATATGGTCCGGCGGCAGGATAAAACCGAAATCCCTGGCCATGGTTCAGGTTCAATCCCTCTCCGGCTCGGTCACCAATCCGACCTTCTCGACACCGGCGGCCTTGAGGGCTGCCATGGCCGAGATAACCTTGCCGTAGGAGATTCTGCTGTCGCCCCTTATGTACACGGGCCTCCCACCCAGTTCGGAGAACAGGGTCGGTGCCCTCTGGCGGAACTGTTCGATGGTGAAGGCACGCCGGTTCAGGTGCACCATGCCGTCCCTGTCGACGGTGATCGTCACAGCCTTCTCCCCCTTGTCGAGGGGCGCGGCGCCGGCCTGAGGCAGTTGAACGTCGATCCCCGACTGGAGCATGGGAGCTGTCACCATGAAGACGATCAGAAGGACCAGCATCACATCCACCAGGGGTGTGACATTGATCTCGGACATCATCTTCCGGTCTGACCCGCCGTTCATGGCCATCTACCTGAGTCCCCTGAAATGCCTCTCCACAATATTGAGGAATTCGGCGGAGAAGGTTTTCATCTCGTTGTCCAGAACCCGGATCCTCTGGATAAAATAGTTGTATCCGACCACAGCGGGGATGGCTGCAGCCAGGCCGGCGGCGGTGGCAACCAGGGCTTCCGATATCCCCGGAGCCACCGATATCAGGCTGGCGCTGCCGGCAAGACCGATACCTCGAAAGGCGTTCATGATCCCCCAGACGGTCCCGAACAGGCCGATGAAGGGGGCCGTGCTGCCCGTGGTTGCCAGGAACGGCAGGGCCTTTTCCAGTCGTGTCAGCTCCGTCTCGGAGGCCTTGGACATGGCGCGGGAGATATTAGCCATCCCGAAAACCTCCGTTGTCATGGCCGCAGGGTCCTCCGGAAAGGCGCTGGGCTTTTCCGACCGTCGCTTGGAAACCCTGATCAGCTCGATGTAGCCGGCCCTGAAAATGGCGGCCACCGGGGAAAAATTCATGTCATCTGCGCCCTCGTTGATAACGCTCAGCCTCTGCTGACGCAGGAAAAGCTGGTGGAAACGCCGATTCTCGGCATCAGCGCGGTTGACCATTCTCCACTTATAGAAAATCACCGCCCAGGCCATTACGGACATGAGCATGAGGATCAGGAGGACCAGCTTGACCATCAGACCGGCCCTGAGGATCATGGAAAAAACGCCCAGTTCCACCTCCCCGCCGACCTGGCCGAGAATGATGGTTGTGATGTGGGTCCAGTCCATCAATTAATGTCCTTCCAGGACTTTATGACAAATGTATCGGGGTACTGGAGTATCGGCGTGCCGGGGTCAAGCGGGACCTGCTTCTCCACACCGTCACTCCGTCCCTCCGCTACTCCGTCACCTGTTATGAACTTCCGTCACTCCCCTACTCCGTTACACTTTCACCCGTTATGGGGTATACAGACTCCGCTCCTGTTCTATTCCAGCCAGCCTGTTGTGTCAACAGGGTTAAGGGAAATTAGAACAATGGAACATTAGATATTAGGATAAACCCATTCTCTAATGCTCCAAAAATCCAATGATCCGGACATATTTATATGTCCATTCATTGGCTGAACAGCACCACCCTCGCCGGGGCCCCGTCGCACCCTACGATGCGCAGGGGCATGGCCACCATTTTGTAGATGCCGGGCGGAACGCCCCTCATATCCAGCCCCTCGATGATGACGGCTCCCTCGGTGAGCAGGGCCCTGTGGACCTCCTCACCCTTGCCGTACTCGGCCACCGAAAGGTAATCCACACCGAGAACCTTCACCCCCCTGTTGATCAGATAACGGGCCCCTTCCAGCGTGATATAGGAGTAGGAATCATCGAACTGCCCCTTCCTGGCCAGTTCCACGTTATCCGTCTTGAGAAGGACCCTTGACACCCCCATCGGGATATCCGCTCCCTCCAGGGCTTCCACTCCGATCTGCCGCACACCCATGATTGCCACTACCAGCGCCGGTCCAACGAGGAGGGGGGGCGGAATAGTGTCCACACCGGCAGCACCATCCACGAAGTGGAACGGGGCGTCGATGTGGGTGCCGGTGTGGACTCCCATCTCGATCCGGGTGAGATTCAGCCTGTCCCCATGGGCCATGGACCTGGTCCTCTCCACCTTCACCGGGCCCTCGCCGGGCCAGGTGATCATACCGTCCCGGATGGGCATCGATATATCGTAGACCTTCCTGGTCTTCATCGGGCACCCCCTTTCACCATAGGTACAGGATACTAAAGGCGGACCGGAGAATCTAGAGGAGAACGGGGAACGGAGAGCTGGTACGCTCGAATTTACGACTTATCGACTAACCGACTCAGCGAAGAATCGGCGCATTCGCATTGTCGGAAAGTCTAACTGATGGCTGATACGCTCGAATTTACGACTGATCGACTAACCGATTCAGCGAAGAACCGGCACATTCGCGCTGTCGTCCAGTCGGCCCGTCGCTTCCTCGCCCTTCTCCTTTCCATTGATTTTTCCCATTCTCTATTTTCCCCTTGTTACTTCCCACTGCGCCAAAGCCGCTCCCTCTCGCCCATTCGCCCCCTCGCCCCCCGCCCGCTCTCCCTTCGTCTTCGCCTGCCACGCCATAGCTCAAGGAGCGACGGAGGGTCTTACTCCTTCGTCCGTCTCTCTTTCCATTCTCCATTCTCTATTCTCTATTCTCCATTCTCCATTTTCTATTTCCCCCTTTTTTCCCATCTGTACCCGATCTGTAATATCTCCTGTGCCACAATCTTGCTGGAACGGAGGTGTACTTATTTAAATCGGAGGAAGTACGACTCGAGTGAAGGAGCAGAAAAACAACTACATTATAAGGATCTACCGGCGTGACGAGGAAAAACCGGAGCAGATTCAAGGGCTAGTGGAGGGCATCGAGAGTGAAACAAGGGAGGCCTTTCACAACGCGGATGAATTGCTCAGGATCCTCTGCGGACGCAAAAGCGGTCTGACAAAGGACGATTAGCGGATCACTCCTCAGAAGTATCGAGGATAATAAACCCATCAACGGGTTCATTTTATGAGGGTGGTCAGAACAACTCTGCCACTCTCACCTGGGGAGACTGCCGGAGAGCATTGGGGAAGGATAGAGGGAATCCACTTCACCGGGGGTCCGGTCTCTTCCTCCGGTGAGGTGCCATGATTTCCGCTTCTGGTGGTGGCCTGCCGGCAAAGGCCTGCCGGCAGGCTCTCTCCAGGTTCAATTCACCCGTTTCCCCTGATCTCATCGCAAAGCTTCTGCGTTTCCGGTGAGATCTCCAGATCCAGAGCTTCGCCCAGCCTGTCCATACACCGGTGACAGACCGCCACAGCCTCGGCCCGGCGACCCATCTTCTGGTAGCAAAGCATGAGCCTTCTGTAAACATCCTCGGCGAGGTCATCCACCTCGAGGACTTTCCGGTACAGTTCCGACGCCTTCTCCCAATCCCCGGATTCCTCGCTCATCTTCCCCAGCTTGGTTACCGTGCGGAGATATCGGCTCCGGAGGCGTTCACGTACGGGGGCTGTCCAGGCTTTGTGGTCATCGGATGCCAGGAAGTGTCCTCGATAGAGGTTCATATAGTCCTCGCAGGAGGACCGGTCGATCTGTTCGATTGTCGACGATGACCTGAGGCCGGCCAACAATTCAACCTGTTCCATAACATCCTCCAGGGCCCAAACATCCACCCAGCACAACAGGGGATTGAGGGTCAGCTGACCATGGCTGACCTGGAGAACATCCTTTAAACCTAAAAATTTTCTCAACCTGTGAAGTGTCGTGGCGAAGGACTGTTGGCCGGCATCCCCATCGGCATCGGGCCACAGGGCATCGATGATAATGTCCTTCCGGACCTTTTTTCCCCCGAAGGCGATGACCGCCTTGAGCATGTCCAGAGGTACTTTCTTCGCCTTTCCGGAAAATTGAACAGCTGTACCGTCCCTGATAAGATCGAACCGGCCCATTGTGTAGATCTTGACCGGCCACGGCCAGGCCTCCAGCCCGGCCTGCTTGCCTTCAGGGGAGAGGCCGCGCTTGCGGATGAGGTCCCGGACGTAATCAACCTCGATCCCCGCCCCGAGGGCCCTGGCACAGAGTCCGGACATGACGCCGGGCTGGAAAAAGTACCAGCTGACGTATGCATGGGCTTTGCCGATGGAAAAAGCTTTTGCCAGGTGATCATCTCCAATTTCCAAATTCCCTCGGTGGTAGGCGACGCGGGCCCGGAGGAGAAAACATTGCAATCTGATGAGCGGGCTCCCGATTCTCTCGCCGTGGGAAAGCGATTCGTTGAGATACTCCTCAGCCCTGTCCAGATCACCTTTCTCAAGGCTGATATGAGCGATCGACAGAAAGTTCACAGCCAGATTCTCAGGAAGCCCGATCATCCTGGCCAGATTCAGACCTTCCTCGGCGTGTCTCAGGGCCAGGTGCAGATTACGCGCACAGAGATAGTACCAGGCAAAGGACCTGTGAACATAGTTCCTGCCGAAGGGTAGCGCCCCGTCCAGGTGCTTTGCCATGTACTCCAGCGTCGGTCCCGCGCCCTCCTTGTTTCCATTTGCAAGCATGATGGACACCCGTAGGCCGTATATAACTGGATTCAAGGCATTTACACCGCTCTGTTGAGCTATCCGAATCCCCTCTTCGGTAGCCTCCAGGCAGCCGTCGACATCGTTTCGGAAAAAACAATCCATTGCCCTGAAGACATTGATCGCGATCCGGTTATAAAAACTGACATCTCGTTCTTTGGCCATCCTCAGAAGTGAATCTGAAACCAACGACATGCCGGCGAGATCGCCCCTGAAGCGGCTCAAAAGCCCCTTGGTAAAAAGGGCCCAGGCCTGGAGGTTCACGGCCCCGGCCCTGCGCGACAGTTCAACGGCCCGCTCCCCCCACGTCTCCAGATCGGGGTGATCGAGCCCGACGTAGACAAGGGCGGAGAACACGCTCGCCGCGACCCTCGCCTGGGCCATGATGTCATCGGGAGGAGGGAACGTTTGGCACAGTTCCTCAAACCGATCGAGGAGGGCACGCAGGCCGTCAAGGTTGTCCTGATAAAGGACGTATGTCGCCACCTCACCGCACCACGCCCGGTAGCACCCCTCTGAGTTGCCCTCCTTCAGGTAGAGACCGAATGCCCTCCGGTGGCATTCACGGCTCCCGACCGGGTCAAAGGGCAGGTCCTTTCTTCCCTTCCAGTAGAGCACCGTTGGGTTCTGTTCGAGGACCTCGACGGGAATGGATCCGATCCAGTTTGCCAGGGTTTCGTATCTGCCCTCCCTCAACCAAGTCGGAGCTCTCTCGCCGATAATATCCGTCAAGGCCGCCCAATCCTTCGAATCCCTCAAAAGGTCCAGGCTGCTCTCGGCGTAGCCGGACGCCCTCAGAATACCGGCGGCGGATCTTTTGAGTTTCTTTATCTCCGCCGGCGTGAATTTAAGCTCGACCTTTTTCACCAGAAACTCCCTGAACAGCTGGTGAAAATGGTAATAGAAGGGATCATGCCCAAATCTATCGATGAAAAGGTTCTCTTTACGGAGATAGTCAAGGATCCTGTCCGGTCGGCTTATGCCGGTCAGCTTGCCTGCCATCTCCGGAGACGTGAAGGGCATCAGCGAGGTTAGAAGGAGGAAGTTCCGGATCTCCACCGGCTGTGTGTCCAGGATCTGGGTGGCGAAGAAATCGAACAGCGGTTCGGTTACCGGTCCGAACGGTCCCTTCGGCAGCACCTCCTGATTCCTGATATATTTTGTCAGGATCAGCAGTCCGGTTATCCATCCGTCGGCGCTCCCGATCAGGTTTGCCAGGGAGTCTTCCGACAACCCCTCTATTCCCAGGATGCCGAAGAATCTCAGGTGCTCCTGGCCATCCAGCTTAAGATCCTTCCAGCCGAGAATCTCCATGCGGTCCAGCGCTCGAAGGCCGGAAAAGACAGGGGGAGGCTCGGTGCGGCTGGTTATGACAAGGCTCCCTCCCTTGGGCATTCTGTCCGCCGCGTCCATTAGGAACCTGGCTAACACTTTTCGATCTTGGACATCCTGATAATTATCCAGGACCAGGAAAGGCCCTTCCTCGAAGAGACTGCAGAAACCATCGAAGAAATTTCCTGTAAAACTGGAAAGGTTTGAGGCGTGTTCCGGGGCGAAAGCCGGCAAAAACCGGTGATCTTTTTCCCCCCGTCCCTTCCCGACCATCCTGAGGTAGTGGAAAATTTTGCCTATGTCCGAATCGCTCCGGTCGAGTTTGTACCACACGCAGTCGAGTCCATGGTGGTC
>JBFFDD010000112.1:0-8654 GCA_041559575.1 bacterium
AGTTGACCAAAGGGCTCGACCGCATCCCTCGTCCGGGCGATTTCGACATCGCCTTCTACCTCGGTGGGGCCGATCCGTTTGCGGGCGACCGGCTCGGGCGGCTTGCGCTATCGAAAGCAGGGCTGGCCGAGCGAGACCGCCTGATCATGGCGTTCTGTCGGGAGCACGGGGTGCCGGTGGCGGTCACGATGGCCGGGGGCTACGCCACCGACATCGATGACACGGTGGAGATTCACGTCACGCTGCTTGCAGTCGCGGCGAGCGCCGGGCCCTAGGTCGGGCGTTCAATCGGTAGGAGCCCGGAAGAGGCGGCCAGCCGTGGCACGCGCATCCGCCGGTCCCACCAACACGACAACGTCACCTTCAGTGAACCGAAACTCCGGGTCGGGTGCGTGGATGGCGAGGGCGTTGAGATCGCCCGGGGTGTGACGTGTTTTTCGTCCGACCAGATAAGGCTTATTATGGGCAAGCACAGCACCCGGATCGAAGAGGCTTTGGGCACCTGTCCCGGCGAGGAGGTTATCCACAGGGATGATCTTGTCCTGAAGGAATGAAAAGGGCTTCGGTATTCGGGATTCGGAATGAAGGGAAAATTGGAGATTAGAAATTGGGAATTTTAAGATTCCAGGGGATTGCCGCTGATCACACACCTGATCACCTCTGATATCCAGAATTCAATCTCCAATTTCTGATTATTCCGAACACAGACTACTGAATGCCGAGTTTAAAGGAGTGGGCCATGGACATCGATAAACTACTACGAGAGATGGGTGAAAAAGCCCGCGCTGCCGGTCGAATCCTGGCCGGTGCCCGCCCCGGGGAGAAGGACGAGGCCCTCAGCATCATCGCCTCGAAACTCAGGGAGTCCGTTGGAACCCTCAAGGAGGAAAACCGGAAAGATCTCGAGGCCGGCCGAGAGGCGGGGTTGTCCTCGGCCATGTTGGACCGTCTCACCCTGACGGACAGCCGGGTCGAGGATATGGCCAGGTCTGTAGAGGAGATCATCGCTCTGCCGGACCCCGTCGGTGAGGTCACCCGCATCTGGAACAGGCCCGCGGGTTTCCGGGTAGGGCGGATGAGGGTTCCCATCGGGGTCATCGGGATCATCTACGAGTCCCGCCCCAACGTCACTATCGACGCGGCGGCGCTCTGCCTCAAATCCGGGAACGCGTGCATCCTGAGGGGCGGTTCCGAGGCCATCCATTCCAACAGGGCCCTGGCCTCTGTCTTCCAGGACGGCGTCCAGGGGGCCGGCCTTCCGATGGAGGTAGCCCAGGTCGTCACCACCACCGACCGTGCGGCCGTCAGCGCGCTTCTCACCCTGGATCATTACGTGGACATGATCATTCCCAGGGGCGGTAAGGGTCTGATCAGGATGATTATGGAGAACTCCACCATCCCGGTGATCAAACATCTGGATGGAGTTTGCCATACCTATGTGGACTCCCAGGCCGACCCCGTGATGGCCGGGGAGATCTGCATGAATGCCAAACTGAACAGGCCGGGTACCTGCAATGCCATGGAGACCCTGCTCGTCCACTCCGACATCGCGCCTTCCTTTCTGCCCGGCCTCCTGAACAGGATGAAGGACGAGGGGGTTGAAATCCGGGGGTGTGCGGCCACACGCAGTCTGGTCCCATGGGTAAGTGAAGCCTCAGAGGAGGATTGGGGAGCCGAGTACCTGGATCTGATCCTGGCTGTCAGGATCGTCTCCGACATGAAAGAAGCTATGGACCACATCGCCGATTACGGTTCGGCGCACACGGATGTTATCGTCACAGACAACCATCGAAGAGCGGAACGTTTTATCCGGGAGGTGGATTCTTCGGCCGTCATGGTCAACGCCTCGTCCCGGCTCAACGACGGTTTCGTTTTCGGCCTCGGTGCGGAGATAGGGATCAGCACCGATAAACTCCACGCCCGGGGCCCCATGGGCCTGGAGGAACTGACCTGCCAGAAGTTTATTGTCTTTGGGGAAGGGCATCTGCGCGAGTAGAGCGAGAGGGAGATAGGGCGCATGGGCGACAGGGCGGCTGAAAAAGGTGGGAGCTCGGAATTGGGGAAACACGGTGTCTTTTTTCCCTCTCTCCCCCTCTCTCCCTCCCCGGTTCGAGTGGTCTGTTTTCTTCACGGAGGAGGCAGATCTTGAGCGTGAAGAAAATAGGTGTTTTCGGTGGGACTTTCGATCCCGTTCACCTCGGTCATCTGAGGGCTGCCGAGGAGTTCGCCGAAGGGATGGAACTCAGCCGGGTCCATATGCTGGTTTCCGCTTCCCCGCCCCATCGGGAGGCCCCGCCCCGAGCTTCCGCCCTGGACCGGTTTGAGATGCTGCGTACCGCCGTGGACGGGAATACCCGTCTCGAGGCCTCGGACCTGGAAATAAGACGATCAGGACCTTCCTATACCCTCGATACCCTGAAGGAGATCAGGGAACTGGAGGGTGACGTTGAGATTTACCTGGCCCTCGGAGCAGATGCCTACGCTGAGATCGAGACATGGCACCGGCCCCGGGAGGTCCTGGATCTGGCCCACGTGGTGGTCCTGACCAGACCTGGATTTGAGGTCGACCTGCTGGGGCCGCTGCCGGGTGAGATACGGGATGGATGCAGGAAGGCAGGCCCATTTTACGCCATCGGCAGGTTCTCGACACTCCGATCCATGGTGGTCACGGAGATGGACATCTCGGCCAGTCGGATCCGGCAATTGGTGGCCTCGGGAAGGAGCATCCGGTATCTGGTTCACGATGAGGTGGAAAGGTATATCCGCGAGAAGGGGCTGTATGGGGGAAGATAGGGGAAAGGGGAAAGTAGAAAGTAGAAAGGAAAGTGTCCTGGGGAAAGGTGCAAGTGCAAAGTCCAAGACCTTAAGCTTAGTCGAAGGGGGAAAGGGAAGTTCGTAGTTTGCAGTTAACAGCTATAAGTTTGATGTCTGATTCATGGTGGTTGGAGATCAGAGATTGGGTGTTGGAATAATGCAAAAATCAAGAGGCATTACGCTGCTTGGATTCAGTCCTTATTCTCCATTCTCCAATTTCCATTTTCATTTAAACCCATGGGATTCATTGAGCTGAATCCCGGAAAGGACCCTGTCATTTGAATACCACAGATCAAGCGCGTCTCGCTGCCGGAGCGGGCCTGGACAAGAAGGCCCTCGACCCGGTTGTTCTCGATCTCAAGGGGCTGTCGTCGGTGGCAAAGTATTTTATCATTCTCACCGGGAGCTCCAACACACACGTTCAGGCCATCGCTGAAAACATCATGGCCGCTTTCAAGGCCGTCGGCCTTAAACTCATAGGGGAGGAGGGCCTGCGTCACGGTAAATGGGTTCTGCTCGATTACGGTGAGATAGTGGTCCATGTCTTTCTGGAGCCGGTTCGGGAATATTATGATCTGGAAAAGCTCTGGGTGGACGCGCCGCACCTGGACCTTCAACCCCCCACGGAAGAGACCGTTTGAAGATACAGATTCTCGGGATAGGCAAGATCAGGGAGCCGTTCTACCGGGATGGAATAACCGAGTACGTTAAGCGGATAAAGGCCTACGGTTCCCTGGAGATGAGGGAAACAGCCAAGGAGAGGTCCGGGTCCGAATCGGACCTCCAGGCTGCCTATGATCCTGTCAGGAAGGAGTATCTCCGCGCGGATATCAGGGTGGCCCTCGACCGCAACGGAAAGAGCATGTCCTCGGAGGATCTGGCTGAGTGGCTGGACGGCGCCATGCGAAGCGGCTCAAGGCGGGTAAGCTTTCTGGTGGGGGGCCCCAATGGATTGGCGCCCGGAGCCCTGGAGGATTCCACCATGGTTTTATCCCTCTCTTTGATGACCCTCCCCCACCAGATGGCCCGGCTCATGCTCCTTGAGCAGCTTTACCGGGGTTTTTCCATCCTCCGCGGTGAGCCGTATCACAGATAAGAGAGGGAACAGGGCGATGGGGCGGTAGGGCGACGGCGAGAGTGGGCGAAAGGGATTCGTCAAACCGGGCCCTGAGTAATCATGAACGAAGACGGTGGAGATCGGGCGAACCACAGATCACAGCTTTTCAACTGGAAACCGGAAACGCAAAACTGTAAACTTAATTCCTGTCTTTTCCCAAACTCCTGTTTATGCCGGGCTTGTTGTTTTTCCGCCGGGCGTGATATATGGGACAGGACCGAATGATGTTCAGGAGGGTTCCACACACCCTGACGGAATGATAACCGCTGTTCTCAATGGAAGAAAGGGATCCGATGAACAAGAAGAAACTGGAAAAATACAGGAAGATCCTCCTCGACAGGCGAATGGAGCTGCAGTCCGAGATTCAGAGAAAATCGGAAGAGAAAATGAGCCAGGATCGGGATGACGCCAAGGACACTGTAGATCAGGCCGATTCGAACTATACGACGGACTACAACATCACCCTGACTGAAATGCTGGTCACCCAGATCAAGGAGATCGATGAAGCCCTGGAGAATATGAAGAACGGTGATTATGGGATCTGCGAATCCTGCGGCGAGGAGATCCCGGAGGGGCGGCTCAAGGTCCGTCCCAACGCCAAATTCTGTATCCGCTGCAAGGATGAAATTGAGAAGAGGGGAAGTGTGAAGTGAGCCGAACCGTTACTTTAGTCCTGCTCGTTGTTGTGATTGCGTTTTCCTATTTTGCCTTCTACAACCAGGCCTATGTCAACATCAACCTCTGGAAGGACAAGGCGGTCGAGGTGCCCCTGGTTGGGGTTGTCCTTTTGTCCATGGGCGTCGGGGCCCTGGTTATCCTTCTGCTCTTCGCCATCAGGGGGATCCGAAGAACCTATCATCAGGTCCAGGAGGGATTGAAAAAACGCAGGAGGACCAAAGCGGAGGAACTCTATAATCGGGGCGTCGATGCCCACCTGTCCGGTAAGGAGGAACAGGCGGTCAAGCTTCTCGAGGATGCGGTGGAAAAAGACCCTGATTTTCTCCTGCCCTTTTTCAGGCTCGGCAACGTCTATCTCAAGAAGGGTATGTTTGATCAGGCCATCACCCTCCATCAGAAGGCTCGAGCAGCCCACCCGAAGAATCTCAGGGTCCTGCTTGGACTGGTTGATGATTACCTGGGCGCCGGCAAACTGGATGACGCTGCGGTTATCCTGAGAGAGGTTATCGGACGTGATGATGGGAACCGCACCGCACTGACCATGCTTCGGGATATTCAGGAGCAATTGAAGGATTGGGACGGTGCTGTGGAAACACAGAAAAAACTCCTGAAAACATCCGGTAAATCAAGCGAGGCTCAGGATTACCTCCGTGGTCTGAAATACGAGTTTGCCTCCAGTCTGCTGGACAGGGGCGAAACGGACAGGGCGATGAAGCTCCTGAAGGAGGTCCTCAGAGAGGATCCAGGGAATATCGCCGCCATCGTTCGTCAGGGGGCGGCGTTGATCACCACCGGCAAACTTGACGAGGGACTGTCTATCCTCGAAGAAGGCTACCGGGAACACCGGCGAGCGGTATTCCTCCAGGTTATGGAGGACAAGCTACTCGAGAAGGAAAACCCAAGAAAGCTCATCGAGACCTACAGGGCACTCCTGGAAACAGCTCCCCAGGACATCTTCCTCAATCTGTTCTATGGAAAGACCTGCTTAAGGCTGGAGATGATCGATGAGGGGTTCATGGCCCTGAAGAAGGTCGAATCCTTCGGGTACGATTCCCCCCTATTGCACGCCCTCCTCGGGGAATTCAATGCCAGGAGGGACCGCTACCAGGAGGCTCTCGTCGAGTACCGGAAGTTCATCGACATCTCCCTGGGGATGAATCCCCAGTACCAGTGCGGCAACTGCGGCCACAATACCAACCAGTGGTCCGCTCGATGTCAGAACTGTGGTAAATGGAACACCTCCACCCTCCCGACTATCCCTGAACCGCCCGCCCCGGTTGCCTCCGCTCCCCAGTATGGGAATGAGCACGAGGAATAGCGACCGCGGCAGCCAATGTGTCCCGTCAACGGTAGGGGGTGTCGGCGTAACGGTGTGTCGGTGTGAAAGAGCATCAGCGGGTGAACACCGGTACTCCCAAACCCCCACACCCCGACAAGGGATCTTTCCTAATTGATCATGGCCGCTCAGAAAGATGAGAAAAAAATCCCGGTCGTTCTCATGGTCCTCGACGGCTGGGGAGTTTCCGACGGCACTGGCCAGGACGCCATCGCTGCAGCCAGGACGCCGTGCATGGACAACCTGCGGGACCGTTTTCCCCATTCGGTCCTTTCCGCCTCGGGTGAGGACGTCGGTCTGCCGGACGGCCAGATCGGCAATTCCGAGGTCGGCCATCTTAATCTGGGGGCCGGACGTATCGTCTATCAGGACTTCACGCGGATCAACCGGGCTATTGCATCCAATGAGTTCCGCAGGAACCCGGCCTTCCTGGGGGCCTTTCAGAGGATCAAAGGGGCATCCGGCAGGCTTCACGTCATGGGACTTATGTCCGACGGAGGGGTTCACAGCCACATTGAGCAGATCAAGGCACTGATCAGTCTGGCTTCCGAGGTCGGGCTTTCCCAGGTTCTTGTCCACGCTTTCATGGACGGACGGGACACACCACCTAACAGCGGCATCGATTACATCAGGGACATGCAGGCTTACTGCGCCTCCACAGACAACGCTTCCATCGCCACCGTGACCGGCCGGTTCTACGCCATGGACAGGGACAACCGGTGGGACAGGCTGCAAATGGCCTACAACGCCATGGTGGAGGGTGGAGGGAAAACGGCCACCAGTGGTGAACGGGCCGTTCAGCAGGCTTACGAGCGCGGTGAGACGGATGAATTCATCCTCCCTACGGTTATCGATGAGGGAAACGGCCCCCTTGGCCTCATCGGGAATGGGGACGGCGTCGTTTTTATGAACTTCCGCAGTGACCGCGCCCGGGAGATCACCCGGGCCCTCAACGAAGCTCAGTTCCACGAGTTCGAAAGGGGCACTGTTCCTCAACTGTCGTCCTACGTCTGCCTGACGGAGTACGATGAGACCTTTCCGTATCCGGTAGCCTTCGAGCCCCAGCAGCTCAAGGCCATCCTGGGTGAGATTTTAAGTGACCGTGGGCTGACCCAGCTCAGAATTGCGGAAACAGAGAAGTACGCCCACGTCACCTTCTTCTTCAACGGCGGTGAGGAAAAATCCTTTCCGGGAGAGGACAGGTGCCTGATCCCCTCTCCCAAGGACGTGCCCACCTACGATCTCAAGCCCCAGATGAGCGCGGCAGGGGTAACGGAGGAGCTTCTGAGCAGGCTGGATTCAGATAACTATGACTTCATTCTGGTCAATTACGCCAACCCGGACATGGTAGGGCACACCGGCGTCTTCAGCGCGGCGGTGGCAGCTATCGAAACGGTGGACGCCTGTATCGGTCGGGTGGCGGAGAGGATCCACAACATGGGTGGAATCCTTATCGTCACCGCCGACCACGGTAACGCCGAATCGATGCTGGATGCCAACGGGACTCCCCACACCGCCCACACCGTCCGGCCCGTTCCTCTGGTCCTCATGGGACCGGACTTCGGTCCCGGCTCGCCGGAACTGAAGACCGGGATCCTGGCGGACGTGGCCCCCACGATCCTCAAGATCATGGGGATTCCGCAGCCACCTGAGATGACCGGACAACCGCTGTTTTGAGCGGCGTCCAGACCTGGCGACCATGCGACTTTGCGAATATAGCGTATCGTATGCCGTAAATTAGCTCTCTTTGAGGGCGAACGGCTGTGTGAAGATTGAAGGATCCAGCCATTTTTTAGCGGTAAATTCGCCTGGTCGCTTCGTCGCAAAATCGCACAATAAAATCCTTTGGCATTGGAATTGCTGCTGTTTTTCCATGATGCCAAAGGATTTTTTGCGTCCCTTTCTCGATGCCCTGTACCCCCCCTTCTGCCTGCTGTGTGGGCAGATTTCCCATGGGCTGTTCCCCCACTGCTGTCGCCTCTGCTGTCGGGGATTCCGAAGGGTATCGAAATCCGCCGTCTGTGTGATCTGTGGGGCCCCCTTCCATCAGGATGATCTTCCCCACACCTGCCTTGAATGTCTGCTCCATAAACCGCCTTTCATCTGGTGCCGCGGGCTCTATCACTACGATGGCCCGCTTGCCAGGGCCGTCACCCTTCTCAAGTATGGAGGGAGGCTCTCCCTGTTGGGAGTCCTCGATCATTTCAGCGAGGGGGCGCTTGATGATCTGGAACTGCCTCAGGTTGATCTGGTTGTCCCGGTACCTACCACCAGGTCCAGAATGGTCAGGAGGGGATTTAATCCGTCAGGCGCGCTGGCGCTTCCCCTGGCGGACCGCCTCGGTGTGCCTCTGACGAACGGGATATTGGTAAGGCGGAGAGGGAGTTCACAGGCAGCCCAGGGAAGGAAGAGGCGTGAGGAGAATGTGCGCAGGGCTTACCGGCCGGGAAGGGCTATCGGAAATATCTCCGGCAAGCGGGTCCTTCTGTTCGACGATGTCTACACCACCGGGGCGACCGTTCGCTCCTGCGCGAGAATCCTGAAAAGAAACGGTGCCCAGGTCCTGGTGTTGACCCTAGCCAGAAGGGTCTTCAGTCAGGACCCGGACCATTTCCTCATGGATGATCCCGTTCGATGCCAGGACCCTTGATCCGTTCAGGCCGATAGGGCTGCCGTTAAAATCGGAGACTTTGCCCCCGGACTCCAGGA
>JBFFDD010000113.1:0-8518 GCA_041559575.1 bacterium
ATGGAGGAGGGGGCTCTTTGGGTTCAGGACCAATCCGCGATCGAGGAATCGGCCCGCCAGTTGGTATGCCTTCGCCCCAAGGGCTCCGGCCCCGAATCTGATGCTATCGCCAGGATCCAGGGTCCGGTCAGGATCTATGCGCTGGAGTTCGGATTTCATCCTTTCCGGGTATTGTCTGCCGGCCTGGAGAAGCTCGTTGCCGGTCGAGTCGGGGCGGATTATTTCAAACTTGAATCCCCCGGCTCGCTCCTCATTGACGGATCCCGGCCTCACAAAAACGTAGGATATGCCGTCGATGAACACCAGGGGCCAGTTCAGGGACTGGAAAAGAAGGCCCGCGTCACTGGCGCCGCGGAAAGATTCTCGCCGCACTACCGCGTAGTCGATGTCGAACTCGTCCATGAGATCGGCCCACCGGGGTGGCGTAACCGGTTCGGGAAAGCCGTGGATTCGCCTGAGGAAATCAAGGGGATAGGGAAAGAGGCGCCCATCGACGAAGACGGGACGTTGCCCGTAGAACCTCCACATCAGATAGCCGCCGTTCAACACATCGTTGTACATGTTGCCGGAAAGATCCGACTCCTCGACGAAATCCGCCGCCGGACCGGGAAGCATGATCTGATTCAACCCCCAGCCTGCCGACAGCACCATGTTATTTCCCTTCGCCTCTCGGTAACTCAGGTAAAGGGAGGCCGCGGTGAGGATGGAAAGCAGGACCAGGATCGATTTTCTGCCGAACGGTTTGGCTGCCTGCCCCCGGAGGACGCCACACAGAGTGGCGGCAATTCCGGGCAGGGTTACAACGGTAAAGTGGGGGATGGCCCGGTTAGCGAACATGGCCAGCAGGAAAAAGAACGGGGCCAGCATCAGGTAGAGGTAATCCTTCTCCTTAACCCGCCAGGGCATCACTGCCAGGGCGAGGATGGCGAAGAGGAAGAAACTGGTGTTGTTCAAAAGGTTCGGGGCCCTGAACTCGATGATGGCCGGAAGACTTTTATCCAGTGTGAAGTGGGCAAGGGAGAGGTAGTAGGGGTAGATGGTATAGGGGTTGATGACCGATCCGACGAGGAAGGCCGCGGAGGATCGGATCGAAAGCCCCACCATCTCCCTGTTCCGGCTGAGAAGAGAACCGGCCACCAGCATGGAGCAGATGACCGCTCCGTGGACGACCCCGGGATGGAGATTCGCCCAGATGACAGCGAGAAGGCCGAACCAGAGCACGGTCTTTCGGGGACGGACGGTCCATAGACAGAGGAGAACAGCTATACCCAGAAGGGAGATCAGATGGGGCCTCATCGGAAACCTGATCCGCGAGGCCGACAGGGCCAGGATGAGAGTCGGGATGACACAAAGCAGGTCTCCAGTCCCGATCTTTTTGAAACCCTCAACGGCTGTCCTGATGGTGACAAGAAAGATCCCCACAACGAGAAGGACCTGAAGGAGTTCTATGCCATTGTACCCACCTATTCTGAAGGAAGCGTATACGGCCAGGTCGAACAGCCACTTGGAATGTTTCCAGGGATGGTCAGGATAGGTAAAGGCGAAGGAGTTGGTGGAAGGCAGTCCTGATTCCGCCACCAGCCTGCCGCCGGCCAGATGAAAAAAAGTGTCCTGGTCGAACAGCTTCACAGAGGAGAACAGAACAGCCAACAGGACCGTGATGAGCAGCAGTATCCCCAGGTACCTGTTATTTTCAGGCACTCTCATTGATTCCCTTCGGCTTTCACCCGAGAAAACCTGGTATCTGGCCACAACCGATCCGGCAGGGTGGCCACGAACAGCGCGGCCAGTCCGGCAAAGATCAGCCAGTCGGCAAACTCGTCGATATAGAAGGCCCATTTTGTCCCAAGTACGCCGATCAAAACCAGGTGCCAGGAGGAGAGGATAACACCAAGGAGAGAGATCCCGGCCATCGGGGAATAGACCGGCGCACCGGAACGGGCATACCTCACGAGAAGGGGCACAGTGAAGAGGAGAAACATCAACCGGTAATCCCAATTGTCACCCGTCATGAAGGTTCCCAGGTATATACCTGCCCCTACACGGAATGCGTCCATTTGTCTTTGATCCGACGGCGGAGGGTTCTGCCCTGACCGCGATCGCCAGAAGACGGCACCCAGAAAAATCAGGGTAACGACCAGATAGGACGCAAACAGGACGCGCGGCTCTCCCAGCCCCCGCCAAAGGACGTTAATGCCGTATGAATTAAGGACCCCCTTTTCGGTCACAGCCGAGATCCGCTTAATGTCGGCTAAGGAAATGCCCGCGTACAGAGCGAACACCGCAACGGCTGACAGGATCAGGATGGCAAACCGCCTCCCTTTTTCTTTCAGGAAAAAGGCGATGCCGAAGATGGGAAACAGCTTTAAAACGGATGACAGCAGGACTCCGGGGAGGAAGAAAAAGCCTGACCTCTGACCGACGAAAATGGACAGGGCCAGCAGGAAAAAGACCAGAAGGTCGTTATTGCCCCTCTCAAGGGCCAGAAGGATAGCCGGCGAGAAGATCAGGGCCGAAATCGCCCCCGCTGTTGGGATATCGACCTGAACCGCCGCCAGAAGGACGCCCGCGAAAAAAAGGCCGGCGAACAGAACACCGGCAAGGACCGTGTGATCCTGGTCTATCCCCAGGATGAACAACAACTGCCAGACCCTCGGATAATTCATGGGTCTTCCCCACGGATCCCCGGGATTCTGAACCATGGGATCGTAGCCCATGGCGTGTGATTCGGCCCCTCCGGTTATTGTCCGTAGATCGGCGAAGGGAGGCATCATAACCGGAATATTCCACAGCCCCCATGTCTTTTCATATCCCAGGGATAAAAAGAGAATACCTATGACCATCGATCCTGTCAGGATGGTGACTAGAAGGCACTTCCAGCCTGTGGATATGGCATTCCCGTCCTTCAGAGAGATCCCCCTGTGCCAAAAAAGAGAAGAGCTTACCCGATGTTCCTAAGAGGTATTTTTAGCAGAACGGAGGTATGAAAATCCAAGGAAAAGCTTTCCCGCAGAGAGCGCAGAGCAAGTCAGGGGCACCACAGGGGTCGCAGAGAAAGCCGGACAATCGATTAAAGGGGTTTTAAATCCCTTGAATTGGTTGTCCCCCATGAGGCTCTGATTGTCCTCGGTGTCCTCTGTGGTGGCCAGAAATCTCCCTGTGGTCCCTGAGGCTAAAGATTATATTTCCGGAACGTGGAATTTTGAATTTGGAATTATTTTTAGAACCCTTTGGTCGCTTCGATGAGCTGCAGTGGGTCCACCATCGCTCCCCGGACCACGGTTCCAAAGTGAAGGTGGGGCCCGGTTGATCGTCCGGTCGAGCCTACGGTCCCCAGTGGCTGTGCATTTCTGACAAACTGGCCCTCCCTGACGGAAACCGAATTCAGGTGGGCGTAGAGAGTGGACACCCCCCAACCGTGGTCCACGATCACAGTCCTGCCGGACAGGTAGAGTTCACCGACCATGGTTACCACACCCGAGTTGGAGGCGACGACAGTCGATCCTTTGGGCGCGGCAATGTCGATCCCCCGGTGGGGCGAGCGGGGCTTTCCGTTAAGGAGTCGGGACGTTCCGAATTCTGTCGACAGCCTTCCCTGAACCGGCCTGACGAACCTGGACACCCAGTAGCGCTCGGCGTTTCTTTCGGCGAAGGCCTCCCGGATCCTGGCCGACTCGTCACCGACCCGCTGCAGTTTTTCCTCATCCAGGTCCACCATGCCGGTGGGCAGGGACAGGGACTGCCTGCCGAACCTCGATTTTCTGACTTTAAGTTGGGCGACGAGGCTCTTCGGTTCCCCTCCCGTTTTCGGCCAGAGGTCAAAGGATACGGGAAGGATATCGCCCTCGAAATTCAAATCGACGCCGACGAGGGCCACATGAAGACCTTTTTCCCCCCGGATCAGGGGAAATCTCTCCTCCCCCGAAACCACCTCAATACGGTAAAGGTCGGCCGGGAATTCGACCGTCAGGGGAACCACGGCGCCCTGCCGGACCCGGTCGGACTCCCACATAACTCTCACCTGTCCCCCTGAGGCATCATGTGGAACCAGAAGGGTCATCAGGACCAGACCGGTAACGGCCGGGATTTTACAGAAAAGGGCGAGCATTAGATTTTGCCAGTTGCCGTTCGGCATGTTAGCTTATCCCTATTACCCATGTAAGCCGGGCCTTTAAAACCCGCCCTGAAAAGGAGGAAATCATGACCTCACAGACATACAATCTCAAGGAGATCATCGAGATGGCCATCCAGATCGAGACATCGGGGGCGGCATTCTACAAACGGGTCAAGGAGCTGGCCCGCGCGGAGGAGGCCGCGGAGCTTTTCGAACACCTCGAGGCGGCCGAATACCAGCATATCTCGGACTTCAAAAGTGTCCTCGAATCCGCCCTGAAAAAGCATGGCAATGTGGCCTATTCCGTCTCAGAGCAGGAGCTTTTCTACCTGAGGGCTTTCGCCAGCAGACTTATTTTCCAGGATCCGGAGGATGCCGTCGCCAAGGCCGAGTCCCTCACGGATACTGTTCAGGCCATCGACATGGCCCTGGACTTCGAGCTCAGGTCGGTGTCCTTCTACCAGGACATGGCCCGGATCATCGAGGACCCCGAGGACCGGGCGTCCGTGGAGGAACTGGAGCGCCAGGAACGGGGCCACGCGGCGCGGCTCTATAAGATCAGGGAAAAAATGACCGAGGCCTGATTCCATGGCCTCATCTCGACTGGGCGACACGGCGATTATGGGATAGAGCGAAAAACAGACAAAGGCTATCTCGCAAAATCTCCCGTTCGCTGATTCGCACAATCTGAACTAAATCGCTTCCTCGACGGTGATCTCTTCGCTGACGTGCTCTCTCAGGGCGCGCTCTATGCCTGCCTTCAGGGTCATCTGGGACATGGGGCATCCGGCACAGGCCCCGGTCAGCCTCAGCCTGACCGTCCCCTCATCGGTAATCTCGACCAGCTCGGCATCCCCTCCATCCGCCTGCAGCGAGAGCCTCACCTTGTCCAGAACCTCAACAATTTTCTCTTTGTCGACCATTTGTTACCTCCTCAGGTGGTTTTTCTTTTTCCCTCAGTGGATTTCATCCGGTCCGCCCGTCCGGGCCGGCCCCCTCATAAGCAAATCCAGGAACCGTCCAAAAACGATGGACCCGGTCAGGCTGATCTTGGGAAGGTGTTCCCTGGCAGCCGAGAGGATGGCATGATGATCCTCAACCATGGAAGAGGCGTCTCCCCCGTCCTCCTCGAGCCAGTCCCGAACCATTCCCTCATTGACCTCCAGGTGGAACTGCAGCCCATAAGCGTTTTCACCCCACCGAAAGGCCTGATGAAGATAATCGGGGGTCGAGGCCAGGAGCACCGCATCCCTGGGTAGATCGAAGGTCTCACTGTGCCAGTGAAGCACCGGAAGACTGCTGTCCAGTCCACCCAGGATCCTGTCCACCTCGCCATCGGGAGTCAGCTGAACCTCACCCCAGCCGACCTCATTCACCGTCCCCGGGTAGACTCTGGAACCGAGTGCCGCTGCCAGGATCTGGGCACCCAGGCAGATCCCCAGGACCGGGATCCCTCTCCCGGCTGCTTCCGCCAGAAACTCCCGTTCCCGATGGATAAAGGGGAGATCGTCGTTCGCGGACATCGGTCCGCCCATGGATATGACAGCCGTGTATCCGGCCGTGGACAGCGGAAAGGGGTCCTCCTCGTGGGCTTCGACCACCGCGAAGGGGATCCCCCTCCCCTCAAGCATGTCGGCGATCAGACCCGGGCCTTCAGTGGGAACGTGCTGGAAGATGATCACCATGGTTTCGGTGTTATTGCCCCGCCAACTCTGCGAGCTTGTGTCCGAGGCTGCGGCACGATTCCAGGTCGCCGTCGGTGGGGAACATCTGAACCCGGAGATTCTCCTCGGGAACCTTGAATCTCAGCTGCTTGAGTCGTTCCTCGATAAATCTCGGTGCCTCACCGCTCCACCCGTATGATCCGAAGGAGATGGCGATCTTGCCTCTCCGTTTAAGGGTCGCCAGGGACGACAGAAAGTCCCACACCGGCTTGACCGCATCACCTTCAATGGTGAGGGATCCCACGGCAAGAGCATCGGCACTTTCCACCTTGTCCAGGAGGGATATGGGATCGGCCACCTCGAGATCGAAGACGGAAACCTCCATGCCACCTTCCCTGGCACCTTCGGCAATGCTCTCGGCCATCCTGGCGGTGTTGCCATAGGCGCTGGCGTACAGCACTATCAGGGCTGGTTTCTTTCTATCTCCGGGGGTGGACGCCCACTTCCTGTACAATTCCGTAAAGTGCGAGACATCCGTCCTCAGGATCGGCCCGTGGCTGGGGGCGATCATCTTCACAGACAGGTCCTGGATCTTGTCCAGGCCTTTCAGAACGTGTTCTTTAAAGGGCCGAAAGATGACATGAAAATAATACTCATAGGAATAGCTGAAATCGTCCACCAGATCATTGAACAGACGGTCATCCGCATAGTGGCATCCCAGAAAATCGCATGGGAAAAGAATGCCTTCTTCCTCCAGGTAGGTGAACATCGTGTCGGGCCAATGGAGAAAGGGGGCGGGGATGAACCGGAGGGTCTTTCCGCCCAGATCAAGGGTGTCCCCTTCTCCGACGGTTATGACCTCCACATCACGGTTCAGTATCGCCTTGATCAGAGGCACAGCATTCTTCGACGACACGAGCTTGGCCGACCCGGCCCGTTCGAGGAGGGCCTCCAGACACCCGGAATGATCTGGTTCCGTGTGGTTCAGGACGATATGAGTGATCTCCGAAAAATCAACCAGGGAAGCGATGTTCTCAAGGTAGGTGTCCTTGAACCTGGTCTTATTGGTCTCGATAACAGCGCAGCCGTCGCTTCCCTTGACCAGGTAGGAGTTGTAGGTTGTTCCGTGATCCGCGTGCATGATCACGTCAAAGGTGCGAAGCTGGGGGTCCAGGACACCCGTCCAGTAGACCCCCGGAGCCATTTCAACAGGCTTCATATTAAACTTCCTCGAAGAAGCTCTTGTCCGCGCCGCAGTCGGGGCAGACCCAATCGTCCGGAATGTCATTGAAGTCGGTTCCGGCATCAATTCCCTCGTCGGGTTCACCGGCTGCGGGATCATAGACATAACCACATACGGAACAGCGCCACTTGCTCATTTCATACCTCCTTTTGAAGGGTTCCGGGAAAAGAACCGGGCGAAAATCCTCACGATTCAGACGAGCATTCTTTACCACCACAGCGGACCTGTCAAGATGTTATCGTTTCAGTTAATTCCAAAAATCAATGTAAGTCCTGATCCGGCCCCGGGCAAGGGGAGGGTATAGTTTCAAGTGGCAGGTTCCAAGCTCCAGGAACAGAGAACTGGGAACTGGGTGCTGAGTGCTGATACGCTCGAATTTACGACTTATCGACTAGCCGATTTAACGAAGAATCGGCGCGTGCGCCTTGTCGGATAGTCGTAACCTCGTTCAGTCGCCCTCTCACCTGCCCTGAGTTCCAGGAATAGAGAACTGGGAACTGATTCTCTCGAATTTACGATTTATCGACTGACCGATCCAACGAAGAATCGGCGCGTTCGCCTTGTCGGATAGTCGTAACCTCGTTCAGTCGCCCTGTCGCCCCCTCGCCCCTTCGCCTCACCCCCCTGACCAGCAGCCAGACCCCCAGGGCCAGGAGGAGGACGCTGAAGTACTGGCCGGGGGTGTACCCCCAGTACCGCCGGTCGGCCACCCGCAGGGTGTCGAGGAAGAAACGGACCGGAGAATACAGCAAGATGATCAGGACGAGGTGGAACCCCTCGAAGGGCCTGAAATTCCTCAGGCCGTACAGGGCCGCAGCCAGGAGAACGGTGTATAGCATCTCGTAGAGACCCAGGTTGTGGCGGACCACCCCGGCCCAGTCGGCCATGCCGAGGAAAAACGTGGTGGGCAGGCCCGGGTGGTCGAAGGCGATGGTGCAGCCCAGGCGGCCCAGGATCCAGGCCGGGACGAAGCCGAAAAGGATGGCCTCGACATACGGAAGAGTCGGAACGTTCTTTCTCCTGAAATAAATCATCGCTCCCAAGGCACCGCCGAAGAAACCGCCGAAGGAGGACATGCTGCTCCAAACCATCAGGAGAACGAGAGGATCTTCCAGCACCCTCTGAGGATGGTAGAAGACTATATTGAAAAGGTGGGAGGTCGTAAATCCGGCGGCAACGCCCCACAGGGACCCATCGATGACAAACCGGGTTTTTATTCCCATCCTTTTCCCGCTCAGGTAAGCCAGTTCACAACCAATGAAAACAGCGGCAACAACCAGCCCTGTGAAGATGACGTTCTTCATGGCACCGACCTGATAAGAAACATGGCTACAACATTTGCGGTTCCGTGAGACAGCATGGGGGCGAGGAGAGTTCCGGTTTTCGCACGCAGCCAGCCAAAGAGAAGCCCTGAAAAGAAAATTCCAAACCTTAATGGATCGAAGTATAAAATCACGTGGGCTGCCGCGAACAGGAAGGCTGAACCCAAGGCGGGCA
>JBFFDD010000114.1:0-8458 GCA_041559575.1 bacterium
AACGAAAGGGGCGGCGAGGACAGCCTTGTTGGAATGGTGCGGAATGGGATGACCGATTTTCATTGTCCCCTCCTCGTGGACACCGCACATTATAAAGGGAAAAGGGGCAAGGGGAAAGCGAAAGACCAGACGAAGGAGTAAGACTAAGACGAAGTGAAGGAATGGGAAACAGACAACAGAGAACAGAGAATAGAGAATAGAGAGTGGGGACAGCATACGAAGACGAGATGGCGTGCTGTGGCGAGCCGTCTTATTCCCGGAAAACCTGTGCCCGGAAGGTGAACATCCTCGCCCCCGCCTCCTTCCAGACGCCGTCCGGCACCCCTGCTTTCCGGCAGATGGCCTGGAGGAAGGCCTCCCGGTCCCACCCCTGTTCCACCGGGACCTGGGGGAGGAGGACTCCCGACCGCCCTCCGGCTATGAGGTACAGCCCGTCCTTTCCGACCTCGATCTTTTCCGGATCCTCCACCGGCGAGAAGGGGGTCATGACCGAAATCTCGATCCTGATGCGATCCAGCTCCTCAGGCCGGACCGGTTTGAACCGCCGGTCGCGGCTGCACGAGGCGCGGGTCATCTCCGTGATGGACCGGTAAAGGGGCACGGTCGCCTGCAATTGGCCGATGCATCCTCTCAGCTGGCCGTCGACCTTGAGGGTGACGAAGGCGGCTCCCGGTTCTCTCAGGGCTTCGGAACCCGGCAGGACCTCGGGCAAGGTTCCCTCTCTGACGTACTGCTCCAGGGTCAGCCGGGCGATGGTGAGCAGGGACTGCTTGTCGGAAAGGGACAGGCCCGGGTTGTGGTTCACGAAGGCGATGGACCCGTAGCCGACAACCCGGGAGGGATTCCCGGCGGTGTCCCCGGAGTTGGCGTATTTCAGGACCGTTCCCTCCTCTATCCCCATCCGATCGGCCAGACGCATCACCACCTGGACCGGACCCAGGCCGCAGAGCTCAGATTTCCGGGCGCTGCACGCCGAGAAGAGTTCCTCGAACCGGCCCTTCTGGATGAACTCCAGGGTGCCGCGGTCCATGGAGACGGCCCGGTCATAGGGGTAATAGTGGCTCATGTCCGAGCTGGCCACGAAGAGGACCTTCCTCCCCCGGACGGCCCCGGACAGGACATCGGTCAGGGCCTCCGCCAGGGCCGGCGAGGGGTTGCCCATGACCAGGGGAAGGATCCGGAACCCCGGCTCCAGGGTCTCCTGCAGGAAGGGCAGTTGGACCTCCAGGGAGTGCTCCCTGGCGAACAGGGCCGGGACGGACTCGATCCACGGGACCTTTTCCGCCAGGTCCGCGGCAAGCTTCCGGTCGATGGGAACATCCCCCAAGGGTGTCCGGTAGGCGTCCTTGAGCAGGACGGAGACACCGTTGTGTGAAGCCGTGTGGGACGGGGCGATGACGACCACCAGGTCGTACCTTTTTCCGGAGACCTCCCGGTAGGCGTAACCTGCCACCGGACCGGAGTAGACGTACCCGGCGTGGGGGGCTATCAGACCCAGGATCTCCCCTTTGATCCGGGGTTTGCCGGCCTCGGCGAGGTACTTCCTGACCATGCCTCTTAAGGCATCAGGATCGGAGGGGTAGAAACTTCCGGCCACCACCGGCTCCTGGACCGACCTGGAACAGGCGGTGGTGGCCAGCAGGCCGGGCAGGAGGGCCGCCATGAGAAGGGCGCTGAGGATGCGGTAGAAGCGAGCCTCCTTGCGGCCGGTGTTCGAGCGCCTCCTTTTTAAGAGCAGGTTTAGCGGCAGGACAATAACCCCCGCCGCGGTGGCGAGGAGGCCGAGGATATGTCTTCTGGAAAGAAGTTTCATGACTGCCAGTCCTGAGTCCTAAGTATAAGTGCTAAGTATCTTTGTTATTAATATCTCCAGGCACTTACGTCTTATCACTTATCTCTTGGCATTCCTTTCAAAAAATCCCATAGATCCCTTCCCCGCAGAACCCGCACTTTCCGTTCACCACGTGGTTGGACAGGATCCTGTACCCGTACCGGTCGATGACCTTCCGGCCGCACTTCGGGCAGAAGGTGTCCTCCCCGGGATTTCCAGGGACGTTACCGATATACACGTATTTGAGGCCCTCATCCAGGGCAGTCTGCCTGGCCGATTCCAGGGTTCGGCCGGGTGTCGGAGGAAGGTCCTTCATCCGATAGATGGGATAGAACCGTGAGAAGTGCAGCGGGACATCAGGACCCAGTTCCCTGACCATCCATCGGCACATGGCTCGGATCCTGTCCATGTCGTCGTTGAGGGTCGGCACCACCAGGTTGGTGACCTCCAGCACGACACCCTCCTCCCTCATGGTCACCAGGGTGTTCAGGACGGTGCGGAGGTCTCCGAAACAGACCTCACGGTAGTATTCCTCGGTGAACCCCTTCAGGTCCACATTGGCCCCGTCGACAACCCGGCACAGGCGGCGAAGGGGTTCGGTGTTGATGAACCCGGCCGTGACCAGGATGTTTCGGATCCCCCTCTCGCGGGCCAGGGCGGCGGTGTCCTCGACGTACTCGTAGAAAACCACTGGCTCGGAGTAGGTGTAGGCGATGGAGGAACACCTGGCCTGCAGGGTCTGCCGTATGACGATTTCGGGGGGCATGTCCCGGTTGTTGGTGTCCTCCGGGTTGGCCTGGGAGATCTCCCAGTTCTGGCAGAAGAGACAGTGGAGATTGCATCCCGCTGTGGCGATGGAGAAGGCGCCCGTTCCGGGGAGGAAGTGGAACATGGGTTTCTTCTCAACCGGGTCCACGTGTACGGCACAGACCTTTCCATAGACCATGGAGAACAGACGTCCCTCGTCGTTGTACCGCACACGGCAGTCACCCCTCTGGCCCGGCGCCATGCGGCACATCTTCGGACAGAGGGTGCACTCAACGAATTTCGGCGGTGTCAGATCCAGCATGCATCATCCTGTAGTAGCGGGCTTCCCAGCGGCTCACCTTGCCCTGCCTGATCTGTTCTTGCAGGATGACGGAGTTAACCGTGGGAAGGTCTGAAAGAGGATATCTGACCGCCAGTTCCTGGTGCCATCCCACCACGAGGATCATCAGAAGCACCAGGGCCAGGAGGAACAGGGAGAGGGGTGCGGGAAGCACGTCAGACCGATTCATCGATATTCCCCCTCCCGGGCCGCAGCAACCTGCACAGGAGAGCCACCAGGGTGCCCGTCGGACAGAAGGCATTGCACCAGAACCGTCTCCAGAAAAGACATATGATTATAATAACCGTTACAGAAATCCACACAAGGGGTGTCATCCTGAAGGAAAAGAGGGAATAGAAGGGTTCGATCTGTGAGAATCCCGTCATGCTCATTGGCACCGTCAGGGTGAGGAGCAGAGCCAGAAGCAGTTTTCTGAAGGATGGCAAAAAGGAGACCATGGCCGTCCCCGGTCTGTATTTCCACGGCCACCAGCGATTGAGCAGGTGCTGGAGAGCACCGAAAGGGCACACGTAGCGACAGTAACTCCTTCCGGAAAGAGGAATGGATAAGGCCAGATAGAGAAGGATCAGCAGGAGATAGGTGTTACCCCACCCGGGAAAATTCAGGGTCATGAGCCTTGACGCCACTGACAGGGTGAGAGGGGAATTGACCAGGATCCCGACCACCAGAAGATTCAGGGCAATTGAAACCTCCCTGAGCTGCCGGGCTGAGCCGGAGCGCGCGGCGGCCAGGGACAGCCCCAAAGCTCCCGCCAGAAGGATGGTCCGCCACGGCAGAGGCCGTCGACCATCACCCGCTTCGGGCCGGGCCGTCCGGATCCCGAAAAGGGACTGGGCCACCAGAATGGCCGAGGACCTGGCGTCGCGGATGATGGCCATCGAGGAGACTGTTGCGCCCGAGACGGCGTCCGGCTGCGGGAAGGTCTCCACCAGGTCAATACCCGAGAAAGTGTTCGTCAGGCCGGCATTGGATATCATCCTCATGTAATAGGGTGTTTCATTGTGGCTGTAGGGAACCACCCCGGCGATCACCCCCTTGGCCGAGACCCCCACAGCCATGTGAATCACCCCCAGATAACCTTTTATTGAGGGTGGGCAGTCATCGGTGAGCACCACGGCCCCCATGCTCCCCCCTTGCCCGTCAAAGGCCATGTAGTGAGGGAAGGGATCCTGAAGCCTCACAAAGCGGTGGGCCTCGGGCAGGGCCTGGCGGAGGATCGTTTCTCCAGGGACCGGAGGGTCAGCGCCCAGGCTCAGGACGGTTTTTGCAAGGACGCCAAGGAAGGCGAGGGCAAGAAGAGCGGAGGATATGGTGTTTAGGAGGGGCCGGTTGATCGGCCCGTTCTCCGGGATGGTTGGGTCTGTGGGCATCTTCAGGTCAGGTCGAAGGTGGGCAGGATCGTGTCCCTTGAGTTCAGCTCCAGGATCTTCCGATGATCCTCAAGACGGTAGGTGTGGGTGACAAGACCGGACAACTCATGGCGGTAAAGGTCATTGAGCTCCATAAGGTGTTTGACCGCTGACTCGAAAGCGTCACGGCCTGACTTGATGCTGCCGATGATAACCTGGTTCCCCGCGACCATCCTGCCGATGAGATGTGCGGCGTCAATATCCAGCCGGCCATCCCTGGAGGTGTTCTCCGGCATGGCCATGAGGACCGTAACCGCGTTGGAGGACATGAAAGGGAGGGTCCGGATGATGTAGTCGGCGTCCCCCGTGGTCTCGAAGATGTGTCGAAAGCTGTAGTCGGCCTTCTCCAGGCGATCCAACGGGACCCGCGATGTGTTGATATACTCGATATCGATGGGGTCGAAGAGCTTGGACCGGATGTCATCCGAATCCCTCCTGCCGAAGATAGTCAGCCGGTAGTTGTAGAGGGACAGGAGAAAGGCAGTCATGATCCCCACCGGGCCCATCCCCGTTACGAGGGTTTTAGGCGAGAGGTATTCGGCGTCGTAGTAGCAATAGAAGTTGAAGCGCCTGGCGATCTCAAGGACCTCGCTGTGGGCCTTCTCGGCCACACTGAGGGGGGTGATCAGGAGGGCGCACGCTTCCAGTTCCTCAGGGACCTTGACCAGGTAGCGGCTTTTAAGGGAGATGAACTCGCTGGCAAAACCGTGGGCGCCGGTAAGGCCTGAATCCATGTATCGGTCAGGGTGGGGGCACAGGTCGCTGCGCGCATCGATGCACTTTTTACAATCCCGTCGGATCGTCGGCACCACCATGTCCCCCACCTTGAGGTCCTTGACAAGGGGCCCAGCTTCCGCGACCTGCCCCACGGCAATGTGGCCGGGAATGATGTAATCGGATCCCTCGGGAATGATGGTCCCGGGATTCTCCAGGATCAACCGGTCCCGGCGGGTGAAGCCGACACTGGTAATACGAACCAGAATGTCATCCGGATCCAGCCTGGGAACGGGGAGGGTTTTGACGGATATCTCTTTTCTGCCCGGCACCACCGCCAGGGCTTTCATCTTCTGTGTGGCCATCGAAAATATTATAGCAGGTTTTAGGCAAAGGGCAGGTCATTGAGTGTGTTGATTCGATTTCAGGTTGCAAGGAATATATTGCCATCGTTGTCCAGTTCCAATAATATATCGCTGCCTGGCCTTAGAAAGAGCGATCTGTGGCGGGTTTCACAGGGCCGGGCGATCCGGATGGCCGCCGAAAAGCCTCCTTGCCAGCGTAAAAACCGAAAGGAACGATGGTGCGATTGATCAGGATCACCGGTTCTCTCATCCTCAAGGCGCTATCCCCTCATCTCCTTGGCGCTGTCCTGACCGTGGTTCTCCTGGCTCATCCGCCTTCTGTCAGCTGGGGCCTCGAGGTCGGGCTGGAACCGGCGCCCGGCATTTACCGGGATCCGCTGATGCTCACCATCTCGGTGCCGCCGGATGTGAGGGTCCACTTCACCCTGGACGGATCAGAGCCCTCTCTCTATTCGGCTGTCTACAGGCGTCCGGTGAGGATAGAGAAGGATACCGTGGTCCGGTATTTCACGGTGGATCCGATGGGGGTCAGGGGAAAGGTGCTGGAGGCCTTCTATCGGATCGAGGGAACCCGTGGGCCGGAGGAGGGCTTGAGGACGACGGTTGATCCGCCGGGTGGATCCTACTCGGACCGGATCATCGTGAGGCTCGATTCAAGTGTGGGAGCGACCATCTATTACACGATCGACGGATCCGAGCCCGACACATCCAGCTCGATCTTCACCACACCGCTGATCCTTTCCGGTGATACACACCTCAGGTTCTTCGCGGTAGGCCTTGACGGGGTGAGGGAGCCGTTGAGGGAGGAGAGATACGTCTTCCAGCTGGTGAGCAGACTTGTCGACACGACTCCTCCAACCGTCAGGGTCGCGCCAGCCCCAGAGGATTACCGGGCCGGTGACAGGGTCCGGATCGAGGCAAATGAGGACAGCACGATCTACTATACCACCGATGGTTCGGAGCCGACGGAGGATTCGGAGATTTTTACCGAACCTGTCCTGCTGAGGCAGAACACCGTCCTGAGGTTCTTCGGGGTCGACCGGCAGGGCAATCGGAGCGGTGAGCAGACCGCCGAATATACCGTTGACAACGTGCCCCCCACAGTCACTGCTTCGCCCCAGGCCGGGCTCCAACGGCCGCCCCTCCTGGCCCGCCTGGTAAGTTCAGAGGAAGATGCCACGGTCTATTTCACCCTGGATGGATCGATGCCCGATGAGGGGTCCGAAATCTACCACGAGCCCATCGTCCTGGTGGATGATACCATTGTCAGATTCTTCGCCCTGGACGCGGCCGGGAACCGGGGAGAGGTGAGCGAGGTCCGCTACACCATAGACGGCACCCCGCCGAGAACAGCTGTGAATCCACCCGAGGGCCAGTACAAACCACCCGTGACCGTGACCCTTGAGACGGAGGAAGGGGCCAGGATCTACTATTCCCTGGACGGTCGCGATCCCGACCCGGACAGCCCCGTGTACACCTCATCCTTCACTTTCCACGAGCCGGTTATCCTGAAATTCTACGCGGTGGACGGGGTCGGCAACCAGGAGCCGATCCAGACCCATCGTTACGGGTTCATCAACGGGGTGTGGAGGAAGTACGCCAGGGGTGTCTTCCTGATTCCCAGTGTCACGAATGGCAGGACATTCTGGATGGGATCCGAGGCGGGCCTTGTGGTCTATCATGTCGGTTCCGGTTCGCGGAAGTTCGTGGGCGAGCGGGAGGGCCTGGTTGGAAACCGGATCAACGACCTCATCCTGGATGAAGAGGGCAACCTGTGGATCGCCACCGAGGAAGGGGTCAACCGGCAGGATAAGGGCGGTGGATTCACCCACATCGGGAGCAAAGATGGCCTGCCGGACGAGGAGGTACTGGCCATTGGTGTGGATGTGGACGGCAGCGTCTGGGCCGGGACCTCCAGGGGCGTTGCCAACATCAGGGATGGTGTGGTCTACGAGGTGTACCGGAAAAGGGACGGTCTGGTAGACGACCATGTCCTGTCCATAACGGTGGACGCATTGGGCAACAAGTGGTTCGGGACCCGCAAGGGACTGTCCAAATTCACCGGGGCCGAATGGCGCAATTTCACCAGGGACAGCGGGCTGGTGGACAACGAGATCAGGACGGTGGCCATCGACAGGGACTGGAAGGTCTGGTGCGGGACCTCCCGGGGCATCTCCGTGTTTGACGGTCAGGGGTGGACCACGCACGGACGGTCCAATGGGCTGCCCAGCATCATCATCGATCTCATAGCGCCCGACCCGGACGGGGAGATCTGGGTGGCCACCAAGGCCGGCGTGGCCCGGTTCGACGGCGAGAAGTGGATCAAGGAGGAGTCGCCTTAAGAGCAGTGACAAGTGGAAAGTGGAAAGGGGGAGGGTGGGTATCGGGGTGGCGGAGTATCGGGGTGACGGGGAGCGCCTTTGGCGCAGGACGAAGGAAAAATTGGCAAGTGGAAAGGGGAAAGTAACGGGGGGAAAGGGACATGCCTCGGTATCAATTCCCTCTGTTGACTTTCTTTCGGTACCTGGCCAGCATCCGGCTCACTTCCTCGCATGACCTTACCAGAACATCCCCTTCGATATCTCTGAGATAGCCGAGGTCCCTGGCTATCATCAGCTGCGTTCTGAGTTCCCCGGCCGAACCTTTGGCCACATTGAGGAGATACCTCAATTCCTGAGCGCTGCATCTCTCGAAGCCCTCGGCAATGTTCGACGGGATGGAGATCGCGGTCCTTCGCATCTGATCTCTCAGTCCCCAATCTCTTCTGAAAGAACCGTCCCCCGTCAAACGGTAAACTTCCCGGCTCAGAGCCATGGATTTCTTCCAGACGGTTAGGTCTTCAAATCTCTGGATTTTCACTGAATATTTCATAGCGAAAGACGTTGCAAAGGGAAGGCCAACAGCCGGGACATGAACCCGGGGATGAAAGGGGTTTCATTTCCCCTTTCCACTTTCCACTTTCCACCGATTTTCCGCTTGACAAAACCGTCATACCGAAATACAAAGCACACTTTATTAAACTGTCTTGTAT
>JBFFDD010000115.1:0-8422 GCA_041559575.1 bacterium
GCCGAAGTCGTGACTGACCTCCTGGTAGACACCCTGGACAGAAAAGGTCCAAGCGGTCATTTGATCGTTTGCGCCGGTGCCTCCGAAGTTGAACACCTCCTGGTTGGCAGCGGTGAGGCGGCAAGTTCCCTTGATAACGACACTGTCGATGGCGGGGTCGCCTGTTACACTGTGGTCGTCCATGTTAAGGACGAACTCGTCATTCCTCGCACTGCCGCCCGTCGCCGTCGCGTCTCCCGAAGCATCGAGGTCACCGGCCCAGTCCGCCGCCGACCACCCGGTGGCCGAGGCCAGGGATTGGGGATGCAATATCTCCGTGGAGGGACCTCCTCCCCCGGCGGATTTCACCGGGGTTGTTCCGGAGGCGAGGGGCAGACCGGTCACTGCGTCCAGCGGGTCCACAGCGATAGCTGTGATCTGGGCCCCCACCGTGTTGTCGGCGGTGGCCGAGGAGGAGATCCTGTATGCGATGAAGAGTGATCTCCCGGAGATATCCACCACGGTTCCGGAGACGGGGATGGTGGTGGACACGGCACTGACGGCCTTTGAACCGATGGCGGTGTCCTGGGTTGTCTCGAAAAGGTCATCCCCGTCGTCGAGGTACACATAGGCCCTGGAGATGTCACCGGGATCCTGGCTGCCCGTCAGATCCACCGTAAACTGGGTCACAGTGGTCTGTCCCGAGAGGGTGTTGCCGTCAACCCGCAGCATGGTCGCCAGGGATCCCGGGTCCACGCTCGAGACGGGCGCCTGGTTTGTACCGGCAGCCTGGAGGGTGTCGCTCACCGCCACTGTGATCTGGGCGTAGGAGATGGGCCCCCAGCCGTCGGTCCCGTCCTGTCCGTGGACGTAGACGCTGTGGTCGCCCACGGACCAGGAGTCGGTGGTCAGGGCTGGCGAGGACCGGACCGCCTCGGAGGCGCCATCGAAGGACCCGTCCGAGGCCGCCATGGCCGTCCCGTTGCCGCTGCTCCCGATGGTGTCCACGAAATACTCGGCGGCGATCACCGTACTGCTGTCCGGATCGGTGACAGTGGCGGTCACGGTCACCGGTGCCCCACGGCTAACGGTGACCTGAGGCGACCCGTTGACCAGGATCCCCGTGACATCGGGCGGGTTGGTCAGGGCCCCTCCGCCACCTGCGTACCAGGCCGGGGTCGTCTGGTTGGAGTGGCAGTTAATGTTTGAGCAGGTCTTGGCCGCCGCATCGAAGACGGCGTCGGTATCTTCCTGTCCCGATATGTCCTTGAAATAGGATCCCGTCCACGCGTCGGCCGAGCCGTTCTGGTCCAGGTCCATCCGGCTGAGTTCGGCCTGGGATCCGCCGGTGGCGGTGTCGTCGGGGTGGCCCAGGGGCGGCGGGGGGGTCCCCGGATGGCACGTGCTGCAGGAGCTGTTGCCGGTCCCGATGGCGGTGACGTGCTTGAGGTGGGCTCCCCCTCGATCCGGATACTCGTCCACCGGCGTGCTGTCCGGCCAGAAGCTGCCCGCCCCGTCGCCGTGGCAGGTGTCGCACCCGGCGGGGGCGAAGACCTCATCGTGCTGGTGGCAGGTTGTGCATACCGTGCCGCCGTCGGGCGTGTTGTTGTGCTCATTTTTGGTCAGGTCGCCGAGAACGTGCCACTGCAGGGAAGTGTCCGTGTGGCAGACCTGGCACACGCCGGTGAAGGTGCCCAGGGGGGCGTAGTCGGTGCCCTTACCCTGGAGGTTGCTGAACACAACCGCCCTGGTGGTGGATCCGACCAGCAGCCCGGAGTTGGTCGACGAGAGGACGGCGGGCCGGTTCCAGACCAGTTTGGCGTTGGTGGTGAAGGTCCCGTTGCCGTGGGGGTTGTGGCAGTCCCAGCACCAGCGGCCGCCGTCCTGGCCGGCGTGCTTCGTCCCCCAGTGGGCGGTGTCCACGTTGGCGCTGGAGTTGACCGTGGTCAGGGGCCCCGCGTCGGCGTCCGCGCTCACCCCTGTGTCCCCGGTGGCGTGGCAGCTCAGGCAGACCTGGTTGTTCGGATTGCCCGGGGACCAGGTCCGCAGGCGGTAGGGGTTGTTGGCCACGTCCAGGGTGTTGGCGGGGTGGCTGTCGCCGGTGGTCAGGTGGCAGTATTCGCACTCCCGGCCGGACTGGAAACCCCAGCTGTTACTGCCGTGCCCGTCCGACTCGAAATCGGACGGGTTGATTCCCAGGGGCGCATCCTCGGCCGGGACCTCCCTCTCGGCGGCCTTGGCGGACTGGTGGCACGCCAGGCAGCCCCCGCCGGCGAGTTTGAGGTTGTTGTGTCCGTGGCAATCGGTGCACGGCTGGACG
Organism: bacterium; assembly: GCA_041559575.1. GTDB lineage: Bacteria > BMS3Abin14 > BMS3Abin14 > BMS3Abin14 > BMS3Abin14. The sequence goes on from JBFFDD010000115.1 coordinate 2,300, forward strand.
CTTCCCGAGCCGTGGGCACCGACGGTGGACGGGGGCGGGAAGGCGGTGGACCCGTCGGGCTGGCCCGTGGTCCGGACCTTGATCCCGAACACCGTCAGCACATCAGGGGCAGTGTCCACGAGGAGGGGGTTGATCCCGACGCTGGCCGACCCGGTGGATTCGTCCCAGTCGGAGGAGCCGTGGCACCACTGGCACATCCCGCGGCCGGTGCCGTCGTCCTCCCCCAATCCCTGGCCCGCCCGGCTGTTGGGACTGGCTTTGAAGACCGTACCCGAAAAATAGCTGTCGTTGTTCTCCACGATGCTGTCCTCGCCAGCCAGGATCTTTCTCCGGAAGAACACCTCGTCGTCGTTCGCTGCGCTGATCTCGCCACGATGGGGGTCATGGCACAGCTCGCAGGGGAGCTTGTCACCCACGCTGATCCGGTAGAGGAGATCACCGTCCGGTGTCCGGACCTCGTAGTTGTCCGTTGTGTTTCCCGCTGCCATGGCGGTCTGCACGTAGTGGCCGCCGGGAATGTACACATCGGGTGAGGCGGCAACCTGGTCCATGGTCGGGGCGTCACCTGGGCTGTTCGGTTCCGAACCGTCGGGAAGTTCATAGTAGCCTACCGTTCCCCCGGGTGTCGTCTGCCGGTCGCCTCCAAAAGCGATGTCCTGGGGGGTCTCGGCGAAGGCGCCGAGGATATTGGGATCGCTGTCGATGAGGGTGCCGGAATGGCAGTCGAGGCACAGCACCGTGGACCCGACCAGGTAGTTGGCCCGCACGTCGGCAGATTCAGCCAGATTTCTTTTCTGGTACAGGCCGGTGACCTCCTCGGTGAGGTCCCGGTTCCAAATGCGCCCGGTGGTGAACAGGCTGCCCTGATAGGCTATCGTGTTCGTATCCGGCAGATGGAGTTCATGGCAGGCCGAGCAGGTGCCCCTTGTCACCCAGGGTCGGTCGGCAAAATCGTGCAGGGAGCCCTCTATGGAACCGGCATCGGCCGCCTGGGAGGCCCAGGAAGGGGGCGGGGGCGTGCTGGGTCTTAAGCTGCGGTCGGGATCGTGGCAGTCCAGGCAGAGGGCGTCGGTGGTCCCGGCATCGGGAACCATATCCCTGGTCCACAGGGCCCGGTCCAGGGATTGATGGGGAAGGTGGCATTCCCGGCACAGGGATGGCGCCCCCGTTTCCGCGGTGAGGTCGTGCATGGTGCCGGTCAACGGCGCGCTGCCGGCCGGGACAGCGGCCGTGAACGCCAGCAGTCCAAGGACGGCCAGAAATGCCGCAAAGGGGCCTTTACCGAGCGGGGCGACCCCGTTTTCGGTGGAGTGGTGATTCAAGCTGCCGCCATTCTTTCTCTCCGCCATGCGGAGATTGCTCCCCTTTCGTCAATTATATATCGCATTATTGACTAAAATGTTACAGGAATCGATCAGTTCCCTGTACCTGAACATCATGGTCGGCCAGGACAGGCCTGACAGATCGGGGGGGCTGACCCCGCGAACCAGGCCGGGATCAGAGCACATTGGCCGTAGCCGGGCTACCAGAGCCCGGCATTCCGTCTCGGGATCCCCGGCGTGAGAACTGTAGCGGTACTCCTCGGCGAACAGCTCCCGGTAGGCCAGCCGGTCGGGGACCAGTGGATAGCAGCCCGCCGCCACCCCCTCCAGGACCGCCAGGCCCTGGAAATCGTGCAGGGAAGTGGACAGGATCACATCACTTGCGGCAAGGATCCGCCGGTATTCACCGTCGTCCTCAATATAGCCCCATCTCCCGATATGTCCCTGGAGCCGCTTCTTGGCCTGTTCGAAAACCGCCGGACATTCCCTGAAGCGCTGGCCGAGGACGTGGACCTTAAATTCCGCCCCAGCGGCTGACAGCTGATCCAGGGCCTGAAAGAGACGTTCGGGCGCTTTGTCGTACTCCCACCGATGGTTCCAGACGAGGATCAGGGGAACTCCCGCAGGCGGACCCCGGTGGGGCACATAGCAGCTTTCCTCCAGGGGGACCGGGAGGACCCTGGAGCGCTCCTCTAATGAAGATATGATGCCATCAGGGACGCAGTCGGGCATGGCCTGCAGTAAGTCCCGGGCGCCACCTAACATGGTATGTCGGTTGAACCGGGAGTTGAACACCACCCTGTCGGCGGCCACGGCAGTGAAGATATTCGTCAGGAGGTAATTCTGACCCTCCTTGCGCACCATCCTCTCAGGATAGGCGAACTGGTTCTCGTGATAGTAGACGATACTGGGGATGCGGGCCAGCTCCGGCACCAGGCCCCGCAGCTCAGCCAGATCGGTCATCGAGGTTGCCACCACCCTGTCGTACCCTGACGTCAGGACATCCCGGTCCCCGAATGCCCAGCTCAGGGCATTACCCCGGCTCCTCCACGCGAAATTCCTCGGCGGCAGGGTGAGGACCGTCCACCGGTAATCCCCCAGATGACGGACAAGCCCCTCACGCCACTGGCGATGGCTGACGGCGTCGTAGGCTGACAGGAGGAGGATTTTCATTGCAAACAGTCCTAAGTTCTAAGTGCTGAGAACTGAGTTAAAATCGTTTGGTACACAGAATAAGCGGGGCGGCCAGCCCCGCTTATTTCATATTTTTCCCTTTTCCACTTTCAACTTTTCACTTTTAACCCTATTTTACCCCAACCGCTCCACCGTACTGGCCTGCGGTCCCTCCTCTCCCCTTCCTTCCACGAACCGGACCTCGCTGCCGACCTCCAGTCTGTCGAAGCCGTCGATAACGCTGTTCCTGTGGAAGTAGATCTCCCGGCCGTCGGGTGTCTGAAGAAAACCGTAATCCTGCTCCTCGAAAAGCCTGACCACCTTTGCCCTGGGGGGCTCACGGTGGGTTTTGACCTCCTTCCGGCGCTTTCTGGCGTAATCCTCCAGCTGCCTTCTGGTCGTATTAAAAGCGTCCCGGAGGGCCACGTAGATATCCTCCCGGGCATGGGCTTCCGAGGGCGTCCGATTGACCACAATGACGTCACCGGGGACAACCAGTTCGATGTTGATCTCAAAGAGTTTTCCCTTGCTTTTGTGCCGGTGGGGAAGTTCCACCACAACACGGCAGCTGGTGATCCGGTCAAACACACGCTCCAGTTTTTCCACCTTTTCTTCGATGTTGGTCCTGACAGCTTCCGAAGGGTCCATGCCACGAAAAGTTACCTGCAGAGGAGTTTCCATCGCCATCCCTCCTTTGTCTGAAAGTGTCGACGAAATCAAAACAGGGGATCAGGCCGCCTTCTATCCGAGAATGGAGAGGGCAGCCTTGTAATTGGGCTCCTGGCCTATTTCCGGAACCTGCTCGGCGTAGATCACCTTTCCTTCCTCGTTCAGAACGACCACCGATCTGGCCGTGAGGCCCGCGAGAGGTCCGTCGACGATGCGAACGCCATAGCTGTTGGCAAAAGCCCGGTACCGAAAGGCCGACAGGGTGATGACGTCCTCCAGGCCCTCAGCGCCGCAGAACCGTGCCTGGGCGAAGGGGAGGTCCTCCGAGATGCACAGGACGACCGTGTTGTCCAAATCGCCGGCGGCCTGATTGAATTGACGTACAGACGTGGCGCATACCGAGGTGTCGAGACTGACAAATATGTTGAGAATGACCCTCTTTCCTTTGAAATCATCCAGGTTCACGTCCGAAAGATCATTTTTCGTCAGGACGAATCCTGGTGCCTGGGAACCGACTTCCGGCAGGTACCCCACCGTGTGGATTACTTCCCCCTTCAACGTGATCTCGGCCATTCCTACCTCCTTTGAGAGACTGGCAAGGCAAAGCCCTGTTTTTCAAGCTTATCTTAGATTCGCCGGATGTGCATCAGAAGCAGGGCTGAATTAACAGAACTAAGGGCAAAGAGTTATGGGCTGATTGTCAGGGCCAAGGGCTGAGAACTGAGAAAAAGCCTTTGCCGCCCTTACCACGAATCCCTGGACCTTCCGCCGATCGCAACAGGCAGAAAGGGCGGCACCCTCACGGTGTCGACCTCAAAAGGGGGAACAGGAGGAGCTTAATCGTCAAAATCCCCTTTCGGGCCCTTGTCTGACGAGATCTGAGCCGCCCTGCTGACGATCTTCTCCCTGGTCCAGTCATCGGGGTCCTCGATCCGGCCCACTTTGGGGCCGAGATCGTGGGACCCGGCGTCAAGCAGCAGTTCTGCGGCCAGCCTGCCTGTCCCTTCCGCGTTGAACACATCGGTCAGGAGGTGGTAGGTGAAGTCCTCCACTCCCTGGATCATCCTTTCCCGGATCTCCCGCTGCTGACCCAGCAGCCTGTTCTCGAAGGGGCGGTTGAGTTTCTTGTAGTCGCCCCCTTTCCAACCCTGATCCTGCGCATATTGGACCATCTGGGTCCACATGTCGTCTGTGACCCCTGCGTCGGCCTGCCTGAGGAACTGTCCGTTCTCATCCAGCTGGGCGTTACCGTAATCGTTGACCTTGACCCCCCAGGAGATCATCTGGAGGGCGGTGGCCACATTGGCCTTGGTAGTGGCGGTCTCTGAGACGATCCGCCGCAGCCTCTCGCTGCTGTTGCCGGAAGTGCCATGCTGAGCCCCGGAGATGTGGAACTTCGCAAGGGCCCTGTGGATCTCGGCGGTCAGTTCCACCTGGATCCCGGCTTCACTCTGTTCGATCCCGTGGGTGGTCCCGTTGTTAAGGGCGATCCAGTCGGGAAAGATGCCGTGGGCGTTCAGACCCTGAATGAGGAACAGGGCCTCCTCAGCGGTGGACATGCCCTCCTTGCCCTTGATCTCCCCCACCTCCGTCTCCAGGCCTGCCCATCCGGGCACCAGTTCAGCCAGGGCGATGCTGGCCAGCAGGTTCTCATCATCGGGAAGATGGGAGGCGTCGATGGCGATGGAGGTGACGCCGGCATCGAACATCGAGGGGATCTCAACCTGTGCCTTTTCGACGTCCTTTTCTCCCTTGATGCCGTAGTGATCCGCGTGGATGGCCACCGGCACGGTCACCCCAAGCTCGTTGGCGATGGAATCCACCAGGCGGGCCAGGTTCCAGAAATTGACATCACAGTAGGCCCCGGATCCTCCCTCGGACTTGGCGATCTCCACGATAATGGCTGCTTTGGCGCGCTGGGCTGCCCGTAACGCACCGTGGATGACGAACTGGTTCCTGCCGTTGGCGGCGATGGTCATGGCCTGACCCTTGGAGATCATCGCCCTGTCAATGACCTTTCCGCTGACGATGAGGGCCTTGGAATTGGGAAACAACCTTACGATGTTCGGTGGGCGGCCGATCGCAAGAGCTCTGTCAAAGTCCTTCGCCGAAAGTTCTGCCATGGCTCACCTCCTGGGAATCGATCATGTTCACGGTCCGGGCGGCAGCCCGGAAAAACCGGTAATGTGGGACGGTAAAACGGGCAAAAAGATCAACAGCCACCCCAATGCCCTGCAATAGAAAGATTACACAATGGCGCCGGGGGAAATCAAGGTGGGAAAAAATTACTCAACCACAGAGAGCACGGAGAACACAGAGGAAAACTGGTTTAAGGTTGGAAGGTGTTGGGAAGATCCTAAATGAAAACCCTGATTCTAAAATAACAATAAAATCTGTTGATTTCTCTTTTCATAAAATACTATCAATCATTCCCCATGTTTTACTACCTCTGTGTTCTCTGTGGTTAATCCTGTTTTATTCTCCAGCAGTTGTGGATGCGTGGATTTCTCTTAAAATCCCTCGGGATGGTCCGGGCGGTGATGTCGTCCACTGAGAGATCACCTAACCCCCGGTAGTCCATTTTAAAGTCCCGCCGGTTGTTGGAGAAGAGGAGGACGCCGACGCCACTGAGGATCCGTACGGTATCCTGAATGAGTTGGACATGATCCCGCTGGACATCAAAGGTCTCCGCCATGGCCTTGGAGGTGGAGAAGGTGGGTGGATCGAGAAAGATCAGGTCGTACCTTTCCCTTTCCTCGCGGATCCACCTCAGGCAATCGGCCCTGATGAATCGGTGCTCCTTTCCTGTGAGGTTGTTGATTTCCATGTTCCTTCTGGCCCAGTCAAGGTAGGTTCTGGACAGATCCACCGAGGTCGTGGAATTAGCCCCGGCCCCGGCGGCATAGACGGTGGCCGTTCCCGTATAACAGAAAAGGTTCAGAAACCGGCCTCCTCCGGC
>JBFFDD010000116.1:0-8411 GCA_041559575.1 bacterium
CCGCACAGCTCTTCCCGGACGCTGACGAGACTTTCCCAGATGGGCCCGGGGTCCATGAGGTCGCCCACCTCCTCGATGAGGGGGATCCCCTGTACAAAAAAGTCGGCCCTGTCGGGAAAGGGGGTGCCCTCGCCGAATATCGAATAGTGCCGGGCCTCCATTAAATAACGGTCGAGGATGGCCCTCTCGGTCTTTGCAACCGTCCCTCCGTCGGTCACGTCAGGGATGATAAATTCCGTTACGGGCTGCCAGTCGAGGCCCAACCGGTCCATCACCAGCACGCTGTTGGCAAAAATGCCCTGGCTCTGCCAGAAGTAGGGGTCGTCCCGATCCCGATCGCCGTTGGGGAGACGGGGCGTGACGCGAAAATCCCTCCCCACCTGTTTTTCCTGGAGGCATTCGGCGCAGGTCTGGAGCCAGTCCCACAGGGGCGTGGTGCCGCCCCTCTTTCGCTCGTAATCGATCATCAGTTCGGGGATGTTCAGTGCGGATATGTTGTAAAAGACCTCGTCTTCCTCGCCCTTGCTGTCCACCCGGGGGCTGTCCCCGAAGGGCACGGCCGAGACATTGTCCGGGTGCTGGGTCCCCATGACCCTGGGCAGGAGCCGCGCAAGGTCCAGGTCTGACAGATCGGGGCTGTTGAACATGGAGTCCTCCCGTCGTGGATAGTGCCTGTGGAAATTTTAGCACATCGGGAAAGAGGGCAGGGAAAACAGTGTTGGGCGGCTGGAGATATGTCTTTTATTCAACTCTTGAGCGCCTGTCTGTTTGCGCTTGTCGCCCCCTTGTCCACCCTGTATCTGATTTTGCGCTATCCTTAACGTGGCAGGGAGGTTTGAATGCTCAAACGCAGACTCTTCTGGCTGGTTGCCTGGGGGATCGCCTTCGGCTACATCGAGGCCTCCATCGTGGTTTATCTGAGGAAGATCTACTATCCGGCCGGTTTTTCCTTTCCCGCGGTCATCATTGAACCTGAAATCGCCGTGGTGGAGGTGATCAGGGAAATAACGACCCTGGTCTTCATGTGGGCGGTGGCGGAACTTACCTACCGCAGTTTCCAGTGCAGGCTGGCCGTCTTCATGTTCCTGTTCGGCATCTGGGACATCTTCTACTACGTGTTCCTCAAAGCAACCCTGGGCTGGCCCTCGAGCCCGGCGGACTGGGACATCCTCTTCCTGGTGCCCCTCCCCTGGGTGGGGCCGGTGTGGGCGCCTGTCATCGTTTCCGTGGGGATGATCTGGGCGGGCACCGTGATCATGGTCCGGAACGAGCAGGACAGGCCGCTGGACCTTAACGCCCGCTTCCTTCTCCTGGAGGTGGCCGCGGGCCTCGTGATCATCGTTTCGTTCCTCATTCCCGGCCGGGCCGTGATGACGCAGACCATCCCGCAGCACTTCCCCTGGTACATCTTCCTGGCGGGATTTCTTCTCGGGGTGGGGGCGTTTGGGCGGAAATTGAGAAAACCAGGTGAAAGGTAAAGGTTGAAAGGTAAAAGGGACAGGTATCCGCTGTTATTTGTATCCTTTCCCTTATCCCTGGTTTCTTGTATCTGATACCAGGACTATGATCAGGGCTCTGCCTTCCTTTGCCTCTCAGGGCGTACCTGCTCCAGTGTCGCCCCCGCCACGAACCCCTGCCCGAAGTTGGTTTCCAACAGGCGGTCCTTGATGGGTGAGATGTCTGTCTGCCGGGTCATGAGAGAGTGGAGGATGCCGGCTGTGCGGACGTCGCCGGCCAGTTGGTATCCCACCAGCTTGTTCCCTTTCAGGTAGCAGGTCCTCAGGCAGCCGTTGCTCCGGTCCTTCAGGATCTCCTCGCCCTCCTTCAGTCCGGCGGCGATAACAGGGAGGTCCAGGTGCTTGAGGCTGTTCATGCGGACCGATCCTTCGTAAAGGGCATCCCCGCCCGCAGCGTTTATCCCTGCCGCCGTGCCCTGCTCCACCGCCTTCGGGAATATGGCGTTCATGACAGGTTTCCTCATGACGATGTCAAAGGACTGGGTCACGTCACCGGCGGCGTAGATCTCAGGGTGGTTGGTGCACAGGCGGTCATCCACCAGGATGCCCTCGTTGCATTTAATGCCGCTACCCTCCAGAAATTCGAGGTTGGGCTGAACACCGGTGGCGGCAACGAGGATGTCTCCGGCCAGTTCCTCCCCCGATCCCAGCAGGACCCCCTTTGCCCTGTTCTTCCCGGTGAAGGCCTCTGCCTTTGTTTCCAGCCGCACATCGATCCCCTGCCCCGCCAGGGCCTCCAGGACCACCTGGGCAGTGCTCCTGCCGAGCATGAAGGGCATGACCTGGTCGAGCATTTCCACGATGGTCACCTCAAGACCCATGCTGCGAAGCAAGGTGGCGATCTCCAGGCCGATAAAACCGGCCCCCACGATGACAGCGGTCTTCGCACTGCCCTTCTTTACTTTCTTTAAGATCTGCTCGGCCGCAGTGAGGGACTTGAAGTTGCTGACACCGGGAAGGTCTGACCCCTCGACGGGGGCGTGCAGGCGGCTCCCGGTGGCAATGATGAGCCGCCCGTAGGGGAGCGTCCGTTTGCCATCCAGGATCACCAGCCGGTCATGGGGCATGACGGCAAGGGCCCTGGCACCCTTTACGTAATCGATGCCCCACTGCTCGGGCCAGTCCGTCCCCTTCCAGAGGTGCGAGCCCGACCCCGTGAGGAAGTGGTCGGCAAGGCCCGGAGGTGAATAGGGCGGATAAGGTTCCGCGCTGATCACCGAGATGCCGGCCTTGCTGTCGAGGCCGCGGATCGTCTCGGCCGCGGTGACACCTGCAGGCCCGGCTCCCAGAATGACGTAATCCATGAGCGTTCCCTTTCCATAGCGTGCCTGTGGGCGGGTCAGCGCCGGGGAGGCGCCCCGTTCACGGTTCCGGCCCCGCCTTCCGGCCCGTCCGCATTGCCTGCCCGGATCAGGCCAGGGTCATCTCCGATTGGGGCATCTCGATCCTCTCCGGCTCGGTGGAGGAAAGCCCCAGGGCGGCCCGTTTGCCCTCGATGTGGCGGCGTATAAGCGAGGCGGCCCGCTTCGGATCCGGTTCCACCGCGAAGGTGGCCCCGAAAACTCCCTCGAGCCCGTCAGTCAGGAGTTTGACCACGTTGAGGCTTCCGAAGACCGGCGGCGCGATGCCAAGCACGGTGAAGATCCCCGAGGCTACGACATAGGTCCCGATGGCCACTGCCTTCTCGGAATACCACTCGGGCGCAGCGCCCGCCAGGGGGAGGGCGCTTATGTCTGTGCCCAGGAAGTTTGCCAGCGCCGAGGCCAGCACCAGGATGCGCGTGTTGTCGACACAGCTTCCCAGGTGCAGGACCGGGGGTATCCCCAGGGCCTTGCAGACGGCCTGCAGGCCAGGCCCGGCCTGGTCGGCCGCTTCGGGGACCATGAGGCCGGCCTTGCCGTCGGCGACTGTGGCGCAGCCGGTCACCACCACCAGGATGTCGTTCTCGATGAGGCGCCTGGTCAGCTCCACGTGGCCGAGATCCTGTTTGAACTTGGGATTGTTGCAGCCCACGACGGCTGCCGCTCCACGGATGTGGCCCTCCTTGATGGCGTCCACCAGCGGTTCGGGGGAGCCGCCCAGGGCACCGACGATGGCCTCGATGGAAAAACCGGTCATGAGGGATACCGGGTCGTCAGGGATGTTGATCCGCTCCATAACCCTGTTCTCGAAGTTTTCCACCGCCGTCCTGACGATCTCCTTGCCGATCTCGAGGGCCCGCTCTGGCTGGAAGCTGATGTGCTGGGCCCCGGGGAACTTGGCCTTGTCGAAGGTGCTGATCACCTTCGTGTGGTAACAGCGGGCCGTCTCTGTGACGGCAGGCATGATGCACTGGTAATCGACCACCATGGCCTCGACGGCGCCGGTCATGATGCACAGCTCCTGCATCAGGTGGTTGCCGGCCATGGGGATGCCCTTTCGCATGAGGACCTCGTTCCCGGTGCAGCAAAGGCCGGCCAGGTTGATCCCCTTGGCGCCCTTCTCCTTTGCGAGGTCGTTGAGTTCGGCGTCTGTCGCCGCCGCGACGATCACCTCCGACAGCATGGGGTTGTGCCCGTGAAGCACCACGTTGACCTCGTCGGCTTTGAGCACGCCCAGGTTCACGGTGGACTGCCTGGGCGAGGGCGTGCCGAAGAGGACGTCGGACAGTTCGGTGGCGATCATGGAACCGCCGTACCCGTCGCTGAGGCTTGTCCTGACAGCGTGGAGCAGGATGTTGATCCAGTCGTTGTCCACGCCCATGGTGGTGCGGTGCAGGGCCTCGACGATCTCACGGTCGATGCCGCGGGGGTAGGTGCCGGTCTTTTCCCAGATCTCCTGCCGGACCTGGGGGGCCCGGGCCGCCAGGGGGAGTTTCTCACGGCCCATTCCGAAATCATCCATCATCGCGGAGGCCAGCTGAGCCGCGACCTGCTGGTCATCGTGCGAATCGGTCTCGATGCCGTACTCCGCGGCTAGGCGCCTGAGCTTTTCGCCGTCAGTGATCCTGTAGATGTCGGTTTTGCCCTCACCGACCTTGTGGAGTGTCTCGAGGATATCCCGCCCGTGGTCGTTGTGCGCAGCTGACCCCCCGGCGATGGACCGGGCCAGGTTGCGCGCCACGATGATGTCTGCGTCCGCCCCGCACACGCCCTTCTGGGGACCGTCCTCGAAGGGGTCGACCCGGCAGGGGCCCATGGAGCAGATCCGGCAGCTCGTACCCAGGCTGCAGAACCCGCAGTGGGGTTCCTGTGCCTCCAGCCGGTCCCACACCGTCTCGATGCCTTCCCGGTGCGCCACCTCCATCATCTCGAGAGTGTCGGCGTTGATGCTTCGCCTCTTGCCTCCATTGCCTCGGTATTTCGCCGCCATCGCTCACTCTCCTTTCCTGGAACTTCTGTTTATCACTGAGACGACCGTGCCCAGCTTTCGCATGCTTTCGAGTGAGGGCGGAAGTCCCAGTATCTCATCCCTGGTCTGGGCCACATGGGAGGAGACGGCGCCGGAATACTCGGTGCGCGCCGTTTTCACAAGTTCGTTGAATTCGCCGAACATCAGGGCCTCCGACTTGCACGCTTCCACGCAGGCCGGTATGCGTCCCTGGACCTGGCGGTCAATGCAGTCGTCGCACTTCGTGGCGACTGCCTTCCTCTGGGGCGCTGCGGCGGAGGGGAAAGCGGTGATGACGTCGAAGGGACAGACCATGGCGCACATGAGGCAGGCGATGCACTTCTTCCCGTCCACGAGGACGATGTCCGGGAAGTCGCCGCTGCGATGGATCGCACCCGTCGGGCACGCGGAATGGCACGGCGCCGGAGTGCAGTGACGGCACTTGTTGGGGAACGACGTGTCCATGGTGAGACCCGGGTCCGAGTGGATCCGGGGTTTGGGTTTCGGGCTCTCGAGAACAGAGAGGAACAGGTTCTTGCTCTGGGAGTGTTCCACCGCACAGGCCGCCTCGCACTGCTTGCAGCCCACGCAGCGTTCCGGATTGATGAACACGGTCTTCATGAACGCACCCCTTTCTTTACCCCCGGAGTCCGTCAGGACGGCGGACCCGTACAACTGAAATGAGTGGAACGAAGGGATGGGGTAAGTGAGGTTCCCCCGCTTCCTGAAATGCACAGATGCTGCCTTGCATTGACGTCCAGAGGCCGCGGGCTGCCGAAGGCTCCCGGGTGTTCGGACCTTTTCACAGCATCATTACTTAAATTTTAGTCCATAATCCGGAGATGTAAAGTTGGGGTGTGAGAAACAGGCAACTGGTAACTGGTACCTGAAAGTCAGTAACGGGTAACAAGTACCAGGTAACAAGAATTTAATTCTCTGTTACTTTATTAATGTTAGTTGTTACTCTTCTGATGTATAGGGCTCATTAATGAAAGGAGCTGATCCCCATGAAGCTTGCCATCAGCGGTAAGGGTGGTGTCGGGAAGACCACGCTGGCGGCCCTGCTGGCCCGGTGCTGGGCCGAGAGGGGTCGCGAGGTGCTGGCGGTGGACGCCGACCCGTCGCCCTGCCTTGCCGGGGCCCTCGGGTTTCCCCCCGGCCTGCGGGAAAAACTCAGGCCCATTAGCGAAATGGACGAACTCATCGAAAACCGCACGGGGGCCCGGCGCGGCAGCCAGGGGAGCTTTTTCAAGATCAACCCCGGGGTCGACGACATCCCGGAAAAGTACAGCCTCGAGCACCGGGGTGTCCGTCTCCTGGAGATGGGCTCCGTGGACACGGGCGGATCCGGGTGCATCTGCCCCCAGAGCGCCCTTTTAAAGGCCCTCTTTACCAGCCTCATGATGTCTGAAGAGGATGTGCTGATCATGGACATGTACGCGGGGGTAGAGCACCTCGGCCGGGGCACGGCCGATTTCGTGGACGCCATGCTGGTCGTGGCCGAACCCACCGTGCGCAGCGCTGATACGGCCTCGCAGATCGCGTCCCTGGCCGGGGACATCGGTGTCACCCGGCTCTGGCTCGTTGGAAACAAGATAAGGGACGGTTCCGATGCCGCCTTCCTGGAGGGATCGGTCAGCGGGATGTCCCTGCTGGGGACCTTCAGGTCCGATCCGGCCATGGTGGACGCGGACCGGGCCGGTGTGGCCGCCTGGGACCACCTTCCCGGGATCAGGGCAGATGTTGAGGAAATGGTCGGGAAAATAGAGTCCGGGATCCGGTAAAATTGGAAAACTGACTACAGGTGGCTGAGCTGAAATGCCTGCTCAGGCACCTCGTTTCGTCGCGTGGAAAATAAAACAGCTGATATCCAGCCTGCACGCACAAACACCTTCCATCCTCCCGGCCAAGCCAACCAGTGGGGTCAGGTCCAGTCTACGCTCTGCGAGCTTCGCCTCGGCAAGCCTGCCTTCTGACAAATGCGAGGGGGAAGTGTAAGAGATAAGTCTTATATTTATCTCTCAGTAGCCCTTGTTTCCTTTTTATCTGAGGAGCTGCTTACTCAAATATCCTCCCCCCGTTCCGCCCCCTTTTGCTTTACCTGCACTACCTACACCGACCCACCCGTAGCCCGGTGTCAAAAACTGACAAATATCGGCATTCCCGAAAAAAATGCAGGGACGACCCAATGTTGTCAGCTATGTCAGATCATAGTTTTTTATAATAAAAACAAAAGTTTAAGTTGAAAATAACTGCCGTTTACAGTGGTCCTCATTTTGCATTTTCATGGAGTCTGCTTTGAGACCAGGATCGCCCGAGGAGCATTAAAATGAGGTACCTCGTTAAATTTTGGGCAGTATCTGCACCTGTTTTTGTGGTTTTCGGTCTTTTGGCCGCCTGCGGAGGTTCAATTGCGGGAGACAGCGGCGCCGGGATCGGTTCCGGGGGCCAGGCGGGCGTCCCCGCATCGGGGTACCCGGACTGGCGGGAGCGGACCCTCCTCGTTCTCACCAACGCCGTGCGCATGGATCCCCAGGGGTGGATGGATACCTATTATCCCTACTCGACCGCCCTGCCCGACGGCAGCGGCATCCTGCTGCCGGCCAGCTACAGCGCCGTCCACCCTCTCTATTACCATGACGGGCTCAACCAGGGGGCTCGTTACCACAGCGAGGACATGGCTGGTGACTGCGGGCTCCAGCACGACAGCTGCGACGGGACACTTTGGTCCGACCGCCTTTGGAGCTACTACCCCGTTGCCCCGGATGCCGGTTCCGGTGTCGGTGAGAACGCCGCCTACGGGTTCACCTCTCCCCTCGACACCCTCAACCAGTTCCTCTGTGACAGGGTGGACGGTGCCTGCGCTGCCGACGGGACCCCGGAAAGCGGGCACCGCGTCAACATCATGCGCAGTGATTGGGTGGAGGCCGGCATGGGCTTCGCCCCCCCCAACTGGTGGACCCAGGACTTCGCCTGGGCCAACGGCGCCCCGCCCTCAACACCCGCCCTGGCGGCGGCCAGCCACGTGATGACCGGAACGACCCTGAGGTTCTTCGCCAACTATTACGCTCCCGGCGACAACGCCCGGGAGGTGGACCTGATCCTGGAGGGCGTCCCCCTTGCCATGGATCTCGACCTGGGAACGCAGGACGCGGGCACCTGGTCGGTGACGGCGGCCACGGCCGCCGCCTGCCAGTCCTACTACTTCGAGGCTGTCGATCCGGCGGGCCAGGTGTGGCGGTACCCGGAGGAGGGGGAGTTGAGGACCTACGGAGTGGGTGCCTGTGACCAGGATTATCAGGCGCCGTAATTCAATTAATGACAGGCGGGTAGGTGCAAACCTCGGGGTCAGAGCTCAGGTTCCCGGTTTCAAAATCCATAACGCAAAAACCAGGACTCTGACCCCGATCATCCGGGTTTCCGGCACTGGTTCCGCCTTTTCATGATCTTGAGGACCTCTTCGTCGGGTACGTCGTACCAGTTCCGGTAGACCTGGGCCACGGCACGGAAGTTGAGCGGCATATC
>JBFFDD010000117.1:0-8165 GCA_041559575.1 bacterium
ACCCGGGCCTGGATGAGACTTCACGGTGAACCGCCATGGGAAGCCTTCCCCAAGCTCCTGTGGAAGATGAGGCGCCGTTACGGCGGATTTATCGCCCATCTGGGTGTTGTGCTCATGGTCATAGGCATAACCGGCTCAAGCGCCTACCAGCAGGAGAATCAGCAGACACTGAAGAGGGGCCAGAGCATGAGCGTAGGGGGCTACACTTTACGCTACGACAACATGAGGAAGTTCAACGACCGGAACCGTGAGGTTTACACGGCGACCATGTCGGTTTTCAAGGACGACCGGTACATAGGGAATATCAACCCCGAGAGGCGTTTCTATATCAATGCCGACCAGCCCACTACGGAGGTTTCCCTCATGTCATCATTCTGGGAGGACCTTTACATCACCATGCCGGTGATCGCCAAGGGCGGCGAGGTCACAATTAACGCGACAATAAATCCGCTCATCGGTTGGGTTTGGTCAGGAAGCGTTATCATGATCCTTGGCGGCTTCCTGGCCATCATTCCGAGGATAAGCAGGAGGGAGGTGGTTCGCCATGCCGGATAAACAGATAAGATTGGCGATTCTACTGTTCCTCGCCGTCCTGCTGATCCCCCACTCAGGTATCGCGCTGACCACGACCGAGGTGTCAGCTGAAATCATGTGCACCTGCGGGTGCACCATGGTCCTGAATACCTGCAATTGCGGCACAGCCGACGCCATGAGGAGCGACATCGCCGGCAGGATCGAACGGGGTCAATCCAGGGATGAGATCATCAATGCTTTCGTTTCTCAGCATGGTGAGCAGATCCTGTCTTCTCCGCCTCGCCGCGGATTCAACCTGGTTGCCTACATTGCGCCAATGCTGGGGCTTCTCATCGGCATAGTGATCGCCGTGTTCCTGGCAAGGAGGTGGCGTTATTCAAGATTTTTGGAAGAAGAGGATGAGGTGGGAGGAGAGAAAATCGGCGACGAGATGCTTCGAAAAATCGGCAGGGAACTGGAAATGTTAGAGGAGGTTTAAGAGATGGCGATAGTCGTGTTTTCGTTCATACTCCTGTTTGCCCTGTACATGATCTTCACGCCTCTCTTCGGCAGAAGGGTCGCGTGGATCGAGTACGACAGTGATAGTGACCACTGGCGCAGGGAACTTGAGATGCAGAAGAATATCAACCTGAGGGCTCTGAAAGACATCGAGTTCGAACGGGCCTCGGGAAAGATGAGCAGGGAGGATTACCTCGACCTGAAAGACCACTACCAGAAAAAAGCGGCCCAGGTTCTTAGCGAATTGGAAGAACTGGACAAAGAGGGCACGGGCGGGCCGGAACCTCATTCCCAGGTCTACTCCGGGACCAAAGCTCACCGGAAAGGGTATTGGGATGAGGAAGATTGGGATGATCAACTCCAGGAACTGGACCGGGCGGAAACCGATCTCGAACTACATCCCTCGGTCCAACCCACCCACGACATAGACGATGAGGGGGACGACTGGGTCGAAGAGGATTGGGAGGTAGAGGAGGATGACATGAAGAAGAGCAGCCGACGCCATGTTTACGCCAAATCCCGGAATCGGAGTCAGCACGATGCCGGCAGCCAACGAAAAATCATTTTTATGAGCTTCCTTCTGGTAATTATCGGCGCCGGTCTTGTCACCTTCGAGATGGGCAAAAAATCCGGCCAAACCGGTCAGCCGCAGCCCGTTAGCATGTCAAGGACAGATCTCGCGTCCAATCAGCCGCTCCCCGTGGAATCCTTGAAGATTGCCGGACTTAAACACGCCATCGATTATCTTAAAGTCAACCCCTGGAACGTACAGGCTCACATCCATGTGGGGGAATATTACCTGGACGAGGGTGATACGGACCAGGCCCTGGATCACTTTCTGGGCGCCTTTGAGTACGAACCTGAAAGCGTGCGCGTCCTGACACCTCTGGGACGGACATACAGGCAGATGGGTGAAGTCGACCTGGCCATCGAAAACCTCCAGGCCGCTTTGAACACCGAACCGTCCGCTCTGGAACCACGGTATCATCTGGGGCTCATCTTTGGGTACGAAAAAGGAAATAAGGAAAAGGCGGCGGATTATTTTCAGAAGATCCTTTCCAGTGACCCTAACGAGGCCCTGCGTACGGAAGTTTCAGAGGAACTTAAAAAACTGGGAATCAGTGACGGCTGATCCCCCCGAAAAGAGATCCATTGATGAAGGATTATCCTGTCAGGTTCTCAGGATCGTTAGATTTGGCAGGGGTGGAGTACAGATTAGAGGAATAAGTAGATGATCCTCAGAGAAAGAGAGGTTTCAGATGACATTCAACAATCTAATTAGCTTAGTATTTATCATAGGACTCGGCTACATGATGTTTAAAGGCGGCGGCTGTTGCGGTTCCCATGGTGGACACAAAAAGGATGAAGGAGAGGGGGAGGAGAAGAAAGGCAAACCGGAGATCGGACCCGGCACGGGAAAACCGGAAAACCCTTAAATACTGAACAGGTCGCCTAGAAATATTACTTCAGCTAGCGAAACAATGGCCCCTATCGGTTACGCCATAGCACAGCTAATGCCGTGGGACAACTATCTGATCATCAATCTCGACGATCAAATCGAACACTGATCTCCAACTGGGTAATTTGGAAACAGTACCTCACCCTTTTACTGGGAGTATTTTACGCATCCAGGGACAATGCCTTACTCCAAAAAACTGAAAAATACTTTAAATATCAATATCTTAATCTACTTTACCAATTTAGTCCGTTTTTGGCACAACCTGTGCTTTAAGTAGATTAGCTAAAACTTCCGCCGGCAACACCGCCGGCGCAAAGATCAAGGGAGGTTAGTAACATGGGTAAACGAGGAATTCTGATCACAGTAGTGAGTCTCACGATCGTCCTGGCAGGCTACGGGCTGGTCCAGGCTCACGGGGGATGGAACGACCGCGATTACGGCCGCGGATCGGGCCACATGGGTAGCTATGGTGGTCACATGGGTGCTTACGGTGGTCATATGATGGATTACGGTCATATGGGCTACGACAGACGAGGAAATGAATATGAGCCATGCTGGTCCGATCCCAAAGAAGCTAAATCCGCGGAGGTCACCAAGGACAGTGCTGAAGACCTGATTACCAGCTACCTTGGCCGAACCAATCCGAGGCTGCAGGTAGGCAAAGTTACCGGAACCGAGGATGGGTTTGAGGTTCAGGTTGTGACGAAAAAGGGCCAGGCCCTGGTTGACAAATTCCTGGTTGAGAAGGACACCGGCAGAGTCTATCGACTCTACGAATAACCATGGTGGACGGGAAGGGAATGTGCTTCCCTTCCCGTTCTTGCCCTTGCAGATCATGACCGGGGAAGACATGGGGAAATTGGAGACGAGGACGAACACGCCAGTGATCCGATCGGTGTTGTGGGGGTTGACCGCCGGCGGTATCCTGGCAGCCCTTTACTTCATCGTCCTGTCCCTTTCCAACTCCCTCCAGCACGCACTTGAGGAGCTGCGGGCCCTTTGGTTCTGGCTCCTTCCCCTGGTCACAGGTTTCGGGATCCAGGCCGGCCTGTATTCCTATATCAGGGGAGCGATAAGGCAAAGAGCGGAAAAGTCTGCCACCGCCTCGGTATTAGCCTCCGGCGGCACCTCCACAGCGGCCATGGTGGCCTGCTGCATGCACCACGTGACAGACATCCTGCCCGTTTTCGGGGCATCCGCGGCAGCACTCTTCCTGGCGCGATACCAGACCGTCTTTCTGGCTTTGGGCGTGGCGTCCAACGCGGTGGGAATTATCATGATGCTGCGGATCGTTCAGCAAAAAGGGCTTTACGGCGAAAACAACAGAATACTCGTCCAGATCATGAGGCTTGATATGGGAAAGGTTTTTTTCGTCACTGTCCTTGCCGGCACGGCATTCATCGGATCGATCGTTTCCCTGGCTTGAGGCAAAGCAGATGTTTTTACATTTTCAGGCCCCGGTCGATTCAAAGGAGAAAATTGTGAGGAATGTTTATTTCTATCTGATCGCATTTGTTGGAATCGCAGGCATCCTTGGCGCCATTCCCGCCTTTGCCGGAATGGGCGGAGGCGGGGGCTCAGGCGGAGGGACCAGCGGAGGAATGGGCGGAGGCTCCGGAATGGAGTCCAGCCCCATGGCCCGGGGTACAGGTCAGGGGATGACAGGCCCTGTGGACATCGGCTCCCTGCCCAGAATCTCCACCGGCGGCATGGACAGCGGCAACGCCACCATCGAGATGAAGCCACACAGGTTTGCCGATGGCAGACTGGAGTTGGAGTACTACGCCAACACGCACACGGTCAGCCTGGGAAAATACGATCTCATGGAACTGACCACCCTGGAGGTCGACGGTAATATCTACAGACCATTAAGCATCGCCCGGATGAGAGGGCACCACGCCGGGGGCAAGATCGTCTTCGAACTGCCCGAGATGCCCAGGCAGTTTCGGGTGATTATACGCGGTGTCCCCACCGTTGAGGAACGGATCTACGAATGGTAGGGAATCCGGAAGGATCACCTTAAGGGATGTTCCGCTTAAAAAGCGGACGGTAACAGAAAGGCTGGTCATGTTTAAAATGTCCACTGGTCTGCTTCTTTCACTCCTGGCTGTCCTCCTTGCTGTCGTGCTGTTGGCATGCACCAGGGGCAGCAGCCCGGAAACCAATAACCCGAAATCCGCCGAGCAGGAGAAAGTGAAACCCCTAGGCAGGGTCGAGACCGAAGACGCCCTCGAGGTTGAACTGGGATCGGTCAACATCAAGGGGGGTCATATCAGGCGGACCTTCACCCTGAGAAATGGAGGGGAGGGCGACCTCACCCTCCGGGGAGCGTTCACGTCCTGTGCGTGTACCGTCGCCTCCATAACACTTTCGGACCCTCCCATTTCAGAAGAATTCGGAATGAAACTGCCGAGGAACTGGAGCCAGGTGATAAGGCCCGGTCAAAGCTTCGAGATCGAGGTTGATTTCGACCCCCTGTACCACGGCGAGACCGAGACCGGTCCCTTCACCCGAACCGTCTACCTGATCACGGATGCGCCCGCGGACGACCACCTTTCGACCAATCTTCCGGTCATCCAAAACGGGACCGTGACGACCATCCGCCTGACAGGAAAGACTCTTTCGGAGGGTGAATTCAGGACAACGAGGGCCGACTCCCTTTACCGGGAAACCAGCGGCGATTTCAGGTTCGCGGAGACCGAGCACGACCTGGGTAAGGTCAAACAGAGCCAGGGCATCGTCAAACACGAGTTCCCCTTCCTCTATGCCGGTGAGATGCCCATTTCTGTTAAGGGCACTCCCACCAGCTGCGGCTGCACCAGGGCCTATGTCACCAGCAAGGAACTGAGGCCGGGTGATGAAGGGATCCTCGTGGTGGAGTTCGACCCGAATTTTCACGAGGAGCCGGACGGTAAATTTTTCAAGACGATCTCCATTCTCACCGACCCGCCTCTGCGCGAGCGGGCCGAGGTGAGGATCTGGGCCGAGATCGACCTGGATCTGGGGCCGAATGCCTACAAGTATTTAGGCCACAAGGACAAAGACGACGAGCATGATGACGATGAGGAGGCCAATTGACAGATGTACCCTGAACTGCTTCACCTCGGACCATTCGTCATTCACACCTACGGCTTCTTCTTCGCCCTGGCTATACTGGCCGGAATAACATTGGCCGAACATCTTCACCGAAGGGATGGCGGGCAGCCGGGGACCTTCGCTGATCTGGGCCTTATGGTTATCATCGGAGTGCTGATCGGCGCCAGGACCCTCTTTATTATCGTCAACTGGAAGTATTTCCTGGACAATCCAGCGGAGATCCCCATGATCTGGCGGGGCGGACTGGTGTTTTACGGAGGGTTGATCGGTGGAGCATTGGCTTTCATGGCCGCCGTTCGGCTCAAGGGACTCCAGCTCTGGCGATCCGCCGACACGTTGGCGCCCGCGCTGGCTCTTGGCCACGCTATCGGCCGTTTGGGATGTTTCTTCGCCGGGTCGTGTTACGGCAAGCCCACGGATCTGCCGTGGGCTGTCACCTACACCGATCCCCGGTCACTGGCCGGTGACATGCTCGGCGTTCCGGTCCACCCGACCCAGCTCTATTCCTCAGCAGCTCTTCTGGTCCTGACCGTTGTACTTATGAAAGTAAGATCCCGAAAGGTCTTCGACGGCCAGATCATCGCGCTTTACGGCCTTCTCTACGGGACATGGCGATTCTTCATCGAGTTCCTGCGGGGAGACCCGCGGGGATCTGTGACCTTATTTGACCTGACCCTTTCCACCAGCCAGATCGTCAGCCTGTTCCTGGTGCCCCTGTCGGTAGCCGGTTTTTTGATGCTGCGAAATGTGACCCTGGTTAAGAAAAACCCGGCTCTCGCAAAGTCGCGAAGCTTTTAAAAGACAAAAATTCCCTCTTTGTTTTATATCTTTATCGCCCGCGGGTTGTCTTAGCGTCCTGGCGTCTTGAGCGAGCATGGCGAGCGGGCGAGAGACATGCTGTTCTCACTCAAAGACTGGCAAAGGCAGGCTCTCGCAAAGCCGCAAAGAACGCAAAGGTAAGATCCGGTATCCAGGGTATAATTTCCAGAATGAACCTTTCTCGTCTTGGTGACTTGTTTTTCCGTTATAGCTTTAGCGAAGGGGGAGCTAGTGAAACGAGCGGACGAGAGAGAACCGGATAAAAATATTCTTCAAAAAAAAGGGCGGTCCCGGATTTATCCGGGACCGCCCTTAACGCTGATTTAAGTGGTCCTCGAAGTCTCTCAGTGCTGCGAGGAGTCTTTCTCCCGATCCAGCCTAGGGGCCGTCGGGGGATTGCAGCAGTCCACCGGTTTCTTGGGGTTGCTGGCCACTGAATCCTCCTTCAGCTCTTCAAAGATCCTCTTGACGTTGGCGTTGATCCTTTTCCAGAAGCCCTCTTCTTTTCTCGTTTCCATGGTTCATCCTCCTCCTTCTTTGATCTCAGTGTATCCTGACTGTCCCCACCGAGGCAATTCCTCTAGGGCCTCGGGGGCCTGAAAAGGAGGCTGGTTACGTTTTCTCCGGTCCCGGGCATTCTGCTTACTGCCATTTCGGCCCGCATGGACGGAAAGGGCATGATAAAAATCGACACGATAAAGGCACACAGCAGGATCAGACAGCCGATAATCCCTTCAGGGCTTTTACCCGTATGATGAACCAGGAAAACCATTCCCGCTGCGACAACCACAAGCGTCAGGAGGCAGACCATCTCTGTCATCCGTCTGCTGGTCATGGTTAACCGTCTCTCCTGTCATGCTCCTTAATCATGAAAATAATCGTCCAGCAGGTCGTCATCATCCCCATCGCGGAACCCGGAATCCCTTCGCTTTTTCTTCTCCGGGCCTGACGACCTCTTCCTCGCCCGGGTTTCCGGGGGTCGTCTTTTCCCGGAAGATCTGCCACGTCCCGACGGCTGGGGGGCCGGTCTGGCGTATTTGAACATCATTACCCCCGCCAGCGACAGGCCGAAAACAACGAGCATGATCCCCACAGTTCTTTTGTCCAGGCCGCCGTCCCGATCGAAGGACCTGGAGGGCGGGGCGGCCGCGGCATTGGCCACCAGTACGGACGATCCGAATCGATTGACGAACTCGTTTATGATCTGATCCTCCGACATACCTCTATTGACCATGTCCTCGAGGTCGGCCCTGTAGCCGTCCGACTGAGGGCATTCGCACTCGGACAGTGTCTCGTCACACGAACCGCAGCCGCACATGAAATTCAGCGCGACCTTGAAGGGTGACAGGGCGAAAGTGATGCTGGGCAGAAGCAGCACCAGAACGAAAATAACCGGGATTGTCGGTGAAACTATCCTTCTCATTCGAGGGTCTCCTCTTCTCCCCGAGATTTAATTTATCAGCTTAGAACGCAGAAGGACCTTCCCTTCACGGAAGGCCCTTTCTCGATATAAATAATAGTTATTAAAAGGATTTTTGTCAACCCATACTGGCACTATTTTGCTAGGTTAATTTGCAAAAACCATTTTCCAATCTCTGAGCTCCAATTTCTGATATCTTATTTTACGGTATATACCCGTGCTCCAGGTTCAGCAGACTGTCCCTGTCATCAAACTGGCTGTTCCAACGGGCGTCGAACTCGAACGTCAGGAAGCCCTGTAGTGTCCATTCGTCCTCTCCCAGAAGGGTGGCCAAATCTC
>JBFFDD010000118.1:0-8136 GCA_041559575.1 bacterium
CAGAGCCTCGGAAAGATGGTTTTCGGCCTCGATGTGATCAAAAAAGACGGCCTCCCCTGCGATCTGAAAGCCTCCCTTTACCGCAATCTCCCGTTTATTCTCTTCTTCCTCTTCGCCGCAATACCGGTCCTCTGTTGGATCCTCCTGGTCATCGCCGGCCTTCCCCTGCTGATCATCGAGGTCTGGCTGGTGGCTGTTGACGAACGGGGCGAGCGTCTCGGGGACCGGATCGCCGATACCCACGTGGTGGATGGTCACCATCAGCTTGGATAGGCTGCCTTGAAGGCATTCCTGATCCGTGTTCTGGCCACCGGCCTTGGCGCCGGTTACTCGCCGTTCGCCCCGGGTACGGCCGGCACCGTTATGGCCATCCCACTGTTTATAGTCCTTTCCCGATGGGGGTTCTGGGGTGTATTTTCCGGAATGGTCTTAACCGCTATCATCGGGATCCCCCTGGCCACCCGGATGGAGGATATCACCGGTTCGAAGGATCCCAAACCTGTGGTTATCGACGAGATAGCCGGTTTTCTCGTCACCATGATCGGATCGCCCGCTGAACCGGTTACCATCGTGGCCGGTTTCTTTCTTTTTCGTTTTTTCGATATCCTCAAGCCGCCTCCCGTCAGAACGGTTGAACGCGCTTTCGCAGGGGGCCTGGGGGTGATGGCCGACGACCTGATGGCAGGGGCCTACTCCTGGGTCTGCCTGTGGATCCTGAGGACCTATGTGCTGTAGAAAAAGTAGTGTCTAGTTTCTAGGGTCCAGGGTTTGGGGTCCGGACGGCCTCCCCCCCGGAAATTAGAAATTCGATATTATAGATTAAAAGTATCCTTTTGGATTTTGGACGTATTTGAAATTTGGAACCTGGAATCTGGAATCTGGAACAGGGATTCTATTAGGCGTCAACGTATGAAGATGATCGAATCACCCGAAAAAGAGGTGGCCAGGATCTGCCTTGAGAAGGGTTGGCGGATCGCGGTGGCCGAATCGTGCACCGGCGGCCTGCTGGGGGGGCGCATCACGTCCGTCCCGGGCAGTTCGGCCTATTTTGTCGGCGGCGTGCTGGCCTATTCGAACAGCCTCAAGATCTCCCTCCTCCGGGTGGAACCCGAGGTGATCGAGAGGCACGGCGCCGTCAGCGGGGAGGTCGCCCGGGCTATGGCGGAAGGTGTCGTCACCCTGACCGACGCTGATGCGGGCATCTCCATCACAGGAGTGGCCGGACCGGAGGGGAGCGATCAGAAGCCGCCCGGCACGGTGTATGTCGCCGTCCGGACGCCCGGCGGCACCGCGGTCCGGCGCTTTCATTTCGACGGCGACAGGGAAGCGGTCCGGGAGGCCGCGGTCAGAGGCGCGTTGGCCGTGTTCACCGAGCAGGAGGAGGAGCCGGGGACATGAGGCTTTTCCTGGCCGTCAGCCTCGATCCGTCCGTCAGAGCCGCCCTTGCCGGAGCGGTGGAGGAATTGCGCGCCGCCAGGGCCCCTATCCGCTGGGTGAAGCCGGAGAACCTCCACCTCACCTTGAAATTCCTCGGGGAGACCAGTGGGGAAAAGGTGCCGTCCCTGACGGTGGCCATGGAGGAGGTGGCCCGAAACGTCTGGCCGTTTGACCTCTCGGTCCTGGGGGCGGGTGTTTTCCCGGCTACCTCCCGTCCGCGGGTGGTATGGGCCGATGTCAGGGAGCCCACCGGCACCCTGTTGAGACTGTTCGAACTCATCGAGGAGGCCACCGGATCCATCGGCTGGAAACGGGAAAGAAGGGGGTTTTCCCCCCATATCACCCTGGGCAGGGTCAAGGGGAACATCAACATGCGGCAGCTGGCCGGCAGGATCGATGCCCTGAGGGGCAGGCGCTGGGGGGATCAGGGGGTCGGTCGGGTAACCCTTTACCGCAGCCATCCGGGGTCCGGCGGGGTCAGGTACGAGGTGGTGAGGGATTTTACCTTCCGGCACGGATAGTAGATCAAACGCCTCCCGGGGCTGGAAACGGGAGATGAGAGACTGGAAACTGAAGGCAGGTAAAAGGATCCCTGTTTCAAAATTGTAATTAAAGGTGTGGTATTCCCTGCGGACACTGACAGGTCTTGATCCTGAGTCTTTTGGCGGACTATTGAGAGAAAAGATGATGCCGGAATGCAGGTCCATGGGGGATGCCAGAGGTATAACAGGGCCAATTGCCTAAATGATGTGGACAAACAACCCGGTTTGCATCCATTTGCCGGGCTGTAAGACCTGCCTGTTCATCACGATTCAGGGTTTTTCAGCCGGTTCTTGTTCTTGATCCCCATTTTCTTCATTCACGACCGCTTCGACCATCCACATATGTAGTAAAATGGAACGCGATTTGCTATTATTTTTCGATTGATAACACCATCGGACCCGGAAGGCCGGGAGGTAGAGGGAAATGACACAGAGATCTGACAGGGAAAAGGCAATAGACGCGGCGGTAAGCCAGATTGAGAAGCACTTCGGAAAGGGCTCCATCATGCGCCTCGGTTCCGATGAGGCCGTACCGGGGGTTCCGGTTATCTCCACGGGAGCCCTTCCCCTCGACGTCGCCCTCGGTGTCGGGGGTATTCCGCGGGGAAGGGTGACGGAGATCTACGGACCGGAATCGTCGGGAAAGACAACTCTGACCCTTCACCTGGTGGCCGAGGCTCAGCGGAGCGGGGGGGTTGCCGCGTTTATCGACGCCGAGCATGCCCTGGACATCGGCTACGCCAGAAAACTGGGGGTTAAGACCGATGACCTACTGGTGTCCCAGCCCGATACGGGGGAACAGGCCCTGGAGATCGCCGAGATGCTCCTGCGCAGCGGAGCCATGGACATCATCATCATCGATTCGGTTGCGGCGCTGGTTCCTCGGGCCGAGATCGAGGGAGAGATGGGCGATTCACACATGGGCCTTCAGGCAAGACTCATGTCACAGGCCCTCCGGAAACTGACCGGTGCGGTGAGCAAGACCAGGACAGCCCTGATCTTCATCAACCAGATCCGTATGAAGATCGGCGTGATGTTCGGCAACCCGGAAACGACCACCGGCGGCAATGCCCTGAAGTTCTACTCCTCCGTGAGGCTTGATATCAGGCGGATCGGCACCCTTAAAGAGGGGGATACCACGGTGGGAAGCAGGATCCGGGTCAAGGTGGTCAAGAACAAGATCGCTCCTCCTTTCCGGCAGGCTGAGTTTGACATGATCAACGGGGAGGGCATCTCGAGGGAGGGCGCCCTCATCGACATGGCCCTCGAGACCGGTTCGGTAACCCGCAGTGGTGCCTGGTACTCCTACGGCGATGAGCGGATCGGACAGGGACGCGAGAACGCCAGGACCTTCCTGAAGGAAAACCCCGATGTGGCCGCGGAGCTTGAAGGAAAGGTCCGTGAACACTATGACCTTGCTCCACTGGATTCAGATCCCGGAGGTGAGACGGAATGAGCGAAGAAGCGGCAATTGATATTAATGACCTTCTGAAAAAGGCCGCAGGTTACAATGCGTCGGATCTTCACCTGAAGGTGGGGAACCCGGCTGTGATCAGGGTGGACGGCAAGCTGCACCCCATCCCCCAGATGCGCAGAGTGACCCAGGAAGACGTGATGAAGATGGCCTTCGGGATCATGAACGATGCCCAGAAGGACCGTTTCAAGCGGAGCAACGAACTGGATATCGCCTACAGCGTGCCGGGTCTGGGACGTTTCAGGGTCAATATCTTCCAGCAGAGGGGGACCGTGGGGATGGTTTTCCGGCTGATACCGGTTAAGATCCTGTCGGTGGAGGAACTCAATCTGCCGAAGGTGCTCGAATCCCTGGCGATCCGGCCGCGCGGACTGATCCTGGTCACCGGGACCACAGGAAGCGGAAAGTCCACCACCCTGGCCGGAATGGTCCACCACATAAATAACAACCGAACGGCCCACATTATAACGGTGGAGGACCCCATCGAGTATCTGCATCGTGATGTCAAGAGCCTGATCAACCAGAGGGAGGTCGGCAGCGACACCCTCTCCTTCGGCGCCTCTTTAAAGAGCGCTCTTCGCCAGGACCCCGAGGTGATCATGGTCGGCGAGATGCGGGATTTCGAGACCATTGAAACGGCCCTGGTGGCGGCCGAGACCGGCCACCTGGTCCTCAGTACCGTTCACACGGTCGATGCCACGGAGACGGTCAACAGGATCATCTCCGTATTCCCGCCCTACCAGCAGAAGCAGATCCGGCTCCAGTTGGCGGGTGTCCTTCAGGGGATCATCTCCATGAGGCTCGTGCCGCGGTCGGACGGTAAGGGACGGGTTCCCGCCGTGGAGGTCCTTGTCGCCACCAACAGGGTCAAGGAGTGCATCATCGACAAGGACAGGACCCACGAACTGGCCGACGTCATCGGGCAGGGATACACCCAGTACGGCATGCAATCCTTCGATCAGGCCCTCATGATGCTGTTCAAGAAGAAGCTGATCACCTACGAGGAAGCCCTTCGGCAGAGCACCCGCCCCGATGACTTTGCCCTCAAGGTCAAGGGGATCGATGCCACCGACGAGTCCTGGACCGAATTCGAGAAGATGGCCCAGGATCAGGGCGCCTCTGATGAGGAGCAGGACGCTGAAGCCGGACAGGAGCGTGATCTGGAGTTAGATCGAATCTGATGGGCACAGGGACCCGGCGGGAAGCCTACCGGTGGGCGATAAGGGCCCTGGCCAGGAGGATGCGCAGCGCCCACGAGATCAAAACGGGGCTCCATCAGAAAGCTTTTCCCCATGAGGTCATCGCCGACGTTGTCAGCGACCTGGCGGAGAAGGGATATCTGGATGATGAGAAATTCGCCTCCAACTGGGTGGAAAGCAGATCGGCCAACCGAGGGTACGGAAGGATCCGGCTCTCCTTTGAGCTTCGAAAAAAAGGGGTTTCCGAGGAAATAGCCGACCGGGTCCTGAGCCTCCACCTGCCTCCCGCCAACGAGGCGAAGATCGCCAGAACGATCCTGGAAAAGAAGCTGCGCGGTCTGGGACGGGCCGAGGCAAGAAAGCAGAAAGGATCCCTGCTCAGGTTTCTGAGGGGCAGGGGGTTCTCATCGGAAGCCATCTGGACGGCACTGGGCGACAGCGACAAGGAGGAGAGGGCTTGAAGGGTGCCGAAATAAGAGAGACATTCCTGAACTACTTCGAGGAGAGGGGGCACCGCAGAGTGAGAAGCTCCTCCCTTATCCCCCAGAACGATCCCACACTTTTCTTCACCAATGCGGGCATGGTCCAGTTCAAGGACGTATTCCTGGGGCAGGAGAAGAGGGATTACCTCCGGGCGGCTTCCACCCAGAAGTGCATGCGCGTTTCCGGCAAACACAACGACCTGGAGAACGTCGGCAGGACAGCCAGGCACCATACCTTCTTCGAGATGCTGGGCAATTTCTCCTTCGGGGATTATTTCAAGAGGGAAGCGATCCACTTCGGCTGGGAGTTTTTCACCGAGACGGTCTCCATCGATCCCGACCGGCTCCTGGTGACCGTGTTCCGGGAGGATGACGAGGCCCACGACCTGTGGATCGAGGTGGCCGGCATACCGGACGGACGCATCCACCGGCTGGGCGAGAAGGACAATTTCTGGGCCATGGGGGAGACGGGACCCTGCGGCCCCTGCTCCGAGATCCTCTTCGACCAGGGCGAGGAATACGGCTGCCGTCTGGACAGCTGCGGGCCGGACTGTGATTGTGGCAGGTATCTCGAGCTGTGGAACCTGGTGTTCATGCAGTACAACCGGGACGCTTCCGGCAACCTGTCCCCCCTCCCCAAGCCCAGCATCGACACCGGAATGGGCCTCGAACGCCTGGCGGCGATCCTCCAGGGGAAGGACAGCAACTATCACACGGACCTGGTGTTCCCCTTCGTCGAGGAGGCGTCGGCCCTTTCCGGTGTGAAATACGGCTCCTTCGAGGAGAAGGACGTCAGCCTCCGCGTCATCGCCGATCACATCCGGGCCATCACCTTTCTCATATCCGACGGCATCCTGCCGTCAAACGAGGGCCGGGGCTACGTCCTGAGGAGGATCATGAGACGCGCCGCCCGCCACGGCAAGCTCCTGGGCATGGAAGAGCCCTTCCTGTACAGGATCTGCCCTCTGGTCGGTGACAGGATGGGGGACATCTTTCCCGAGGTTCCCGAGAACATGGACACGGTGGTCAAGGTCGTCCAGCTGGAGGAGGAGCGTTTCGGAAAGACCCTCGACCAGGGGCTGCGCCGTATTGAGGAACTCATCGATCAGGTCAAAGACTCGGGGGGCAAAAAGCTGCCGGGTGAAGAGGTTTTCAAGCTCTATGACACCTACGGATTTCCCCTTGACCTGTCCCAGGACATCGCCGAGGAGAACGATCTGACCGTCGATGATGAGGGGTTCTCCCGGGAAATGGAACGGCAGCGGCAGAGAGCCCGTGCCGCCTGGGCCGGATCGGGGGAAGAGGATGTGCCGGCCCTTTACCGGGGCCTGAGGGAAAGCGCCGGTGAGGTGGTGTTCACCGGTTACGAGGAGGAGACAGCCGATCAGGTCACCGTCACGGGTCTCGCTCAGGGGGGTCGATCCGTGGACTCCTGGCAGGGAGGCGGCGAACTGGAGATCGTCCTGGACAGGACCCCTTTCTACGGTGAGAGCGGCGGCCAGGTCGGTGACACGGGGGTCATCGAGGGTGACGGGTTCCACGCCCGGGTCATAGACACGTCAAGACCCCTGCCCGATCTGGTGATCCACAGGTGCGAGATGGCCCCGGACAGCCGGGTCAAGTTAGGCGATGAATGCCGGGCCGAGATCGATCACCATCAGCGGTCGGCCACCAGAAGGAACCACACGGCCACCCACCTGCTCCACGCCGCCCTTCGCCAGCTCCTCGGCGAGCACGTGAAACAGTCCGGGTCGCTGGTGGATCCGGTCCGGCTTCGCTTCGATTTCACCCACTTCTCGGCTCTGACACCGGGGGAGATGAACGAGATAGAGGACGCGGTCAACACCCGGATCCTCGAGAACATAAAGGTGCGGGCCGCCGAGATGTCGGTGGATGACGCCATGGAACAGGGGGCTATGGCTCTTTTCGGCGAGAAATACGGGGACAAGGTCCGCGTGGTATCGGTGCCCGGGGTAAGCAGTGAACTCTGTGCGGGCACGCACGCCCGGCGCACCGGTGACATAGGGCTGTTCAAGATCCTCCAGGAGGGCAGCGTCGCTGCCGGTGTGAGGAGGATCGAGGCGGTCACCGGGACGGGGGTCATGGACCGGATCAGGGTCGAGGAATCCTCCCTCAGGGAAATGGCCGATTCGGTCAAGGTTCCTGTGTCCGAGCTTCCCGTTCGGTTCCAGAAGCTCCTGTCCACGATACAGGAGCAGGAGAGGAGGATCCGGGATCTGCAGCGGGAGATCGCCGGCGGAGGCACGGACCTTCAGGAGCAGATCCGGGAGGTCAACGGGCTGAAATACATCGCCGCCGAGCTGCCCGGCCAGGATCCGGCGTCCCTGAGGGATACCGCCGACCGGATGAAGGACAAATTGGCCAGCGGGCTGGTCCTCCTGGCCACCCGCGACGAGGAGAAGGCCTTTCTGGTCTGCGTCGTGAGCAAGGACCTCACGGACAGGATCCAGGCCTCGCAGGTCATCGGGCGCCTTTCCCCCATGGTGGGAGGCGGTGGCGGTGGCCGTCCTGACATGGCCCAGGCCGGAGGCAAAAAACCCGACGGACTCCCGAAACTGATGGAAAGCGTGGAGGCAACCCTGAAGGAGCTGATGGGATGAGGACGAAGCACGGCCTGGGGCTGGTGTGTCTCACGGTCCTGTCCCTTCTCCTCACCGCCTGCTGGATCCCCCTCCCCGAGGAGACGGCCATAGTGGTCAAGGTTCTTGAGTCGGCCAATCCGGTCAACCAGCCTGTTTCGGCTGACGACGTGAAGCCGGTCGAAGGCGTGGTAGTCCTTATCGACGGAGGGGGTGACAGCACCAACGCGCAGGGAAGTATATTCAGGAGTTTCGACGCCGCGGGGGATCACCTTGTCCAGGTGGATGCCGGCAGCCTGATCGACCCCCAGGGTGGTCGCAGATGGGTTTTGGCCGGGAGCCACATTTCCGGCGAAAGGAGAGGGGCGGCAGTGATCTATGAACCCTTGCCCGCGGGCCGCC
>JBFFDD010000119.1:0-8089 GCA_041559575.1 bacterium
AAATATCGCTTCCCCAGCGTTTTGGTGTCCTCGCCGGAGACGAGCAGGATGTGTCTGAAACCCTGCTCATGCAGGTAGTTGCCCTCTGCCTCCACCTGATGGAGGGTGAGCGTCAAGCGGTTGACGGGGTTGTCGGAGTTGAAGCTGCAGTATGCGCACGAGTTGGTGCAGCTGTTGGAAAGGTAAAGGGGGGCATAGAGCCCTATGACCCTTCCAAACCTCTGCTCTGTCAGGAGCTGGGCCCGTTGGGCGATCTCCTCCAGCATGGAGTCGGCCGCCGGGGAAAGAAGACTGATCAACCCTTCGAACCCCACTGTTTTTGAAGACAGGGCCCGCTCCACATCCCCAAGGCAGCGGCCACGGATCTCACCGTGCACATCATCCCAGGCGTACCGTTGTATTTCGTCGAAAAAGGACATTCTCTACCTCAAAAAACCGGTGAGGGGGCTGGAGGCCTCTGCCTTCTTACGGGGTTTTCCAAGCCCGGCCAGGAAAGCCTTCCGGCCGGCTTCAACGCCCTGTTTAAAGGCCAGGGCCATGGCAGCCGGGTCTCCGGCCACGGCGATGGCGGTGTTGACAAGGACGGCATCGGCCCCCATTTCCATGGCCTCGGCGGCGTGGGACGGCGCCCCCAGACCCGCGTCGACCACCACCGGAACGTTGGCCATCTCGATGATGATCTCGATGGCATCCCTGGTTCTGATACCCCGGTTGGACCCGATGGGGGATCCTAAAGGCATCACGGTCGCCGTCCCGGCCTCTTCCAGACGCTTGGCCAATACGGGGTCGGCGTGGATGTAGGGAAGGACCACGAACCCATCCTTTATAAGGATCTCAGCGGCCTTGAGGGTCTCTACGGGATCAGGAAGGAGATAGTTTGGATCAGGCGTAACCTCCAGCTTGACGAAAGAGCCGCCGCCGGCCGCCCGGGCCAGACGGGCGAGGCGCACGGCCTCATCGGCGTCACGGGCGCCGGAGGTGTTCGGCAGCAGAACGTAACGATCCCGGTCGATAACGGAAAGGATGCTGTCCTTGGGATTCTCCAACTCCACCCTCCGGAGGGCGACTGTGACGAAATCGGCTCCGCTCGCGTCAAGGGCGTCGGCCATGACCTGGGGAGAGGAGAACTTGCCCGTCCCCATCATCAGGCGTGAGGAAAATTGATGTCCCCCGATAACAAGCGGTTTGTCGGTCACGAAAGGCCTCCTCGCACTACTTTGCCTCCGGAGCGACCCCACTGCAGGTATCGCAACGTTTATCCGTCGGCAGTTTTATGTCCCTGAAAGACATCGTCGCCGCGTTGAAGGTCAGAATTCTGCTGGTCAACAGACCGTCGATCCCCAAAATGTATTTTATGGCTTCCGTCGCCTGAATGGCCCCCAGCACGCCCGGAACGCTGCCAAGCACGCCGGCCTCCGCAGCCGTCTTGACCTTCCCCGGTCGGGGTTTGTCCTGAAACACGCAGCGGTAGCAGGGGCCCTTTCCGGGAATTACGGTCATGACCTGACCATACATTCCCAATATGCCCGCATGGGTAAACGGCTTCCCCTCCCTGACACAGATGTCGTTGATGAGGAATTTCGATTGGAAATTGTCGGTAGCTTCGACCACAAAGTCGTAGGATCGGATGACGTCGGGGCCGTTGGATTCGTCCAATCTCATGGTGTAGGATTTTATGCGGGCATCAGGGCTGATCGGTCGAATGCTCTGCAGGGCCGACCGGGTCTTCTCCCGGCCCAGGTCGGGATGTCCGTGAAGGATCTGGCGATTGAGGTTGGAAAGCTCAACCCGGTCGCTGTCCACGATGCCGATCTCACCTATACCGCAGGCGGCAAGGTAGTAGAGCGCCGGGCTGCCCAGTCCCCCCAGGCCGATGACCAGAACCCTGCTTCCCAGGAGCTTGATCTGGCCTTGTGGCCCCACCTCCGGGATGGGGATGTGCCTGCTGTAAACCTCTCTCTGGGTATTCGAGAGGGATTTATCTCTTTTCTCCATAAAAAAACCGCCCCCTGGAGGGAACGGTTTAATCAAAGGCCTTTTAAAGGGCTCTCACCATAACCGTTTCCCTACGCTGGCATTATCCAGGTCAGGTTTTAAGGGTCTTATCTCAGCCCGGATTCCGAGCACCCCTAACATTGGCAAGGTCGTTTCTGGTGGCATACTATCCAGGGAAAAGGAAAAATTGTCAAGCCCGGGTTGGCGGAGGAGGACCAAGGGGTTGGTCCCAAAAGGTGGGCCTCCTTGCCGATCATTAAAAAGTGTTAGAATTATTTTACGATCGGTGGTTGACCCGTAGAACTGAAAAAGAGGCGATACCTTGGTTTACATAATTGTCCGTTTCCTGTTCTTAAGGGCCCTGGGGGTTTTCTTTCGGCGCATGGAGGTGGATGGTCTTGAGAACATCCCCCAATCCGGTCCGGTGATCTTCCTCCCCAACCACATCAATGCCCTCGTGGACGCACTGGTGGTTCTGAAATACGTACAACGTCCGGTTTCCCTGACGGCCAAAAGCACCCTGTCTGAATATCCCCTGGTCGGGTATCTGATGCGGTCGGCCAAGGTGATCCGGTTTTACCGCAAGCAGGACGAGAAGCTCGGGGCCGACCGGACCCGGAATGAAAGGGCCCTTGCCGAATGCCGCCGCCGGCTGAATCTGGGAGGAGCTCTGTGCATATTCCCCGAGGGCCAGAGTCATTCCGATCCCGGCATCAGATCCTTCCGGTGGGGAGCCGCCCGCCTTGCCCTCGACTTTACCGAGTCGGAAACCCCGGCTGAGCCCCTGAAGCTGGTTCCGGTGGGGCTTCACTTTCCCAAGAAGGGACGATTCCGATCGGACGCCTGGATCCGCTTTGGCGTCCCCATCGATGTGGAGGATTGGATGAGGTCCAATCCTGGCGGTGGGCCGGGGGAATTGACATCGGAAATAGAGGGCCGGGTGCGGCAGTTGACCCTCAATTTCGAACAGCTGGAGGATTCGATCCTGCTCAACTGGGCCGCCGATATCCTGCGCACCGGAGGGATGCCGCCACCACGAATCGGCCGGCAGAAGGAGTCCGTTGCCGTCCGCCTGTCCCTGGTGAAGCTGGTCAAGGAGGGGTATGACCGGATCAGGAAGAACCGGACCAGGGAGGTCGAAGACCTGCGTATGCGGGTCAAGCAGTATCGCACTGAACTGCGCCGGTTGGGGATCGTGCCCGCCGAGGTTTACATCCACATGGAGACATGGCGGGCGCTCCTTTTCGTGATCCGTGAGTTCGGGGTCCTCCTCACCGGACTGCCCATAGCGGTCTGGGGAACGGTGAACCATTTTTTCCCCTACCACATCGTCCGTTTTCTGGCCCGAAAGCTGGCCCGGCAGAGGGACCAGGTGGTGACCAGCGTGGTGGCCCCCGGGGTAGTGATCTTCCCGTTGTTCTATATCGTCCAGATCTCCCTTGCCTGGTTCTATCTACCGGTCCTTTGGACCGCCGTCTATGCCCTGTCCCTCCCCCTGTCCGCTTATTTCACGGTCCGGTACCGGGACCGGGCGGGCGGTACGCTGCAGCGGATCCGGGCTTTCATGAGGTTCATGAGAGAGCCGGACCTGCAGGCCAGGCTTATTGCCGAGGGCCGGTCCATCATCGAGGATCTCCAGCGTCTGGGGGAGGAGCTGGAGGATTCAGAATAGTATGAGGTTTGAAGAACTGAGGAAAGAAGGAAGAAGGCTTGCTGAAGGTTAAAGGCTAAAGGTAAAGGGTACTTTCCACTTTCCACTTGTCACTTTCCACTGCTCTTTCCCCTGTCACCGTCCGGTTTTTGAATTATATTTAAAGTAGGAGTGTACGAGTGCCTCCCGGACGGTTAGGGATGAAAGGGGGATGTAAGATGAAACAAATGATCTTTGCGGTGTTGGCCTTTGTAACGGTCGCCGCCATGCTGACGACACCATCACCCGCCCGGGCCGTTTATGAGAGCAGCGGGCCCATGGCAATCGAGGCCCCGGAACATCTGACCTACATCTTTGGAAAAGGTGTCTATTTTGTCCCCGGCGTGGACGAAGATATCTTCTTTTTCCTCGGCCTCTGGTATCAGCGGGCCGGCGGTCGATGGTTTGACAGCCCCGGCATCAGGGGGGCGTGGACAGAGCTTCCGTTGGCCAATGTACCCAGGCCCCTTATGGAGATGCCCCTCGACTTCCGGACGGTATTTGACCGTTACGGTGATGTTCCCTATCGATACGTGGTTAGAAGCGAGGACAGGGAATACGACTATTCCGTCCCATACGGTTACCCATATGGCTATCCCGCGTATTGCTTTGAACCGAGGTTCAGGATGGGGATTTACGGCAACGGGGGTCCAAGGTACTATCGTCTTGATGGAATCTATTATTATGACCCCAGGTATTACCGGTACGGATATGGGTGCGAGGGACACCGGCGCGGAAAGCCGGGTTACGGTGGCCGATTACCCCTTGAAGGCGGCCGCCGCAGGATTAGATATTGATCTGACGGTTTTTTGAACCTGTAGAATAAACCATATGGCCCCCTTGCCGAGATCGGTAAAATTAAAAAATATTTCCCTGAAGCTGGCAGCGGCCCTGTTCCTCGCTGGATTCTCAGGTCTTATGCTGTTGCGCCTGGACCGGCCTGTTCTGGCGGATTCGGTGGTCTGGAACATGGTCACTCTGACACGGGGGTTCGAGGGTTGCTACCCCAAAGGAGAAACTCCAGGCTGTACCTACATCACCTACAGCTTCCCCGCTATCATGGAGGGGCCGAATGAGACGGTGGAGGAAGCCCTTCGAGATGATATTCGCGGGTTCCTCTATCGGCAGGGCAACTATCAGGGGGAGGACTACTACGAGATCAAGGAGAAGCTGTTCCGGGATTACAACATGTTCAGGAATCATTTCCCCGATTCCCCTCAGGCCTGGTTTGTGGACAAAAAGATCGAGGTTATCTTCAGAAACCCGAGGATCCTGTCGTTCTCCAAGAGGTCGGATTCCTACTTCGGCGGCGCACATGCCCTTCCGCTGACCTACCTGACCTCATTCGATCTGGTTACGGGAAGGGTGCTTCAGGTCCGGGACCTGATCCTGCCGGGAGCTGTCCCCAGGCTGACCGACATCGCGGAGAGGCGGTTCCGTGAAATGAAGGGCATTGGACCGGATGACTCCCTGGGAGACATCTTCTCCTTCCCAG
Source organism: bacterium (assembly GCA_041559575.1). Taxonomy (GTDB): domain Bacteria; phylum BMS3Abin14; class BMS3Abin14; order BMS3Abin14; family BMS3Abin14. Next base: position 5,181 of record JBFFDD010000119.1, read on the forward strand.
GGGATCGATTTCGCCTCACCGACAATATGGCTGTAACGGAAAGAGGTCTGCTCTTTTTCTACAACGTCTATGAGATTGGGCCTTACTCCGCGGGAACCACGGAACTCCTGATCCCCAGCGGAGAACTCGAAGGCATGACGACACCGATCCTGCTGCCGGAAAAGACGGGAAATTAGATCCGGGTAATTCTGTGAGGGGCCGTATCGGGAGGGTGCTAAAAGCTGGTTTCTTCTTCGTCTTCACTCTCTGAATCCCCCGGGGTCGATTCCGAGTTCTCCAGGGCCTGTGCTTCCTTCCGGGCCAGCTTGCGCAACCTCTTCTCCTCTTTCTTCTTTTTCTTGGCGAGCTCCTTCTGACGTTTCTCAAATCCATAGTTGGGTCTGGCCATCGCACCTTCCTTTGGGTGGGTGTTGATGCCCTGCCGGCAACGGAGTGGCAATGCCAGCATCGGTTAATGAATTAAGAGACGGGAGGTGAAAACAGTAATTAATCCCGGAAAAGGTGTGAATTTAACCGGCCTCCTCGGTTAACATGTTGCCCGGCAGTGAGGCGAACAGATTTTCCACCGCCTCTTTCTGGGCCTTGAGATCTTCCAGGAACCTTTTGCGCTTGGTCTCCACGAACTGCTCTGCGAGATTGAAATAGTAATCGATCCCGTCGTTGAGGTTCTGCTTCATCTCCTGAAAATACTTGGGTGCGTTGGTCATCAGATCCAGGGAGAATTTCTCCATCTCCTTCTTGAGGTAGTCGATGTAAATGGAGATCTCGGTGATGAACATGTGGGGTCGATCCGAGCTGGTCAGCAGGGAAATCCTGCCGTAGATGTGACTGATCATCTCTTCCAGGGAGGCGACTTTTGAGAAGTTGACGATCCCGGGTCCACAGCAGATCGCCGGAGTCGCTTCGGGATCGATGTTGTTTTTCACATAGGTCCTGGTGGCCAGGCAGTCGGGTTTCTCGGTGAATTCGGTGTTGAAAAGCTTGGCGTGGCCCTTGGGACATGGGCTGCCCGGCCGGCCCTTTTCGATGCGTTTTCTCCGGAGCTCCTCGCTGGCTGATGTCCAGAGGTTCCAGAATGGGACCTTGAGGGGGGAAGCGGCGCTGAGAAAAACGTCCTCGGCCGTCGCCCTGCACAATTTCTCCAGATGCTCGTCATCGACATTGGTCACCTCGGGAACGAGGAGGAAGGGGGTGCCCCATCCGGCTTTATCCACGTCGTAGTATCTGAGGAGGAACTCGTGTTCCGGATTTGTGCCGATTCCTCCGGCAACCGTAATGCGGACGTCGTGCGGGTCGGAGGGGACAAAGGGTCCGCGTGACTCGAGGGCTTTGGTGTAGATCTCATGGGTCTGATGGACCAGTTCTTCCCTCTTCTGTTTGAATTCATCAAGGATCGGTCCCATGAGGTACCCCCTTGCGGGGAAGGCGTGACCTCCGCAGTTCAACCCGGACTCGACCCGGTATTCCGATACCCACAGGCCCCGCTTGGCGAGGAACTTACCCTGCACAACAGCAGAACGGTAATCACTGACCTTAAGGATGATCTTTTTCCTCATCGCGCCGGATTCATTGGGGAAAAAATCATCGAATTGGGCAAGATAGGAGTACAGGCGGGGATTGAGGCCGGCGGAAAAAACGATGGAGGAGTTCAGGGTGCTGTTGGCATACCCCCTCAGAGCGGCCATGGCGTCGGCATACTCCGGTGGTAATTCGTCCCCGTTCCGGTAATAAGGGCGGTCCATCTTGGTCATGATATTCACATCGATACTTCCGGGAAGGGCCTTTTGCCGGAGTTCCTCCTGAAGAGCCGCCCTGGCTGCCGGATCCTCGGAGGCCAGCATGTCTGTGTATGTCTGTTTCAGTGCCCCCTCGGGGAGAAGCTCGTAATACCGGGTGATCTCGCTGCCCGGCTCGAAGGGTGATGCCTGGAGTTCCTCGACTCCTTTTTTAACCAGGATATCAAGGAGATTCAGATAAGCAGTTACCCGGTGGGCACGCGGGTGGGGGGCATCCTTAGGGAGTTCCTCGTAATCCAGGCCCGCCTTCTCGGAGTGGAACTTCCTCATCTGGTCGAGAAAAACATCATCAACCAGAGAGATCACCGAGGAGATGCCGTATTTGGCCACCCTCAAGGGCGTGTCGACGGTAAAACCGATCCCCATGACCGGGATGAAAAAGGTGTGGACGTCTGTCTCAAATGGATCGTGCACTTGTCTTCCTCTATTTTGGTGTGGTTTGATCATTTTGAAACGACACGAAAAACCCAAACCAGCGTAGTCAAAAAGGGTCCTCCGGACGAATCATGCCATCTTGGCCCTGCAAAAAGATATCATAAGTGAAACCGGAAAAACAGGGAAGGGGGCAAGAAAATTTGTTCTAAATACTTCGTGCCAAGGACTAAGAAATGAGAACTCTCCCCTTCCCCTGGAATATCTATTATCCTTTGGGGTAATAAGGGTAACAGGTCCGCGGGGTAAAACCCCGGGATTTCCCGACATGGAGGTGACCCATGAGAAAATTCCTGCCGTTCGCCGTCATTCTCACGATCATGGCGGCGCCCGTGGCCGAGGCAAGGACCAAGCTGGTCGCTCTGCCCGACCGGGACGCGACGTCTATCCGATTCGACAATCCCACAGCGACCCTGGTGGAGGAGGAGAGGGTTCTGGCGCTTCAGGAGGGTGAGAACCTGGTGGACTTCTCCTGGAAAGGGGTGAAGATTGATCCTGACTCCATACGACTGACCCTGCTTTCCCATCCGGAAGAAGTGACCCTGCTGTCGGTGGCCTACCCTCCGGGCGAGGCCGCCCTGGTGTGGAGGATCCATTCCCGGGAGGCATGGGAGGAGAGGGTGAGGATAAGCTATCTCCTGTCCTTTATCGATCGACTTGTGACCTACAAGGGGGTATCTA
>JBFFDD010000120.1:0-8073 GCA_041559575.1 bacterium
TGGCGCGCTCAGGAAGGATTATAAGCTGATAACGGCCTGTCTCCGCGTTTCGGAAAGACTCCATGGAGGGGGTGGCGGAACCGAGGAGAACCGGTATTTCTCTGAGCTGCCCCCTCTTAACCGCAACATCCCGGGCATTGTAACTGGGGGTCTCCTCCTGACGATAGGAGGAGTCGTGCTCTTCGTCCACAATGATCAGGCCAAGGTCAGGGAGAGGCGCGAAGACCGCTGATCGGACCCCGATCGCCAGGCACGCCTCGCCCGATTTGAGAGCATCCCACGCCGCCCTCCGCACTCCGGGTGTCAGGGAGCTGTGCAGGATCGCCGTTCGGCCCGGGGCGATGCGGCTCAGCCGGGATGTCAGCAATGGTGTAAGGGCGATCTCTGGAACCAGGATCAGCGCGCTTTTACCCTTCTCCACCACATGCCGGGCAGCCCGTGTGTAGATCTCGGTTTTGCCGGAACCGGTGACCCCTTCGAGCAGGGTAACTGAAAACCCTCCTGAGTCTATGTCGTTCAAAAGGGAATCAAGGGCCGCGATCTGATGCGGGGTGAGCTCCCTGACCTCCTGCTCGTCGCGGTAATAGGCCGAATCGGTCTCAGTCGCTCCAGGCCCGGCCGGCAGGGGAAGGAACGGTTCTATGAGGCCGGCTTTCCGGGCAGCGTCAATGTCCTCCGGGTCGTGACGTTTTTCCAGGTAGGAAGAGGTCCGCGGACCTCCTGCCAGTGAGGAAAGAACATCTTTTTCCGCCTGTTTTCTCTCCCCCAGAGTGAGACGTCCCTGCTCGGTCAGCCTGATCCGGACACCGGCGGACCTGAGGGAAGGAGGCATCATCATGCGGAGTATGAGCCCGAGGGGCGAGTGATAATAGGATGCCACCCACCGGGCCAGATCAAGATCCCTGACCTCAACCGGGTCGATCTCTGCCGGTGTCTTGAGGCTCCTTGCCTTGACCGGTGAACTGTCCACCACGTCGACCACCACGCCGGTCACTGTTCTGCCCCCCAGGGGAACGAGAACTATGCTGCCGGGAGCGATCCTCGAACTGAGCGTCTGGGGGATCAGGTAGTGAAAGGTGTCATCGATGGGACGGGGAACGGCGACCCTGGCGTACCGTTCGGTCATCGGGATGTCTCATCGACGGGCCGGACCAGTTTCTCGAGAAAAATGAGATCGTCACCGTGACGGATCTCGGTGACGGAGGGATAGACAAGCCTTCCGGATACGTTTGTCGGCTGCAGATAGCTGGCAGAGATCCAGGACCCATCCTCGCCCAGCCTGGAAAGGCGAAGGGGGAGGTAGTCGTCCTTGCGAAGCCATAGCCTGATCCCCTGGCCTTCGATGAGATAGCAGATTGTCCGGTCCAGTCGGGTCAGCTTGACAGAGGCGTCGTTACGAAAAAGGGAAGGAAAATGAGCGGACAGTGTTTCTGTCTCGGTAGAGAGCCTTGGGTAGGAATAGAAATAGAAGGACGAGAGATCCTTCTCGACTGTGGCAGGGGCTTCCCCGAGCTGAGGGTAGTTGATGGCTCTCTCTTCCCTGGTTGCTCCCTGGGAATCCACCAGTTGAACACGGATCTCGACGGGATTTGCCCTTCTCCATTGGGATGTGTGCATCCTGTCCATCAACTCAGGCGCGGCGGGGAGATAGGCCAGGGAAGGACGGGCCATAAACACCAACAGAATCAGGATCAGGGTTCTCATTTATCCTGTTTATACCCTTCCAAAATAGACAGGTAGCGTGCGGCTAATTCCTCCGGATTGCGGATGTCGACAGCCCTGGCGAATTCTATGATAAAGCCCCGGAGATAAACAGGCGCCGGCAGGTGTTCGAACCTCTCCTCCTCGATGCTCTCCAGGTAGGTGGATCGTATCCGGGTTCTTTTCGAGAGCTCCTTTAAGGTCATGCCGAGATCCTCCCGGCATCGCTTGAGGAAGGGCCCAATGGCTTCCTGGCCGGTATCGCCATCGTAATTGACCGGGGGGATCGATCGATCCGCTTCCTGGGCGGTCCCTTGAGGTCCTGTGGCGCAACGGGAGATGGCCCGGGAGATTCTCAGGTAGGCCATCTCGATCCTGTCGAGAATCTCCTTGCGCTCATCCTCGTTCATGAGGGAGTAGGTAGCCAGAGACCCCTCGGAATAGAGCGCCTTCATCCTCTGGTAGGCCCTCTGGGTCTCCTCGGTATCGGCATCCGGACCGATAGCCAGGAGGTTATAATCCTCAGGCTTCGGGCCGTTGATCATTGTTCCTTACCTGTTTATAGAGCAGCCCGTCGACGATGGAGTGGACAGACCTGGCAAAGGGACACGCAGGGAAGGCCTCCAGGAGAGGGGCTTTCATGCGAATAGCCTTGCGGACGTGATTGTCCTCGTCGATGGAGCCGAGGGGTCTGACCTCGATGCCAAAGTAATCCCTGCAGGCAACGGAGATGTCCAGACCCAGGTCACGATCGGTCAGCTTGCTTGTCTGATTGATGATGATGTTGGGTTTGAACTGGTCAGCCTGGTCCTTGAGGGCCAGCCCCGCTTCATGGTTGATCTCCATGACGTTCTTGATCAGGGTTTGTGGCGATTGGATGCCCCTGGCGACTTTCTCCTCCATGGCCTTGTCGATGGCTTCAGCGACACCGGTTTTTTTTGTGGCTCTCTTTAATTTACGGTAGAAGGCCGCCTTGATGAAATGATAGGCATTCTCCACCGAGGTAGGCTCAGGAAGGACGACAAGGATGCCATCCTGCGCGATCAGGAAGAAGTCGAGTATGTTAAAGGCGGTGCCGGATCCGAGGTCAAGAAGGATGTGATCCACATCCAGGGAGAATAGATGCCGGATCATCTTGGTTTTCTGGGAATATTTCGGGTTGGCCATCTCCATAAGGGCTTTCGAGCCGCTGATCAGCCAGAGGTTTCTGACCGGTGTGGCCACCATCACATCCCTCAGGGAGGTCACTTTTCGCTTGATAAAATCGGTCAGGGTGTAATCGGGTGACGGCATGCCGAGGACGGTGTGGAGGTTGGCTCCACCCAGATCAACGTCCATGGCAACACAGGTCTTTCCCATCTGCGCCAGTCGGATGGCAAGGTTGGCGGTGATGACGGTCTTGCCGACCCCACCCTTGCCCCCGCCGATGGCCCAGATGCAGGGCCGGTTGATCGGGAGGGGAAGGTGGTTTTGACCGAACAGGTCCATCATAATCCATTAGAATTAGACATGAGGATAAAAAACGAGCCCAGACAGGAGTTTGGGGTAAAAAAATGTCGATTTCTGGGGCATTCGCTCACGAGCCTTGGTCACTGCCATCAGGTCCGCGATTCCCGTTGGGGCCATGATGATGAGAACCTGCCCTCCCCCCCGAGCCTTTTCCATGGCCTGCTGGATGTCCTTGAAATACTCGAGGTTTTCCAGGTGGGAGATCTGGTCCGAGGTCATGTTCAGGCAGTCCATCATGACCATCCTCTCAGCCAGGGTAACATCCAGCTCTCGAACCGGCTTGGGGAGGTCGGGAATGAGTGCCGCCAGGTCGGCATCGGAGCGAAGCTCCGCTCTGATGAGACGGTCTTCCCGGGGATCATAGAGGATGAAGCCGCCCATCTCCGTGGGCTCCGGGGCCGATCCTGACCGGATGGCCTCCTGGGTCTCCGGTTCAAGATCCGTCAGGTTGAAGACTTTCCCGAGGCAATCCAGAAGGTCGGAAAATTGGAACCCTTTCAACCCGAACAGGTGGCGGTGGGTGGGCAGGATAGCCAGGCCCGGATCCTCCAGGCCCACCAGAGCCATAGTGACAAACCGATATCCCTCATCGGGGCCGTGAGAGGTGTTCGCCGCAGCCATCTCCTGGGAGTAGGTCAGGGCCGTCTCGTACCGGTGATGGCCGTCGGCGATATACAGATTGCGGTCGCTGAGCAGCGACGACAGCTTCCCGATAAGGGCTTCATCATCGACAACCCACATTTTTCTGCCGACATCATCCCTGTCGGTAATGTCCATCACGGGGGTGGAGGAAAAGACACCGCTCAGGGCATCCTTGATTCCCGAGGCATCGCCATCAAAGAGGGTGAAGATCTGGCTGAGGTTCCCCTTGAAGGTCCTCATGAGCCTCAGCCTGTCCTCCTTTGGACCCTTGTGGGTTCTCTCATGGGGGTGAATCCTCCCCGAATCCAGGGGCTCAAGCCTTACCCGTCCAATAATGCCCCAACGGCGTCGGGGTGAGGGCTCTCCCGGCAGTTGGAATGAGTCCTCAATGAGATAATAGCGCGGCGCCGGATCCCGGAAAAGGATGCCTTCGGAGAGCCACTGTTTCATGCGTTCTGCTTCACGGGGATAGTCACCCGGTCGTCCGGGGTCAGAGCCCAGTATCAGCCTGACGCAGTTGTGGGGCCCGGCGTCGAGGAGCTCCTGGTGCTGTTCAGGATCGATGACATCATAAGGGGGGGCGACCACCCGTTCAAAACCGCTGATAACCTCGGGGTTGTAACGTATTCCGGTAAAAGGCAGGATCTCGGGCAATTGAGGACCTCCTTGTGTTGGGGAGTGAGGCATAGAATAGCATTACCAAAGGATCTCCTCAAGAGTGATGCGGTGGTGAAAAGAAAAAGCTTTAACCACAGAGATTACGGAGGATAAAATCGGGGTCCGGGTGCGAGGGTTAAGAAACGGGTTTTCATCCCTGCTCCCCAGGTTCGCTAAATGTGCACGCTGTGTTTGTTATCCAGAACTGTCAACCATCAACTATCAACTGAAAAATGAGGACCGGAGGTTATTCATGCACCACATGAACCCAGCAAAGTTTATCAAGGAGAGACGGAGTCACCGAAGATATCGTGCCGATCCGGTGGCGGAGGAAATTATCCGGGACATCCTGGACTGCGGGCGGCTGGCTCCCACGGCCAGAAATATCCAACCCTGGCTCCTCGGAGCGGTGACCGACCGGGAACTGAGGCGATCCCTGGCTGAACTCGCTGAGCACGGCAAATTCATTGCCGACGCGCCGGTGTGTTTCACGGTCTTTTCCCGGGCCGATGAGAAATATTTCATGGAGGACGGATGCGCTGCCACCATGACCATCATCCTGGGCGCGTCGGCAAACGGGTTGGGGACCTGCTGGGTCGCGGGCCACAAAAAGGGTTATGCTGACGATATTCGAAAGCTCCTCGGTGTTCCGGAAGGCTACACCCTGATCTCCCTCATCGCAGCGGGATACGCGGACGATGACCCGATGCCGGGCAAGAAATCTGTTGAAGAAGTCACTTTCTTCAACCGATATATGTAACGGGGTGTCGGTGTGGTGGAGTAACGGGGAAAGAGATGAAAAGCTTTATCCACAGAGTGCGCAGAGATCACAGAGAAAATATTCTGGAACATGGGAGAAAAGCCGTTAATATCATGCTGTTGTTTTTTAGTTTTAACTCAAAACCGATTGCTCGATTTTCCTTCCTCTGTGACCTCTGTGGTTCAAATTTGGGAGGTTGTCCATGAAGTTACCAGATCAGATAAAGCAGAACCCGGAGATAGACGTGCCCGTCGAGGGCATCCGCGGCTGGAAGGTGGGCGGACCCACCGGCCTGGTGGTCTTCCTCGAGATCGCGCCGGGGACGGTCCTGCCCGAGCACTCCCACTGCTTCCAGTGGGGCATTGTCATCGAAGGGTTTATCGAGCTGACCATCGGGGGTGAAAAAAGAGTCTACAAAAAGGGAGACACCTATGTCGCCCCAGAAGGTACGCCCCACTCGGCGGTGATCCCGGAGGGGTGCCTGGCGATGGATTACTTTGCAGACCCCCACCGTTATTAGGGGATCTGCAAAGAGTGCTGAGTGCTAAGGACTGAGTGCTAAGGAAAAGCTCCAAGCCAGAGACAAGAGGTCAAAAAACTGTCGCACCACAGGGCGCACAGAGCGACTGACACAGAGAAGACACCCCGCCCGCTTGTCCCGCCGCAGCTTCATGGGAAGGCGGATGAGGGGAGGGTGAAAGGCAACAAGCAAATGTTCTCCCCCCACCTCGATCCTCCCCCCAGAAAGGGTGAGGAGGTATGCATTCCTCGCGTACCCCTGCGGCAGCCTGGGAATTTCTCTGCGTCCTTCCGCCGTCGCCCTGCGGGCTGTGGCGGACAGGCTGAGTTAAAGATTTTGGTCTTTCACACCGGCACACCGACACCCCGTTACTCCGATACGAGTCAGCGCCCACACCTTGCCCCTTACCTTTCCTATGGGCTAGAATTCCAGACATGAGCGCTGAACGACGACCTCTCTTCCATCTCGCCGACAGTTATCGGGATTCGGACCAGTACTACCTCACGGGATTCCTGTGCCCGGACCCCTTCGCCACCATCCAGACCGAAACCCTGACGACCATCGCCGTTCCTGACATGGAGGCCAAGAGGGCCGAGCGTGAGACCAGGGGGGTTCGCGTCCTGCCCCTGTCGCGGTTTTTCAGGAGGGACCAGGTTCCTTACGGGGCAGTAACCAACTTTGTCAAATCGGAAGCCGGGGCCCGGATCCGGGTACTTCCCTCCCTCTCCCTTGGTGTGGCCAGAGCGGCCGAGGGTGAAGGCATCCAGATTGATATTGACGAGGGCGCTGTCCGGGACCGCCGCCGCCGTAAATCAGCTAAAGAGATAAAGGCCGTCGAGAGTGTTCAGAGGAAGACCGAATCCGCCATGGAGCACGTCCGTGCCATCCTGGCCGGGTGTCGGATAACGGGCGGTTTCCTGCAGCATCAGGGCCACCTGCTGACCGCGGAGAAACTGCGCTCAACCGTGGAGGGTTTTCTCCTTGAAAGGGGCCTGGAGACCGCTGACTCCATCTTTGCTTCCGGGCGGGGAGGGGCCGATCCTCACTGGCGGGGTACGGGGCCCATCCGGGCCAACACGCCCATTGTGGTGGATCTCTTCCCGCGAGACAGGTCCAGCAGGTACCATTCCGATATGAGCCGGACCTTCGTGGTCGGCAGAGCATCAGCGGCAGTCCGGGGAATGCACGATGTGGTGAAGGAGGCCCAGGATGCCGCCCTGGATCGGCTGAGCCCGGGCACACCCCTGGCTGACGTTCACCGGGTAGTGTGTGATGTTTTCATCCGGCGCGGTTTCGCGGTTCCATCGCAGGGCAAGCCTCTGCCGCGCAGGGGCTTGCTGCACGGCACGGGTCACGGACTCGGCCTGGACGTTCACGAGAGCCCGACGGTTTCGGTGAGCGAGGATGTTCTGATGCCCGGCGATGTGATCACCATAGAGCCTGGACTGTACGATCGGAGGGTCGGAGGGGTCCGTATCGAAGACGTGGTGGCTGTCATGCCGGATGGCGAGGTTCGCAACCTGACACGCTTTGATCGAGAGCTTGAGATCCTGTGAGAGGTTTCAGGTTTCAAGTTTCAGGTTTCAAGTCCCTCAGGCCGGATCATCAAAGCGGCCTTTCTCCCCATCTCCCTTTCTCCATTTCGACAAAGACACTGCCTCATTACTCATGAATGATCATTCACCTATACCTGTTGCACTTCAGAGGTGTAAAAATTACGATCCGGCTGCGGTGCAGGATTGCCTGAAAAAGTGCCTTGCCCCGTTAGGCGGCATGTCCGCCTTTGTGTCCCCCGGTCAGCGGGTGCTGCTCAAACCCAACCTCCTTTCTGCCAAACCACCCGAAGCGGCGGTGACCACCCATCCGGAGATCGTCAGGGCCGTGGCCCTGGAAGTGATGGACGCCGGGGGCAGGGTCTGTCTGGGTGACAGCCCTGGAACAGGTTCACTGGCAAAAGTTCTTGAAAGGACCGGGATCGGAACAGTTATTCGGGAACTGGACATTGAAATCCTTCCCTTTAATAAATCGGTTTTGACTAAAGTAACCGGGGGCCATACCTATCGGGCAGTGGAAATGGCCGCGGAGGTTGTCGATGCGGAAGTCATCGTAAACCTTCCCAAGCTCAAAACCCATGGACAGATGACTCTGACCATGGCAACCAAGAACATGTTTGGTTCAGTCGTGGGAGCCGCCAAAATCGGGTGGCACTTAAAGACCGGCCAACAGTTAGTTTTTGCAGACCTTCTTCTGGATATATGCCAGACCATTGCGCCAGATCTTAACA
>JBFFDD010000121.1:0-8024 GCA_041559575.1 bacterium
GGCGGCTCCAGCAGCGCCAGCGAGGACCAGGGCCTTTTCGTCTACCGGCTCTCCAGCAGGGGCAAGAGGGCCTCCCGGGCGTCCAAAAAACACAACGCCAACATGCTGTTCGCCACCTGGGAAGAGGCCGATGCCAACCGCGCCCATCCGGGTGACCGCTCCCGCATCGTCCGGGTGAACATCAGCCCGTCGGCCCTCGATCGTCTCTTCCTCACCCCCGTACGGGACGCCGTCGACCTCAGGCACGTCTGAGATCCGGAATGATCCTGGTCCTATCTTACCTTTGAAGGTTTAAGCCTCGTAAAAGATCTTAGATCCCGGGATGGGTCCCCAGCGTGGCGGGTAAATCGCACACCACTTCGTTTTAAAACCACCCGTTCACTGTCAAGGGCGGTCCCGGGGGTTTTTCTCTAGAACAGAAGGACCGCGGTTGTCCCCAACTGGACCAGGGAGAGCAGCAGCGCCGCCCTCAGGAGAAATCTCGAGATCCCGGTGGTGAACTCCCCGCGGCCCCGGCGGATGAACCAGGTGTGGATGGACCAGGCAAAGATGCCGCTTCCGGCAAGCACCAGGGAACACCAGAGCCCGGCGCGGGAGCCCTCCCCGACCAGGACGAGGCCGTACAGCACGAAAGCGAGCAGGGGAAAGTGCAGGAGCAGGAATCCGGTTCTCCCTCCCGGCAGCCTGAAAAGCTCCCACTCCTTCCAGAAGGCCGAATCGATCTCGTGGTTGATCAGCACAACCGCGTTGGCCAGGTATACATAGAAAAGAAACTCGTTCATCGGTTTTCACCCCGTGGTCCCTGTGTCTCTGGGTGATCCAGGCTTCAACGCCTTTTAGAGTGCCGCGCCCTTATCGGTCCGCCTCAAGCTTCCGTCTCATGATCCCGGAGGAAAAGGGGTCAGGACGTGGATTGCGGCGCATCCGACATGGTTACTCAGAAATACCATAATTCACGTCCTGACCCCTTTGTTGTTCCCTATATACTATAAACCATTCCTATTACCGCGACTTTCCCTTGTTACCTTTAACTAAAACCGTCCCGCCGGGATTGCGGGTGCACTACTGTACTGATCCACTTATACTTATCCCTTATCACTTAGGACTGAGGACTTCTTTCCCCTTTCCACTTTCTACTTGCTGCTGCCTCCCCCCGACCTGTACTCGCCGAGGGCGACGAAGAGCCAGCCCAGCACCAGGAACACCATGGTCTCCGTCGGGCTGGGCACGGAGGTGCCCTCGAAGGCCTTCAGGTGCAGCTTCGCGGTGTCGCCGCACAGGTACCAGGAGCCGGTGATCCAGAACAGGTAGCCGATGAGCTTGAGGCTGCCGGCGGCCCTGATCCCGGGATCCTGCCCGGCATACCTTTTCATCCACATCCAGACCAGGGAGAAGAAGAGGAGCAGGATCAGGATGCCGCCCACGCCGTAAAAGCCCCCCGGATAGTACCTGGTGCTGTACACCATGATCGTGGTGACAACGATCACCGGGAATCCCAACCCGATGGCCCAGATAAAAGCCCTGTTGGCCTTCACGTGGACAAGGGCCCCGACGGCTGCCAGTAGGGAACCGAGGGGAACGGCGAAGGCCCAGATCCTGAACAGGGGCCCTTCCAGATTCCAGGCGGTGCCGGCCACCTCGGCAAATGAATGGGTATTCAGAACCTTCATCAGGCTCCAGGTTCCGGCAGCGGCGAAAGCTGAGGCGAACAGCAGGCCGAGCCAGAACAACACGGCAACGGATAGAGTTTGACGCATCGGTTCACACCTTCCTTTCCATCCCCGGGTTAAAGATCCGTGCCACAGGACCCTCCTGGCCCGGATCCAGCTGCCAGCTGAAGGTCCCCTGCGCTGTCCTCTTTTTAAGAACCGTGATCACGGGCGACTGCCGGTAGGCTTCCGCCTGTGCGGCCGATTCGAACAGGTAGATCCCCCGGGAGTAGCCGGTCTCGTCACAGTGGGTCCAGGTTTTTTGCAGGAAACCCGGCATGCCGATGATGGTGGGGATGGGGAGAAGGGACAGACGCCTGTTTGTCGCCGGTGAAAACCGGGCGAACCGGAAACGCAGCGTGAGCCTAACCGTCGACCCGGACGGTACCGGGCGGCCCGGATCCAGCCTCACTTCGCGGAACACCCGGTGCCGCTCGCCGTTACCCAGGACGAGCACCTCCCCGACCCGCTGCCGGTTAAAGTGAACCCTGCCGGTGCACATCCGCACGAGCCCGGCGATGGCGGCAACAGGCGGCAGACAGCGCAGTTTCATCAGTCTTTCTCCTATCCGGGCAGGAACGCCCCGGCGGTCCACCAGAGCCCCAGGCCGTAGGAGAGGTGGTTCAACACGGTGGTTCGAAACAGCTTGAGCTCAGCCGGACCCTTCCACCCGCAGACACCGAAGCCCAGGGAAGGGAGGACCAGGACCCAGGGGAAGACGCAGGTGGCGAAACCGTAGCCCACTGCGTACACGAATCTATACGGCGGGACGCCCAGCCACCGGGCTCCGGCAAAATAGAACGACGCGAGAATAATCCCGATCGTAAAATGACCGATCAGCGCCGCCTGTTTCTCACCGCCCCGCTCTGCAGAGGCGGCAATATCGGAGTGGACGAACCGGCCCCGCAGCATACCCAGGTACCACCGGCCGACCCACTCCCCCTTCGCGCCGACGGTCAGGCCGAACCTGTTAAAAGCGATCGCAAGCAGGTCCATCGTCAGCGTAGCGGCGACTCCTGCGCCAATATAGAACAGGAACGTTTTGACAGCCATTGCGTAAGACCTCTCCTTCAAACCCTCACTGCGGGCCACACCGATCAGTAAATATTCAGGTGCGCCGTATCCGCCGGTGTCCTCGTGGTGGTGTTCTTGATCTCATTGGCCTTTACATATCGATCCCGAAAATTTGCGGTTCTTTCCGGGCACCGCAATTTTCATTCAACCAGGTGGCAATGGTTTTCATCATATCGTCTTCCCAAACCCTGGCACCGTCCGGACAGCTTTTAATACATGCGGAGCAGCGGATGCACAGCTCGACTTCGGTGGCCACGCTTCCGTTGATCGTAATGGCTGCTTTTGGACACACATCGGCACACGTGCCGCAAACGGCGCAGCTACCTTCATTGACCGCCGGTGAAACAGTCATGGCCCGCGCTCCGCCTTCGTAGGGAAACCTGCCGGGAATTTCCAGGTCGCCCGGGGCATCCGGTGATCGCATCGCTGCAACCTTGGCTTTGATCCTGGTTCCGAAATCCATGGCCTTTCGAACGTCCAGGCTGTCCGGGCGTCCCATTGCGATGGGAAGATCCCTGGATGAGAACGAGTGCTCCCCGATGAAGGCGCCGCCGGCAACCGGGTGAAAGCCCAACTCAATGGCCAGGTCCTTTAATTCCAGCAGCGCGTCCTCGAACTCCCGGTTCCCGTAGACGACGACGAGAACCGCCGGGGTTTTGTCCGCTTTCACCTTTTTGAATCGTTGGATTGCGTCCACCGGCAGACGGCCGCCGTAAACGGGAGCACCTACGATCACCAGTTCCTCGGAAAAGGGCGGTATTTTTTGGCCTGCCCTTTGCGGGAGTGTCAGATCAAGGTGCTCGACATCCTGGTCAGTGATACCTTCAGCAATACTTTCCAGGACTTTTCTGGTCGTCCCGGTGGGTGAAAAATAGACAAGTTTTAGCTGTTTAACTTCCATAGTCCTCTCCTTCCTGCAAAAGGATCCTGTCAAGCTCATGCAGCGCATTCGGATCATGTTGTCTGAGCACTTTGGCGCCCGGGACCCCAAGTGTCAGTGGCCCTGACCGAGGCCGGGGGTTCCCGGTGGAGCCGATGGTGAGGGTGCGGCCGGGGACAGAACAGGCAGCGCTATTTCTTCACCGCCCCCTGCAGCTTTTTCACCAGTTCAGAAAGCGTCTCCCGACTTTCTTCCACATGCGTCGCTGTTGCCTCGGCCAGTGGTTTAGCCGGGATCAGATCCAGGACCTCCTCCTCGCTGAGCTTTGACATCTCCATGACCCCCACCGCCCCCTTCGCCATACCTGTGACCGCCTCCCTGGCCGCTTTACCGTCAAGCCCGAAGGTTCGCCCGATGTCCTCAAGGACGAACAGCAGCGGCCACAGGTAGGTCGGCCCCATGGCGGCGACAACAGCGCACAGCTCAAGGTGCTTCTCCTCCACCGGCACCCTGGGGTCGTATCTCAGGGTTTAAGGCTTCAGTAACAAGGTGCAGGCGGCGAGTGATCGGGCCGGACAGGGACCATCTTCCGGCCTGGTCTCTACGGTCCTGAGAAGGATCAAAGGGGGGAGATCATCCACAGATCCCGGCCGCTTCCCACGAAAACGGCCCCGGTACCGTCCACCGCGATGCCGAAGGCGCCGTTAACGGCATAGGAGTCGATGCTCCCCGTGCCGTCAAGCCCGGCGGCCAGGAGGGAGAGGACGCCGTCCTGCAGCCGGAAGACGGCCACGTCGGGCCAGGTGCCGCTGATGTAGAAGGTTCCGGTGGCGGCCCCCTCGGCCAGGCTGAAGATGTAGTATTCCGGCAGGTTGGCCAGGGCGGTGACGTTCTTTTGCGGATCGCTCCTGTAGAGCCGGCCCTCAAAGCGGTGCCCGAAGACCAGGTCCCCGCCGGCGGGGGCGGCGACTCCGTAGATGTTGGGCCGGACGTAGGGCTCGCTGTAGAAGTCGTCCAGGTAGGTGCCGGCCGTCCCGCTGATATCCAGCTCGTACAGGGCGCCGTTGGGGTTGCCCAGATACAGGGTGCTGGGGGCGCCGGCGTCCACGCTGGCACCGTTCATCGGCCCGGTATAGAGGTAGGCGGTGCTGCCGTCGGCAAAGATCTCCAGGATGTCGCACTCGTCCGAGGACCAGCAGCAGGTGGCGAAGACCCGGCCGGCGCCGTCCACGGCCAGGTCCCAGAGTTCCTCGCCGGACCCCCCCACGTTGGCGCTGTAGACCGAATAGGCGAAGGTGCTCCGGTTCACCTTGTAGATGGTCCGGTAGGCCGCTGCCAGGATGTCCCCGTCCGGGGCGATCTCCACTCCCTTGATGTCGTAGGGCAGGCTGGCCACGACTTCCATGGTCATAGACGCATCGTACAGGGTGGGTGTGTCGACGGGAGCCGGCAGGGTGGTGACATCCACGGGATACGAGTACCCGTACCCCAGCGAATAGTAGGGCGCGTCCTCAGCCCGCACCCGGTAGTAGTAGGTGGTGCCCTGCACGAGACCGTTGCCCCCCGTGTCCACGAAATTGGGAGCGGTGGCCTCGACGGTGGCAACCTCGGAAAATCCGCCGGCCGGGGAGGTGCTCCGCTCCAGGACAAAACCTTTGGTGCCGTTATAGGGATCCGTCCAGTTGAGGACCGCCTCCGTGTCGCCGACCCCCTGTCCGGAAAGGGCGATCCTGTCGTAGACCGTCATGGACCCGGTCAGGATGTTGGACGGGTGGCTGCCGGAGTCCACCACCCAGGCCTCAACGCTGAAGATGTCGGGCACGGCGGTGTTCACCATCAGGCTGCCGTTCAGATAGCCCGCGGTGATCCCGCCGGCGCCGACGATGTCCACAACCTGGTCAACCACCAGGATGCCCTGGGAGTTGTAGACCTTCAGCACGGCCTGCCAGAGGTCGCCGCCGTCATCGAGGAAATCGAGCGTGAAGGTGACCTCGACCATGCCCCCCCCGTCGCCCGCGGTGAGCCAGTCGGGATAGACGGAAGGGTTGGAGATCACCGGTACGTGGACCTCACCACCGCCGCCCCCGCCTCCGCATGAGACCAGCAGCACGACCAGGGCGGCCAGGGCAATGGATGAGTAGGCCAGGATCCACCGTGGAACCATTTTTCCCTCCTCCGGTGAGCAGTTAAATTATACCGCAAGACAAAAGAGAAGGGGAAAGTCCAGGGGGAAATGGGGTCAGGACGTGAATTGTGACCTCTTTCGGGTTTCCTGCACGGGATTGTGAAACGGGGGGCCAAAGGGTTTCAAGTACAAGGTACACAGTACATGGTACACAGGAAAGTGCCTGGTCGTTGAACTATATACTTTGTACTATGTACTATGTGCTATGTACTAATCCACTTATACTTATCACTTAGAACTTGGCACTCAGGACTGGTTCCAGGACTAGGACTAGGTCCAGGATTTTTATTTGGGACGTATATGGTTAAAGTTTATAGTAATAGTATATAGTAATAGTATATAGGAAGAGCTGTAAACGTAAGGTTTTAAAAGGTTTTTCTATACACTATATACTATACACCATTACTATTACTGATATATCCTATACACCATACACTATAGACCATAAACTGTTCCTCCCCTGCCAGGGGTTCGTGCACGAGCGATCCGCCGGGCGTGCGGGTGCACTACTGTACTAACGCACTTATTCTTATCACTTATCACCTAGCACTCAGGACTCTTTGTTATCACTGAGCACTTCTTTAACCTTTCCCCTTTAACCTTTCCCTGCCCGCTTGGGCGGGCGCTTCCTATTTCGAGTGCGGGACCACGACTTCCACCGTTGCCTGGCCCGTGTTCCCCCACGCGTCGGTGGCTTCCAGGTGCACCGTGTAGACGCGGCCGCTGCCGGTGCCCTGCCTCTCGGCCCTGAGCTTGACCGATCCGCCCTCCGGGGCGACGACGATGTCGTCGGTCGTGTTGCCGTCCCCCACCCCGATGTCGTTGTCCGGCTCGCTGCTCTGCGCACCGGTGATCACCAGATCGACGGAAGCGGACTCCGCGCAGTTGTCGTCCACCGACAGGACCAGGTCCGCGGCCGCGAAGGTCACGTACTGATGGTTGGGGGGCCACAATCGGACCGGCACCGGGGACACGCTGATCACCGGCGGCTCCACGTCCTCGACCGTCACATCGAAGGATCCTTCCGCCGTGTTTCCGGCCTCGTCCACCGCGGTGCAGACGGTCTCCTGAGTGCCCACCGGGAAGGGATCGCCCGACGAGGGATCGCAGATCACCTGGGGTTCGCTGCAGTCGTCCGAAGCGGTCACGTCGAATTGGACCACCGCCGAACATTCCCCGGGGTCGTTGGGCACCACCAGGCCCCCCTCCGGGGTCTGGACTGTGGGCGGCACCTGGTCGATACCGATATCGATCAGGAGGTCGTCGGTGTCCGCGTAGTGGTGGAGGTTGCGGTTCTCGGCGTAGGGGTCGTCGGCGGTAAGGGTAATAGTGTGGACCCCCGGGGTGAGGAACACATACTCATGGGTGCCCGTGGCCACCTGTGCGCTACTCTCCTCCCAGGTCCAGGTAAGCGTGTGGCGGGAATCGGAGCCATCCAACCATACCCACATGCCCGCCGGTGTGCCGCAGCTCTGCTCCTGGTCGGGGCCCGCCTCGGCTACGGCGTGTTCCTTCCACTGGGGCAGGGGGTCGTCCGTCTTGCTCCAGCCTCCACCCCGGACGATGTTAAAGTCCGCCCAGGCCCTGGCGCGGGAATAATCGCTGTCCACGGAGATCATGTAGAGAAGCAGGTCGGCGATGAGGCGGTGGGTGTAGCTCCGGCCGATGTCCTGCCTCCTCTGGAGATCGTAGATGGCGTCGTGCACCATGGAGGCGTGAATGATCTTTTTCGAATGTGGCAAGGGGCTGGTGGTCGGCCCGTCCCACCGGTAACCCTTCCTGATGATCAGCTTGCCCCCTGGTTCCACGGCGAGATAGTCCCATCCGAAGTATTGCACGTCCACCGTCGGGAAATCGTAAAGAGCGTAATCGCGGAGGTCGTCCGTCCGCCAGCGCTGCCCGTAGGGAAGCCTGTCCCGATCGGTGAAGTACGAAGGGATGTCGACGATGTAGTCGTGCTCCAGCTGGTAATAGAGCGGCTCGTACCACACGGAGCCGCCGTGCCAGGGATCCTTGTCCTCAGGGCCCTCCGTCCAGCAGGGGTAGCAGTCGCCCGGCGGAACCTGGGAACTGTCGTCGCTGATGTTCAGGTCGTAGATATCGTTCTGCTCAAAACCCGACCCGGTCTGGACCCTCAGGAGATCTCCCTCGGCCAGGACAGCGGCATCCGGCAGGA
>JBFFDD010000122.1:0-8015 GCA_041559575.1 bacterium
ACTGGTCAAGAAACTGGGCCGGAGGCTGAAAAAGGCCGCCTACGAGGTTAGGACGGCCTCTGATGGGGCCTCTGCTCTGGAGGCGGCCATTGTCTCGAAACCGGATCTGATTATCACCAACTACCACCTGCCGGTCTTCGACGGTGAGCGCTTGAGGGCCTTTCTCAGGAACAATCCCAGCACCTCCCCGATACCCTTTATCTTCATGATCAACGCGGACCGGGAAAAGGATACGACCCTGGCTTCCATCGGCCCTGACCCCACGGTGATCAAACCCTTCAGGTGGGAGGAGATCAGCGAGAAGATCTCGCGGGTTTTGAGCCCGGAGGGAAAGGATGATGGGATCAAAGGTGTCAGTTCGGGCGTTGAGGGGCATCTCCAGGAGGTGTCCCTGGTCGATCTTCTGCAGATCTTCAGCCTGAACCGCAGAACCGGGATCGTCACGTTGACCTACAGGGACCAGACAGGGACCGTATACCTGAAGGAAGGCGAGGTTATCAACGCCGCTCAACGTGAGATCAGGGGAGAGAAGGCCCTCTACAGGATGCTGAGATGGAGAGAGGGAACCTTCCAGTACCAGCCCGATCAGTTCACTGTTTCCAGAGGCATTTCGAGATCAACGGACGCTCTCCTCATGGAGGGGATGCGCCAGTTGGATGAATGGGAAACCCTGCAGACCAGGATGCCTCCACCTGAAACTGTTCTGAAAATTAACAAAAAACCGGAAGAGCTCCCCAAGGATCTCAGACCGGCCACCCAGGAAGTTCTTCTCCTGCTGGAATTCTACCAGAGCGTGGAGGATCTTGTTGAGAAGTCCACATACACGGATTACGAGATCTGTAAATCCATACTCGGGCTTGTCCAGAAGGGGATCATCACGCCCGTTGAGGAAAGACGCCTGGCCAAAAGGGAATCAGCGTCGCTCATCGAGGCTGACCTCGCCCTGAAAATTCGCAAGCTGCTGGAAACAGACGGGATCTCTGCGTCGGGGTCTGCTTGGGGTAAGGTCCTGCTCTTCTCCTCGAATGCTGATCTGCTGAAACTCTTTCTTGCCGAGGTGGGGGATTTAGAAGAGTTCAGGCTCTCGCGGGACAATTTCTCCAACCAGGAGGTTCTCAATGCCTCTTTCGGAAACCTGGGAAACCTCGAGATCAGTGATAAAATAAGGATTCAGCTTTTTGTTTTGCCGCTGGACGACCAGGCCCAGCCCATGTGGAAGCCCTTTTCACAGGGTGCCTTAGGTGCTATCCTACTCACAGATCAAGGCAACGGGGAGCAGAAAGCATTCCCCCTCGTCCGTCAATTTGTCCAAGAGGATCTGAAGTATCCCTTTGTCCACTGGGAGATGGATTCTGGAGGAGGAGAGGGTCCCTTCGCCGTCGATATGATGAAGGAGCTTTTCAACCGCCTGGTCATCGTGAGCGGAGAATCAGGGGACGATGCGTCATGAATAAAAGGGTCGAGAACAACACCATCCTGGTTGTCGATGACGATCCGAGCATCCAGGAGATTATCAAGATCGTTCTTCAGCGTGAGGGGTACGACGTCCACCTGGCTGAGGATGGAGAGGAGGCTGTCAACCGTTTCAACGAGGTTAAGCCCGATCTGGTCATCAGCGACATCTCCATGCCCAGGGGCGACGGTTTCAACGTGGCTATTGTTATTCGAAGCCTGGACCTGGAGAGGAAAGTCCCTATTCTATTGATCAGCGCGTTTTACGATGATGATGCGAACCGGGAAAATGCCCAAAGATGTGGCGCCGACGCGTTTCTTTCGAAGCCTTTCACCCAAAAGGAACTTGTAGGAATGGTCTCGGATCTTCTCGGTGCGGAGCGGAGCATTGGGTAAATCCAAGACCGGAAAACACCCTGCCTTGGCAGGGAGAGAGGGGCTGGGAGAATGAGAAACTGGTTGCTGTGGTGTTCTGTCATCCTGCTACCTTTTGCCCTGGTATCCTGTGCGACCTATGGGGGCCCTGAACAGCAGCAGGTGATGGAGGAGATCCCCTATCCTCCCTACGAGGGCCCCAAGAAGCGGATCGCGGTTCTGGAATTTGACAACCTGGTCAAATACAACAACTGGTGGGACAGGAGCTGGCAGATCGAGAGAAACCTCACCGAGATGGTGATCACCGAACTCCTGGAGACCGATCAGTTCATCGTGGTGGAAAGGACTGCGCTTGACGAGGTCCTGGCCGAACAGGACCTGGGGTCCAGCGGCAGGGTTCGCCAGGAAACTGTCGCCAGGGTCGGTGAGCTTCTCGGCGCTCAGATCCTCGTCAAGGGGGCGGTTACGGAATTTATCGAGAGGGAGAGCGGTGGGGTCGGGGGCATCGCCATTCCGGGCCTCGCCATAGGGGGTTCCTCTCACACCGGCCACGTGGCCATCGATATGCGGCTGATAGATTCAACTACCGGCCAGGTGCTCCAATCGCACCGGGCTGAGGGTAAGATCAAGAGCTCCGGCATAGGAGGAATAGGCTTCTTCAGCGGTGTGGCCTTTGGGGGTGCGACCTATAAGAAGACAGCCCTCGGCCAGGCAACGAGGCAGGCTGTTCAGAACGCTGTCGCTTTTATCCTCGACGGGATGGAAGGTCGGCCCTGGGAGGGCCGGGTCGTCAAATCCGAAGGGGGGAAGGTTTACGTCAACTCAGGATTCAACATGAACATCTCGGAGGGGATGTTCATGACGGTGTACTCCAAGGGGGATGACCTCATCGACCCTGCTACCGGATTGAGCCTGGGCAGTTCTCTGACCAGGGCCGGTACGATCAGGATCATCCAGGTTTCCGATAAGTTCTCCGTCGCCGAGGTCGTTGAGGGGACAGGTTTCAAGAGGGGTGATGTACTTAAAATGCAGTGATCCGTGATTGGTGACTCGTGAGATAAACTCCGCATAAAGACCGTCGATATTTATCATTTATTCTGGGCCCCCTTGGGGGCCCTTTTTTCCTGAGAACCGTCCCTTGGAAAAAATTTCATCGACCGATGTCGCTTTTTGCGACAGGAATAGGGGAGATGGAGGAAAATTCTACTCTCGAATTACGAATCACAAATCACTGAATCGAAGTGATAAACTGGGTCAAATTACCAATTTGCGCTATATGGCCCTGTGCAATCCCTGTTTCATATTTGTACAACATTCTATGATACTGAATTTGTTCAGTTTTTACATCCGGCTTCTGAAGCTGTGATGGCTCGCCTTTTGCTTGCTATTTCTGATCATGAAGGAGGGTTGCGGAAAAATTCTCATCGTCGACGATGAACATCTGGTCAGGTGGTCCGTCCGGCGCTATCTCGAATCGGAAGGCTATGAGGCCCTGGAGGCTGAAAATGGCCCCACCGCCCTTCAAATTCTGGAACAGGAAGTAATTCATATCCTGATCACGGATATCATGATGCCCGAGATGGACGGCATCGAACTTATCAGAATTGCCATTCAGCGTTATCCTGAACTCATCGTTCTGGTCATCACGGCGAACGATTCCTCCAAAACCGTCAAGTCAGCGGAGGAGGCAGGGGCGAAGAGGACCTTCACCAAGCCCATCCCTTTCAGAGAACTATCCGGAGCCATCCGGGGGCTGACAAGGGAGAATTAGAGAGAAGCAGTGCTAAGTACTAAGGACTAAGTGCTTAGAGATGAGAACTGAGAACTGAGTACAAACCCAATTCCTAAACCTTCATCCCCCTATAGACTCTGAAATACGCAGGTGTTAGTGTTCCGCCATGTCAAAACGGGGTCCCAGGCAGTCCCTCATGCTGATTTGGTCCATGATAACGGTCAACCTGTTGACCGTTATCATGGCCTCGATCGCAGTGCTGATGAGCCTGTGTGGTGTCAGCGGACATACCGTTCACAGAACCATTATCAGAAGGTGGGCTCGGTGGGCCATTCATCTGTCCTTCGTCAGAGTGCGGAGAACAGGGCTGGAGAGGATCAACCCGCCGGAGGGACCGTTTGTGGTGGTGATGAACCATCAGAGCCTTCTGGACGTTCCGGTAGTGGTGGCTAACCTCCCACTTCAGCTTCGTTTTATTGGAAAAAAGGAACTCGCCAAAATACCTTTTTTCGGGGCGGCCGCCAAACGATGCGGTCACATATTCATCGATCGGAAGGACCACGACCGTTCCATTGCTGCCTTAAGGGAGCTGAGTTCGAGGATCTCTGCGAGCAAGATCTCCATCGTCATTGCCGCAGAGGGCACAAGGTCAGAGGACGGTAAACTGCTCCCATTTAAAAAGGGGGCGTTTGTGACTGCCATTAACCTGGGCCTTCCCGTCCTTCCTGTTGTTATCAGAGGTTCAAGGGTCGCGGTCCCCAAAGGAGAACTCGGTTCCGTCGGTGGTATTGTTGACCTGATCATCGAGGATCCAATCCCGACAGCGGGCATGACTTACGAAGACCGTGGAGAGCTCATGGATCTGGTCAGGGAGCGAATGGAGATGCACCTCAAGTGATTGTTTCAGGTTCCACAATTCATGTTTCATTTTTCAAGGCGTCCAGAACTGATCCGGAGGACCGTTTAATCTTTTGATGCTTCAAACTTTATTGAACCTGGAACCTGAAACTTGAGAGGGGGAACTGATTGACAATGCCCTTCAAGAAGATCTTCCTCTCCCTTTATTCGGCGATTTTCATCTCCTCCCTCGGTCTGGGGATCCTGAGTCCTATTCTTCCCGCCTATGTCGATCAGTTTGCCGCCAGTTCCACCGTCCTTGGACTGGTCTTCGGCGCCTATTCAGCCTCAAGGACCCTCTTTATGGTCCCTGTCGGCAAGCTGGCCGACAGGTTCGGCAGAAAAACCTTCATCATCACCGGCCTGGTTCTCTTTGCCGCCGTATCACCGCTGTATATCTATGCCGCCACCACCGTTCAGTTGATTCTTGTCAGGGTGGTTCAGGGCCTGGCCGCAGCCATGCTGCTGCCGGTCGCTATGTCTTATATCGGGGACCTGGCGGCCAAAGGCAAAGAGGGTCTTATCATGGGCACTTTCACTTCGGCTTTTTTCGCCGGCCTGGGATTCGGCCCCCTGATCGGGGGATTTCTTCGGGACCATTACTCCATGCGGGCGGCCTTTCTGTCGATGGGGATCCTTTCCCTGTCGGCACTTTTGATCACCGCGTTTACCCTGCCGTCCTCGGAAACCGGAGCATCCGGTTTCGGGAGGAAAGACCATATGGATCCCGGTGCCGGAGGGGCTGGAGGAGATCCGACGACAATAAAGCTGAGCGCGCTGTTTCTGTTTCGATTCACGAGAGCGCTGGGCATCGGCTTTACATGGGTATTGCTACCCCTGTATGCGGTAACCACCCTCGGGCTCTCGTCCTTTCAGGTCGGGATCCTCCTGTCGGTTAACACCTTCCTTACCACCCTCCTGCAGTCCGCCATGGGCCACCTTTCGGATCGATTCGGACACCTTTGGGCCATCACCTTTGGAAGCCTTATCGGGGCAGCGGCCATCTCCTCCATCGCCTGGATCTCCAGTTTCGAAGGGCTTGTCGTCCTTTCCCTGATGTTGGGACTTGCCGGGGCTCTGATCGTTCCGGCAGGATCAGCCCTGGCTGTGGAGATCGGCAGAGTGCGTGGAATGGGGTCCGTGATGGGTATTTACGCCACATCGCTGAGCCTCGGGACCATGATCGGCCCCATATCGGGCGGTATGATCGCTGATGTATGGGGTATCAGGACGATCTTCCCGGTGGGCGGGGTTCTGGGGATCGCAGGGTGGGGGGTACTGTGTTTAGTCTATCGAGGGCAGAGGTCTGAGGCTCTTAGTGGACGGCATAGATAAAACCGTCCTCACCGCCAAAATAGATGACCCCATTAAGAATGGCGGGAGAGGAGGAAATACCCGCGCCCGTTTCATAAACAGACAACAACTCGCCGCTCTTGACACCCAATGCGTAAAGGCGGCCATCCATGCTCCCGAAGTAAACCTTGTCTCCGGCAATAGCAGGAGAAGAGATCACCTCACCGTCCGTTTTGAATCTCCAAAGCTCTTTCCCGGTTTCAATGTCGATGGAGTAGAGATGGCCATCGGAACTGCCGAAAAAAACCTTTCCATCCAGTACGGCGGGCGAGGAATTGACCATACCCTTGGTTATAAATTTCCAAATAAGGTTCCCCGATCTTTTTTCCAGGCAGTAAAAGTTGAAATCCTGGCTGCCGAAAAGAACCCGGTTTTCGGTAATCGACGGTGAGGAAAAAACATTCCCTTCGGAGGTGAACCGCCAGAGATCTGTTCTTCGGACCGGATCGAATGCAATGAGATGTCCTGATTGATTTCCCACATAAACTATACCGTCATCATCAACTGCCGGGGAAGAGCTCACAGCACCGCCGAGTTGGTGCTTAAAGGAACGTCCGGGATGATTGATGTCGATACCGTAAAGATTTCCATCATCGCTTCCAAAGATTACTGTTGAATCGAACATGGTGGGAGAGGAATAGTTCCAAAGGGATGTGCGATGGCCGGAAATTTTTTCTCCGGTGTTCGCATCAACAACGTGAAGCTGGTAATCAGCTCCAGGAGCAAAAACCCATTGATTGGCAATCAGGGGAGTGGATTGGATCCAACCGAATGTTTTATATCTCCAGAGTTCCTTTCCTTCGCGCAGGTCGATGGCGTAAAGCCGGTTATCGTCACTCCCAATATAAAGAGCACCATTGGCGATGGAAGGAGAGGAGACGACCGACGCGCCTGTCTTGAACTTCCAGACGGCCTTGTTTAGGGTCTCGGGTCCCTTCGAGGGATATACTCCGCTGTTATATCTATCCGACCGGAATTGGGCCGATTCAGGGCTGGGAAGGATAGGGAGTGGCGTCTGTGGAGCACTGGGGACGGTGGAACATCCTGTCAGGAAAAGGAGAAAAATGGAAAGAGTGCGGATAGCGCATATGAACATCGAGACCTCCTGTTTGTTGGCAGTCAAAAAGTAAAATAACCCTGATAGATGAGATTGCAAGGAAGTTTCTGACCGATATCGAGTTCCGGATTTTTCTCGGTCCTTGACATGAAATGAGAGAACGCATAGATTCCATTCCAAATGTTTCGATCGACTTGCCAAATCAGAATCGCTGTTTTTGTCCTGTTGACCATTTCCCTCGCCGGTGTACTAGTCCCCCAGACGAGCTGGGCAGATTACGTACGCATTCGGGGAACGGTGGTCAACGTCCGCCAGGGACCGGGGACGACTTACCCGACGCTCTTTCAGGCCGAGGAGGGAGAGGAGTATGCCCTGCAGAGTGTGGAGGGTCTCTGGTGCCGGATCGCCCTGGTCGATGGACGTGAGGCATGGGTGTTCGGGAGGCTGGTCACTGTAATGAAGGGAGATCTTCCGGGTGTATCGGAAACCGAACAGGAGGTCTCCGACCAGGAAGGCGAGGTGAGGGGTTCGAAGGTGTCCGCATTCCTGGCTATCTTCCTTTTTCTCCTCGCAGGTGTTGTCGTGATCTGGAAGTGGAGAGCCCTTTCGAAAAAAGCCGCCAGAAGCATGCGTGAGATCTCCGGATACCGGAGAAGCAGGCCCTTTCAGTACGATGACCGGTCACCGGACCGGGACCGATGGGAGATCTGAGGAAATAGAGAATATTAGAGATTGGAGATTAGAGATTTAAGGTTCAAGTGGTCCTATTAATTTTCAAATTCTCCAATTCCCTAATTCTCCAGGCGCAGCTTACCTGTGAATTTTCCAACAAACTCATTAAATTGCTATTGAGCTATTGACAATTCATTACATAATTGTTATCTAACCCATGACGGTTTTCGGCCGGGAAGGACTTTACGCCCCCCGGCCTTATTTTAGGAGGATTCCCGAATCTAATGCGACTCAAGTGCGATCTTCACCTTCACACCCAGGAGGATCCCAGGCATCAACTCCAATACGATGCCAGACAGTTAATCGATACCGCAGCTGGTTACGGTTATGACGTCCTCTCCATCACCAATCACAACACAGTTACCTACAGCAAGTCTCTTTCCGAATACGCCGCTGAACGGGGGATTCTTCTCATAG
>JBFFDD010000123.1:0-8005 GCA_041559575.1 bacterium
ACCCCCAGACTAAAAGTGCTCTGACCCCGTTAATGACCCACCGGGCACTAAGGACGAACCCCGGGTCCCCTGTTTCCCTAACTGCCGACGGAACCCTTCCGCTGGCTGAGCCACACCCCGCCCAGTACGCAGGCGGCCGCCGCCACCTGGGAGGCGTTGAGCCTCTCCCCCAGAAGCACCCAGCCCAGGAGGACCGCGATGACCGGGATCATGTTCACCAGGGCCGAAGCGCGGTTGGCCGGGATGTATTTTATTCCCGTGTTGTAAAGCCCGAAAGCCCCCAGGGAAACGAAGGCCCCCAGGTAGCCCAGGGTGATGAGCTGTCCCGGAGACAGGGTGTTCATACCGCCTCCG
The DNA here is from genome assembly GCA_041559575.1 of bacterium. Taxonomy (GTDB): domain Bacteria; phylum BMS3Abin14; class BMS3Abin14; order BMS3Abin14; family BMS3Abin14. Next base: position 355 of record JBFFDD010000123.1, read on the forward strand.
ACGAAGAAGAAGGCTCCGGGAGAGAAAAAGATAAAACCCGCGACGATCTGCAGGGCGGTCAAGGTCCACGGGTCGTACCGCTCGGTAAGTTTCTTGACCAGGAGCACGTAGCCCACCGCGCTCACCATGGCCCCGAACTCGAGGATGTTGCCGAGGAGGGGGTTCGAGGCCGTTTCGCTGGGTGTCCCGGCCAGGGTCAGCCACACCACGCCCCCCAGGGAGAGGAACAGGCCCGCCACCGTTTCCTTCGCAACTTTCTCGTGAAGGAGATAATGGGCGCCTACGGCCACCATCAGGGGGACCGAGGCGGAGATGAGCCCCGCCTGGGAGGAGTTGGTGAACCTCAGGGCGTTGGACTCGAGCAGGAAATACAGACACGGCTGGAGCCCCACGAAGGGGAGGAGGAGTTTCCAGTCGCCGGCCCTGTACTGTCCCTGCCTGGGCCGCAGCTTCCAGGTAAAGGGAAGGATGACCACGAGGGCCGTGGCCATGCGGGCCCACATCACCGACCATGGTCCCAGGTCGGTTATGGTCACCTTCATGGCCGCGAAGGAACTGCCCCAGAAAAGGGTGGCGAAAAGGATGGCCGTATAGGGGAGAAGAGATTTCTCTCGCGTAGTGGAGGTCATATAGAGGATTCCGTGGAAGAGGGACCCGTGATCAGTTTACTGCGGGCAACCCGGATCGTTCCCGTCTCATGGGTGCAGGATCCACCATATCACAGATGGGCATTTTCCTGTCTTCATTCCCGCCCCGGGGAGCAAAGGGGTCAGGCCGGGACCCGGGGGATTTAGAAAATAGAAAATAAAGTGAAACTGGTGTCAGAGCACTTTGTACAAGACTCTGGACCCTGGATTCCAGACACTCGAATTTTAGTAGAAGTAATAGTAACAGTAGAAGTCAAAGGAGTGGTTCACACTACTACTTCTACTTATACTTCTCCTTGAAATCGTTGTCAGAGCAAACTGGATAGAGCAAACCGGATGCTCGCGGGGGCCGGAGCGTAAACGCAGGATCGCGGTTCCACTGAGTCAAGGGCAGCCCGGGGAGCTGCCTGTTTTTTCGCCGGTAAAAGGGGTAATATTAAGAAATATGAACCGGCACAGGGGGAAGAGATGAAGCAGGCTAGAAGGGCCAGGATCGTCTGCACCATCGGCCCGGCCACGAGGTCGGTGAAGGTGCTCGAACAGCTCCTGAGGTCCGGCATGGATGTGGCCCGGTTCAACATGTCCCACGGCACCCACGAGGAGCACCGGAAGTCCATTTCCCGGTTGAGGGCGCTGAGCAGGAAGAGAAAACAGCCCCTGGCCATCCTTCTCGACCTCCAGGGGGTCAAGATCCGCGTCAGCCGCGTGGTGGGGCCGGGTGTGGCCCTGAAAAGGGGAGCGCGTGTTCTCCTGCGCCGGGGCGACCGGCCCTCCAGGGAGGGGACATTGTACCTCTCTTACGCCGGCCTGTTGAAAGATGTCAAGGTTGGTCATCGGGTCCTCGTGGACGATGGGCGAATGGAACTCCTGGTCCGTGGCAGGACGGCGAACGCTCTCGAGACAGTTGTGAAGAGGGGCGGTGTCCTTACCTCCCGGAAGGGAGTGAACCTGCCCGACTCGGTTATCCGGGCCGGCTCCTTCACGGCAAAGGACCGGCGCGATCTCCAGTTTGGCATTGAGATGGGCGTGGATGCCTTTGCTCTCTCCTACGTAACCGGTGCCCGGGATGTCCTGGCGCTGAAAAGACGCCTGGCCCGGACCGGTTACGAGGCCCCGGTCATCGCCAAGATCGAAAGGCCGTCGGCCGTTGATAATATCGAGGAGATCCTGGACACCGCTGAGGGGATCATGGTGGCCAGGGGCGATCTGGGCGTGGAAGTCACAGCCGAGGCGGTGCCCATCATCCAGAAGGACCTCATCCGGCGCGCCAACCGTAAACACCGCCTCGTCATCACCGCCACCCAGATGCTCGAATCCATGACGGCCAGCCTCGTCCCCACCCGGGCCGAGGCAGCCGACGTGGCCAACGCCGTGCTGGACGGTTCCGACGCCGTCATGCTCTCCGGGGAGACCTCCGTGGGGAAGTACCCCGTGGAGGCGCTGAGGACCATGGGCCGTATCGTGGCGGCGGCCGAGGAACAGGGGGACCCTTACAAGGCCGGCTTACCGGATGGGAGGCCGGAACCTGGTGCGAAGGTGGACCGCGGCAGCTTTGCGGTGGCCGACGCCGCCGTGGGTGCTGGACGGGAAGTAGGAGCCCGGTGCATCGTGGCCTTCACCCGTTCGGGCTACACGGCAGGGCTCCTGGCCAAACTCCGCCCCTCCCTGCCCATCGTGGCCTTCACGCCCCGTACCGAAGTTGTGAACCGCATGAAGCTCTACTGGGGCGTCCGGCCCCTCCACATGGGGCCGAAGGAGGACACCGAGGCCATGATCCGTGAGGTGGAGGCCACCCTCGTCAGGCACCGCCTCGCAAGGCCCGGTGAATACGTGGTCATCACCGCCAGCCTTCCCCTGGCCGAGGTCGGCAGGACCAACTTCCTGAAGATCCACAGGATCGAGGCGGCAGGTCGGGGTAAAAGTTAGTGTCAAAGGTGTCAGAGCACTTTGCACTGAATATGGTCAAGGGGGAGCAAAGGGGTCAGGCCGGGAATGGGGGGAAATCAGTGGAAAGAGAATTTCCCCGACCGGCCGACGGGGCGATGGGGCGAGATGCCGAAGCAGGTATCGGAGTGTCGGGGTAACGGGGTGACGGGATCAGAGATTTTCAGCGGACAATCGTGCAGCAGCCTAATGCACGACCACCCCGCCCAACGAGCGGATGCACTATTGCACCACTGCACTTTTATACTTTCCTTTTGAATTTTAAATTTTTAATCTTGAATCAAGCTCCTTGAAACCTGAAACCTGAAACTTCCTTTTCCGGATCCAGGATAACAGGTTAACATTCCGCTTCTTGCCGAGGACAACCCTGGGGTCGTAGCATGTATTTCAACACAGGCCGGCATGCAAGTTACCAAAGTCCGCTCCGGGGTCAGGCTCTGCCCTCCGGCTTTCTGGTGTCAGAAGGGGCAGCAGGAAGAAGCAGAAGTCCAATGAGCGAACCTCATCCCTGCTCCCGGTCATACTTCTAAATTTACTGAATTTGCCCCACCCTTGATTTCCCAACTACCCCCCATGTAGTATGGAGGCGGGTTTGCCGCTTGGGGGACATCGCAACTCGGGAGTGTCCAGCCAGGTTTTTCCTCAGCCGGTCCGATTATTTGCTCTGATCCGCCTTCATTTACCGGGAGGGGAGCCATGAGAAAAACTGTGGGCGCAGCGCTGGCTGTCATGTCCTTGATCGCAATTAGCTGTGGAGGGGGCAGTTCGTCATCCAGTCAGGATGTCCCCGTCATCCCCCTCAGCGACTGCGTGGACTGCCACAACGAACCTCAGGCGGGCCGTCGGCAGATCCTGGAAAATCTGGGTGACGGGCAGGGTGATTTCGCCAAAAACTCCCACCACGTCATGGGCTCGGTGCTCAGGAGCGACTGTGAGGCATGCCACTACCTCGGGACCCACGGGGACGGCGTCGTGAAACTCCTCGACCCGGATCTGGGTGTGGGGAGGATCTACGTCTTCGACCCCGGCGATCCGGCCGTTGTCGAGGATTTCTGCCTGGCATGCCATGACGATGACGGGGCCTCAGCCGGCCTCGGGCTGACGCCCTTTGGAGACGGAATGCCCGTCTCCGGCGTGGCGGGTTCCCTCTGGGCAGTGGCGGCGCATAAGGCTCGTGGATACTCGCTGAACGCGGGCCGGCCGCTGACCTGTCTGGGCGACGGATTGGCCGGCGGATGCCACGCCAACGGGCACGGGTCGGACAACATCAGGCTCCTGGCCCTGGCCGGGGGATCTTCCCTCGAGGAACTTTGCCTCAACTGCCACACCGACGGGGGGGTTCAGAACGACGCCCTTTCCAACAACAGGCCCGGCGGCCACGTGTCGACCGATGACATCAGGGAGGCTCTGAATAAATCCTCCACCCACAGTCTTGGGTCTACCTTCTCGGTGGGCGGCGGCACTTTTACCCTCCAGTGCACCACCTGCCACAACCCCCACGTGGTCACGGGAAAATACTGGGATGGAGACGCCACGGTCTCACCCGTCTCCCGTCCGGACTTCTCCGATACTGCCGGAAATCCCCGGGCCATGGGGGGGCAAACCTGGGGTGACGAACCCGGTGAGAAGATGGACGACTTCGCCTCCCTGGATTCCGGATCGGGCGGCTGGTACTTCAGCGTGGCCAGGGGGGGAGTTATCATTCTGGACCAGCCTGCAATCTATCAGCCCCCCCAGGCCGGCGGTGGTTACAGCTTCGAGTATCCAGGCCACATCCTGGCCGACTATGCCACCTTCTGCCTCGACTGCCACTCCTACCGGATGAGTGCAGCCAGTCCTCCTGTCAACTGGGGACAGGGCATCGCCTGTACGGATAACTCCGTTGATCCTCCGGACCAGCGGATCGAATGCGGAGCGGATCACGGTCTGCAGGCCTCCGGCAGACCTCTTTACTGGGGAACGAGCCAGGGCCTGTTCGGTCCCAACGGCAACCCTGATCCCATTTTCAATCAGCCGGGCGTCTCCCGGGGGCGCAGCGCCGGACATTTCCTGCGGTGGCCCTACGAGCCGGCCGATCGAAATGCGGGGATCAACTTCGTCATGTCCTGCACCGACTGCCACGAATCCCACGGATCCGACCGAGGCAGCCTGATCCGGGAGCGGTTCAACGTCAACGCCAACGGTGACTGCGGTTCGGGAGGCAACACCGATCCCGACGGGGAAAGCTGCTCCGACGGCGGGAACTGGAACTCCTACTGTAACGCCTGCCACTACTATTTCGGCGGTCAGCACGCGGGGATGAGCTGCGGCAGTGCCTCGTGCCACGAGGCGGACTCCATCCACCGGATCATTCACACCACCGACAGTGGTGCCGGGACCCACCTGTGGACGGAACCCGGTCGGCCGCTGACAACACCGGAGATCCTCCAGGTAAACGCCACACCGGGGGACACGGATCTCACGGTGGTCTTTTCCCAGGGAGTGTTTACCGGAAGGGACGGCTCAGAGGGACTGGTGCCGAGGGATTTCCTTCTCACCGATGTCAACGGAGACAATCCGAGGACTTTAATTTCGGTTACGCATACGGCAGGGTCCTCCACGGCTGTCCTGACCATGAGCGCTCCGCTGACCGTTTCCGACGCAGGCAGCGACATCGTGGCCACGAGAGGGATCTCCGTTTGGGACGCCGATGGCGACCCGGCAGGACCGTGGCCGGTGATCATTCCCACACCGTGAGGAGACCCGATTCTCAATTCCCCGGATCGTAGTTGGTGGTTTAACGGGAGAGCTGAGAACTGGGAACTGAGTGCTGGTACGCTCGAATTTACGACTTACCGACCATCCGATTCAACGAAGGATCGGCGCGCTTGCCTTGTCGGATGGTCGTAACCTCGTTCAGTCGCCCTGTCGCCCATCCGCTCCCTCGCCCTTTCGCCCAGTCGCTTCCCGGGGTCGTAGCTTGTATTTTAACATGGGGTTAAGAGCTCAGGGCTGGGTACTGGGAACTGAGTGCTGAGTATCGAGAACCGAGTACCAAGTGCCAGGCCCTGGACGCCTTCTTCCCTCTAACGCCTGAACCCTTTCAGGCTGCCGAGCAGTCCCACGGAGAGGGTCAGATCGACGGTCGACACGACCAGGAGCGCCGTGTAGTGCCCGGAGGCATGGCGTGACAGCGAGACACCCAGCAGGATCATGGAAAAGAGGAAGAGGAAGAACCCCGGCCGGAAGAACTGCCACAGCCTGGGGTCGGGAAGGGCTCCGATGCGAAGGAGGTTCCTGCGGCAGCCGGGCAGGAACACGTATTTTACCTTGAGGGCGCCGGCCACCGCGGCCACAGGGAAGGGGATGTAGTTCAGGGCGGCACCCGGCCTCAGGCCATCGGCCTCGGCCCAGAGGGAGTACCCTTTAAAGAAAAGGACCAGCCCGCCGGTCAGCCAGGTGATCAATGCCAGGAATTTCAGTGCACCGTGTGTCGCAGCCACATCAGGATTATAGCTGGAAATGGAATGCTGAAAAAGGTCAACGCCTTCCGATGGATGTTGTTAATCGGTTAAGCAAGTGCCGATTTTATCAGGTTTATGTAAAAAATTGAGGGCTGTAACTTGCTTTGTAGCCATTTCAAAAACTAATCTTGCTAGATGCCTCCTCCCACACCAGAACAGCAGGTCGAATTCCTGCACAGAATCCAGGTGTCTTTCGGGGTCAGGCCGTAAATCCTGGTGTTTTCGACAAATCGCCTAGAGAATGCCAAAATTCACGTCCCGACCCCTCTAACTCACAGAAGCCCCATGGCCAGCATGGCCCTGGCCACCTTGACGAAGCCGGCGATGTTGGCGCCGAGGACGTAGTTGCCCGGTTCCCCGTACTCCTCGGCGGTCTCGTAACACACCCTGTGGATGTATTGCATGATCTGGTGGAGCCGCTCCTCGGTGTATTCGAAACTCCAGGCGTCCCTGATCGCGTTCTGCTGCATCTCGAGGGCCGAGGTGGCCACCCCCCCGGCGTTGGCCGCCTTTCCGGGTCCAAAGGCGACCTTGGCCCTGAGGAAAACCTCCACTCCTTTAGGGGTGGTGGGCATGTTGGCGCCCTCTCCGACGGCGATGCAGCCGTTCTTCACCAGGATCTCAGCGTCCTTTCCGTGCAGCTCGTTCTCGGTGGCTGAGGGCATGGCCACGTCGCAGGGGATCTCCCAGATGTTGCCCTTTTCCTTGTAGACGGCGTCCTTGTGATATTCGGTGTAGTCCTTGATCCGCCTCCTCTCCACCTCCTTGAGCTGTTTGATAAGTTCCAGGTCGAGGCCTTTTTTGTGGAGGATGACGCCGCTGGAGTCCGAACAGGCGACGCACTTGCCGCCCAGCTGATGGATCTTCTCGATGGTGTAAATGGCGACGTTGCCGGAACCGGACACCGTGCAGGTCTTGCCTTCGAAGCTTTCTCCCCGTGCTTTGAGCATCTCGTCCACAAAGAAAACGGCCCCGTATCCGGTGGCCTCCTTTCGCACCAGAGAGCCACCCCAGGCGATGCCCTTGCCGGTGAGCACACCAGCCTCCCACCTGTTGGTCAGCCTCTTGTACTGCCCGTACATGTAACCGATCTCACGGCCTCCGACACCGATGTCGCCCGCGGGTACATCGGTGTGCTCGCCGATGTGCCGGTGCAGTTCGGTCATGAAGCTCTGGCAGAACCGCATGATCTCCCCGTCGGACTTGCCTTTGGGGTCGAAGTCGGAACCTCCCTTGGCTCCGCCGATGGGCAGTCCGGTCAGGGCGTTCTTGAAGATCTGCTCAAAGCCCAGGAACTTGATGATCCCAAGGTACACCGTCGGGTGGAAACGGATCCCCCCCTTGAAGGGTCCCAGGGCGCTGTTGAACTGGACCCGGAAACCGCGGTTGATCATGTCCTCGCCCTTGTCGTTGGTCCACGTCACCCTGAAGATGATCTGCCTCTCCGGTTCGCAGATGCGCTCGATGATCTTGTGCTGGGCGAATTCAGGGTTCTTGGCGATGACAGGACCCAGGGACTCGAGCACTTCCTTGACGGCCTGGTGATACTCCTTTTCG
>JBFFDD010000124.1:0-8001 GCA_041559575.1 bacterium
AACTAACACGACAGCTGACGCCGTCATCAGGATGGCCGGTGGGAGATGTCTGGTCCACCCCGACCTGTCCTTCGACTGCCGACCCGGGGACTTTAGTCCAACAGCGAACAGGGTGGTGGCTGACACCCAGATCGCCATGGCCGCCAAAAAGTCCACGGCGACCATCAAAGAAACTCCCTCCGGACCATCCGATGGACAACGATCGCTCCCGCCGACTGGAGGAGCAGGGAAACAAGCAGGAGGGACCTTCCCGGGGAACTCCTGACTACCGGGACGAGGGCCGTCGGTGCTACGGCGAAAAGGCCGAGGATGAATAGGAGTGGGACGATGCAGAGAACCAACCCCTGAAGCCTGCCCTGAGCGGTCATGGCGTAGACCTTCCTGCGAAGGGTTTCCCTCTCCCTGGCTGTTTTTGCTATGAGAGTCAGCGACTCGATCAGGTTTGTTCCCCTGCGATGTGATGACGCCATGGTGTAGAGAGCCAGCGGAATGGACCTTCCGGAAAATTTTTCTGCCGCCCATTCGAGAGCCTCGTCCAGGGCGCGGCCGGAGCGGACCCTTGCCAGAACCGGATTGAGGACCTGAGCGAAAGGGTGGTGGCTCGATTCCACGGCCGCCTCCAGGGCCTGCTGCAGGCTGTAACCCGCCGTCATGCCCGAGACGACCATGTCCAGGACGTCGGGCAGGGTCCTTTCGAGTTTTCTCTCGGGTATGTGGATAAGGGGGTCCCTGCCCGGGAACACTGCCTTGGCGGTCCGGAGAAGAGGGCTGAGCGCACTCTCAACAGAAATTCCCGCAGCCCCGATGAAGATCAAGGTGATGAGGATGTCCACCGGGTTCATGGCTGATACCCCTCCCTTTTACTGCCCACAGTCTGTCCTTTCACCCAGGCGCTTGGGAGGCCCGATGGCCGCAGGAATGGGTTTGTAGAGGCAGCATCCAGCACAAATAGATCCTGGGTCAGGATCTGGCTACCCTCCATTCGATCGACCTCGAGGATGTGGCTGACCAGTCTTTTTCCGTCACGCGTGCGCACCAGGTGGACGATCATATGGATGGCCGAGGCCACCTGCTCCCGGATCACGCCGTGGGGCAGATCCAGTCCGGACATGAGGGCCATGGTCTCGATCCTCTTCAGGGCATCCCGGGGCGTGTTTGCGTGGCAGGTGGTCATGGATCCCTCGTGCCCGGTGTTCATGGCCTGGAGCATGTCCAGCGCCTCGGCCCCGCGGCACTCACCGACGATGATCCGGTCAGGTCTCATCCTCAGGCTGTTTCTGACCAGGTCCCTGGCGGTGATCTCCCCCTTGCCCTCAACATTGGGCGGCCGGGTCTCCATGCGGATGACATGGTCCTGATCCAGGTCGAGTTCGGCCGCGTCCTCGATGGTGATCACCCTCTCCCCGGGGTCGATGAAGGCCGCGAGGACATTGAGGAAGGTCGTCTTGCCGGTGCCGGTTCCACCGGAGACAAGGATGTTCGCTTTTGTGGAGACCGCCTGGGAAAGAAGGGTCCCCGCCTCTTCGGTTATGGTGCCGATCCTTATCAGATCGGGGAACCTCAGCCTGCTGGAGGCGAACTTGCGGATGGTGAGCACCGGTCCCGTCAGGGAGACGGGCGGGATAATGGCGTTGACCCTGGAACCGTCGGGAAGCCTGCCGTCCAGATAGGGCGACGACGCATCGATCCTCCGTCCCAGAGGGGCCGCGATCCTTCCGATGATCCTCAAGATGCAGTGTTCCGAGGTAAAGGCGGATTTCTCCCGGATCAGTCGGCCTTCCTTCTCCAGGTAGGTGCTTTCGGTCCCGTTGATCATTATTTCGCTGATGGAAGGGTCCCTGATCCATGCCTCCAGGGGCCCCAGTCCGAGAACCTGGGTCAGGGCCTCGCTGGTGATCCGGGCGGCAATCTCGGGTTCGGCGCCGTCAGGAAGCATTTCGAGGACCCTGGGATAGAGAAGCCTCTCCAGCTCTTCAGCCAGCCGGGTGTCGTCCAAGGTTTCCCCGTCCGGGACGGTGCCGAGAAGCTCCGGCAGAAGTTCCCCCGCCTTTTCCAAAAGGCGATCCTCGTCACCTTCCTCTCGATCGGACACCTCTTCCTTCCCGTCGTAGGAGGGTCCCAGGGGACCGGAACAGACCCGGAAGCGGAAGGGGCCGATGCCGACGACCTGATCCCCGTGGAGGGTCGTGGGCCCCTGCACCAAAATACCGTCGATGGATGACCCGTTGGAACTTTTCCGATCCTCGAATGTGAAGTGGGACTTGCCATCGATCCGGGTGATCAGGGCGTGCCTGCGGGATACGGAGGGGTGATCCAGGACGAGACCTGAATTGAGGTCCCTGCCGATGTCGAGCCTGCCTCCCCGTGTTCTTACCCTTCGGTTCTCCCTGGAAGGCTCCAGGAAACTGGCGATGAGTTCCATGATCGTTCTCCCTGCTTTTGTTAGTTGGTCTGTGTCTCTCGCTCGCTCGTTACCTCAAAGGCGTGATTCGCTTCCGCCGTCGCTAAGGACTATGAAATCTCATGCTATGGCGGACAAGCAAGACGCCAAGAAGTTCTGGATTTAAACCAAATTCAAGGTTTGGCTTTCTTTGAGGCTTTGCCTGTCCCGAGCATGCCTGCACTGAGCCTGTTGAAGTGTCGAGGGGCGTCTTTGCGTGAGACATCCTTTTTCATCCTAACTGGCGGTTGACTTTGTGCTCCGGGTGGTTCATTTGCTTTTCCCGATCCGGGACAGGCCTACAGGCCCGCCCCGGATCCAGGGATGCTACTCGGTCACGGTGATCAAACCCTCGAGTTTCTCCAGAAGGTTCGGGCCGATCCCCTTGACCTCCAGAAGATCGGTTACTCGGGTGAAGACGCCGTGTTCCTTCCGGTGGGCGACGATGGCCTCGGCCTTGGCTGACCCGATTCCCGGAAGGGAGGTCAACTGGTCGACACTGGCGGTGTTGATATTTATCCCTTCCTGGGCGAGGACTGTCTGGGACAGGGCCGGAAGGGACATCATCAGGCAGAGAAGTGTGGTCAGGAGGACCATGGTTCCTGGTATACAGAGTCTTCTTTTCATCTCTTTCTCCTTTCATTTTTGCCGCCGGAAAACACGGAAGGCATTGGCTTCGGCAGGATCGATTCTGCCGTCAACCGCGCTCATCTTCCCCCCGGCGATCTGCGGGGTCAGGAACACAACAAGTTCCGTCTCCCTCTTCTGGAAGTCACGTGACCGGAACAGTTCCCCTAGTACAGGGAGGTCCCCGAAGAGGGGAACCTTTCGAATTCTTTGGGAATCATCGGTGTTCACCAGACCCGACAGGACGATCGTCTGGCCGTCAAAAAGGCTGAGGGAGGTGGAAATTCGCCTGGTCAGGACGCCGGGTATTCCCTCAACGGCGTTGGCCCGGTCCACCGTGCTCACCTCAGAGGTAACGTGGGCGAAGATCCTGCCGCCCGCCTCGACCTGTGGAGCGACATCCAGGATGATGCCGTATCTCTTCCAGGAAACCGTCTGACGTCCTTCACCGTCGGTCTTCGGGATGGGGATCTCGCCGCCGGCCATGAAGGTGGCGTTATCTCCCGACCTGCAGGTCAGCCGCGGTTTGGAAAGAATTCGTGCCCTGCCGCGTTCGGCCAGGATGTTAAGGGTCATCTCCAGGGATTGCGACGGTGTGATCCGGCTCAGCCGGGCTCCCGAAGGATCGCTGAGAGTGTATGACGCCGGCCAGATGACTCCCAGGCTTTGAAAGGTCTGGCGGTTGATCTCGGTAAAGCTTACCTCGAACAGAACCATTCTCGGGTCGGAGGATCTCCGGCTTGTCCCGTCCCTCAGAGGGATGTGGTAGGTTAGGCAGACGTCCCTTACCTTTTCCACGTCCGCTGGAGATGCCGGGGTCCCGGTAAGCAGAAGGTTCCGGCCGACGATCTTGACCACCAACCCGACAATGCCCATCTCGGCCATCAGTTCATGAACCAACGCGGCGGCACTTTTCAGGGCATCAGGATGGAGGGTGCACAGGTTGATGACACCGCTGTGGGAGGCTGAAACGGTGCCTGCCAGGTGGAGGGCTTCCGTGGACAGGAGTTCCCCCCTGAGAATGGCTCCCCCGGGAACATAGGTGATCTCAAGATTCTCGACCCCGCTGAGCTTGCTCAGGGCAGCCCGGACATTGTCTGAATCCCGGGAGAGGGCATTCGTCAGGCCAAGTGGGGCCGGATCCTCCTCGATGGTCACCCAATCCTCCTGCCCGGCAAAAGCTGGCTGTACGCCTGACAGGAGGCTAAAGACCAGGAGGGCCGCAGAAAGGATGCTGGCGGCATTCACGGTAGGTTCCCCTGGTGGCCGCTGATTTTGCCGGTTGGGCTGTCCTGGTCGGTGCGGGCTTCGGGTCTGTGACCCTCTCCCCTGGCCAGTAGAGTGATCCCTCCGCCCTGGAGGGCGCTGAGGATCCTGAGGGAGTCTGCCGGTTTCAGGAGGAGGGTGATGGAGGCGGGGAACGAATCCTCCGGGTTCTCACTGGTTTCAGCAGAAAGCCTTCGTCCCACTGCCAGTATGGGGGTGTCCTCAACGAGGATCTCAGAGGATGCGACGTCGGAATCAGTGGCAAAGTGGGTCCACACCATGTCCACCCGGTCCCCCGGGATCAAGAGGTGGGAGAGAGTGTTCACCTCGTCCGCGGGAAGAGCCATGGCTCGAAAGCCGGAGGGGATGCCTTCGGTTGGATAGCGGATCCGGGGGCCTTCGGGCAGGTCGGTCCACAAAATGGGGTCCCCGGCCGGAATGGGGTGGATGAGAGACCGGGAGATGATCTTTTCCATATCTTCCAAATAAACAGCGCGTCGGGGAAGATAGGGCCTGGGGATGGCTACGGCCCGGAGATGATCCCTTAACAACTGATCACCCATTCTAAGGGATGTCCGCGCCGCCACGATCTTTACCGCGTCCTGAAGTCCTTCGATCTCCCGGCGGACGGAGGTGATCTTGCGGAGATACAGGATACCCACCATCAGCCCGATGAGGCAGGAAAGGATGATCTGGATCCGCCTGTTTCTCATGTCATTTCTCCCTCACGGGAACGGCATGGCAACCAGGACAACGGCAGCCTTGAGCAGCCTGTTGAGCAGGCCGGTAAATACCGCGGTGACGGCGATGACCCCCAGGGCTGCCAGGGTGACGGCAAGGATCGCCTCGGTGAGGGCCTGACCCGCCTGGTTTGTTTGCTGATCCCTCACCGCCTTCCTTCAACCACCCTGTTCAGGCACGACATCGAGGTTGAGGGGGACGGGCTCGAGTCCCAGCATCCTCAGTTGTGCCCTGAGGGTACTGGGGATCCTGCCGCCCAGGGTGACGGCACGAAGTTCATCCCTGATCGCTGCTGGCCGGAAACCAACCAGATTCAGAAGACCCAGCTTCCCGGTGAACGCTGGAAGATCAGGAAGATCAGCCATTTTGCCTCCCCCGGGATGGACAATCGCCTCTGATCTTGCCTCGGCCTCAATGGTGGATATGACCCTGGGATGGAATCTGTGCAGGGAAAAGCCCGGTGCTCCGTTCCGCTGCCGGCTCAGCCGGACCTGGACGTCCTCCCGGGAAAAGTATGCGGGCAGCAGGGAATCGCTGTGTCCTCTGGACAGCTCATCGAATACCCGGCTCTCAACATCTGTCAGCAACCGGGCGTACAGGAGTTCGTCGACCCATAAGGGTCTGATTGAAAGGGAAAGAAGGGTCGGAACTGAGGCAAGCAGAACAAGGATGACCGGCAGGATGACCAGGAATTCGACCAGTCCCTGACCTGCCTGGCAGCCTCCACATTTTATCCCGGGCCGGTTCAATGCCGGATCTCCTTCAGCAACGGTCTGGGCAGGACCCTCATGGCCATTGGATCATCGGAGACGGGGATGAGCCGGGTTCTCCAGAAAGGGTTCAGGGTGTTGGGGTGTTCCTCCGGTCTGCCGGGCCGATGGTAGAAGATCTCGCCCGAACTGGCCGCGGTGATCGCCGGGAGGGGTCCTGGAATTCCGCCCGATGGTTCAGGCCTGGCGCTTTTCAGGACGAGTGTCAGGCTGAGGGGAGGGCCCTCGGATGACATATCGAGGATCCTGCCGTGGGACCGGTAGCCGAACTTTGAGGCGCGGCTTTCGGCAGACAGAACTGTTCTCCACCTCCACCGGAAACGCCTGAGGACCTTCATGCGGAGGACGTCGTGGGCCCTGAAATCGGAGGGATGGATGGTTGTTCCGCCCCTCTTTCGCAGGGGCAGGGAGAGTTTCCCGAGTCTCATATCCCAGTTTCTCCTCATAGTGCGGGGATTCACTGTTCCTCGAATAAGTCGTTTAACCTCGATGTCCTTAAGGGGAAGCAGAGATCGGACCACGGATCGGGCCTGACGAAGGAGAGAGGCCTGGGTGGGAAGCCAGATCCTGCCACCGGAGCTACTTAATTCCACGGCCTTCCTGGCAGCCCGGAGGGACTGAATGGGGAGAGTTGCGAGCAGGAGACCCCGCTCCCTGATCAGAAGGGAATTCAATGCCTGGCCGGCAGGAATAAGGTATCCCGTTATTCCCCGCGCGAGTCTCTCCAAGGTTTTCCCACCAACCGACATGACCTGGGAAAGGATGGTTCCGAAGGTGGGGATCAATCTGACCAGTCTCCTGAAGCGGTCCATGAGCTTTCGATAGAAGGAAGCCTGGCTGACGAGGGCGTTCAGTTGAGCTGAGATAGCGTCGTGTGCCAGGATCGCCCGGTTTCCCATGGCCACAGAGTTCAAACCGTTGGCCTGGACGTTAAGGGCCGAAAGAACCGCCATGTCGGCCGCCATCTGAAGACGGACCTTGTCCCTGACTGTCAGGGACAGATTGAACAAACTGAATAGCATGGTAGTTCCCAGGAGGAGGAATGCCGCCGCCAGGACGAGGATCTGGCCCCGCTGCCCCGTGTCAGAGGGCATGGCGCTCCCCTCCGTTTTCGGGATCCTGTTCATTTGTCCAAAGAGGCATGGACCATGTGGAGCTGAGTGACAGGGTGGGGTGCCTCCCCGGCTTGCGGGACCCGACGGCGCCGGAGATCATCCGACCTGCCAGGGGGATGATGAGGGGAAAATCCCAGTGGGCTCTTACCTGAAGGATCTCAAGGTGGTCTCGATGAATCCTTTTGTCGGAAATATGGTCCTCGTCCCCCGGGGCAGGGGGGAGGATCTCGAGTTTGAGCCGGTCCTCTCCTGACCGGATATTTCCGGGGAAGGCCCGAAGGATGAGGCCGGCAGCAGCTGTCATCTGATCCAGATCGGCGTTCCGGACGGCGCCCGTGCGGGCTGCACAGAAGACCGCATAACTTAGGTAGACCTGGCCCATGGCCAGGAGAAAAAGCTGGAAAAGGGTGGAGAAGAGGATCAGGAAGGCGGGAAGGACCACAATGGCCTCCACCACCCCCTGTCCTCTGTCCCGGGATGGGTGACATCCTGTGATAGGTTTTAGGCACACCATCGGTTCCGATGCCTCAATGGGATGAGTTCGAGAAGTCATCCATCCCCTTCTGGTTCTTTTCCCGCTCGGCCTTCTTAACGAATTTCCCGGCGTCGCTGTGGGCAGAGCTGCCTGCCAGGGCTGCCGTCATGTTGTAGAACTGATTTCTCACGACGTCGCCGAAGAATCCCACCACCGCGATGGCGGCGATGGCCACCAGGGCGACGATGACGATATACTCGGTCATCCCCTGGCCCGATTCTTTTCTGTTGAGTGATTTTTTCATCTCTTGCCTCCTTTTGCCCGGTGAGGGGCAAGCGGCGTGCCACGGGCACGGTGATGGAGAGGTGATCCCGTAAAGGGCCGAAAGGAAATAGATTTTCTCAGGGGGATACTCTGGTTGGGACAAATTTGTGAAAAGCCGATCGGGGCCTTTCCCGCGAATTCGTCCGGTATTCGGACATCCTGTCCGAAATTTGTTTGAGGGCTTGACCCCACTGTTTCGGCTTCCT
Source organism: bacterium (assembly GCA_041559575.1). Taxonomy (GTDB): domain Bacteria; phylum BMS3Abin14; class BMS3Abin14; order BMS3Abin14; family BMS3Abin14. Next base: position 7,965 of record JBFFDD010000124.1, read on the forward strand.
CTCCCTCAAGGGGAGAGGACAGAGGTGAGGGGGAAGG
>JBFFDD010000125.1:0-7966 GCA_041559575.1 bacterium
GTATTTTAACATGAAGCGGAGAGCCAGGGGAAACTTCCCGGGGTCGTAGCTTGTATTTTAACATGAAGCGGAGAGCCAGGGGCCAAGAACTGGAAACTGAGACGGAACAGTATCCACTAATCAGTAGTCGGTATTCAGGGTGAAGGAAGCCCCGATACCCTTGACCCTGGATTTTTGAGTCCAGACCCTGCCCCGGGTACCGCCAAAGGGAAATCGAGGTGCCTAGATTTCAGATTCCAGGGCCCTTCTCCTTTCCTCGTACTCCTGCTGCCCGATCTCGCCTCTGGCGTACCGTTTAGAGAGGATGTCCCTGGCCGACTCCCCCTGGCCCGGGAAGGGGCCGGACCATCTCCTCCACCCGGCGCACCACCCCCTCATGAAGAGGAAGCAGAAGAACATCATCACCAGGGGAAAGATCCACCAGTAGCCGAAAAACCAGTAATGCTCGTGCCCGTTCATTTCAAAATCCTCCTGTAAAGGAATCCCCTAAGGGGATCCCTGAAACTTTAAACCCTTAACTCCCAATGTCTCCGAGGGATTCCAGGATCACTTTTCCCCCGTCATCGTCTTCCACATCTCCATCATCCGGCTGACGTCAAAGGAGCCGTCCTCGTCCCTGAACATCTCCAGCATCTTAGAGCAGTCGAAGGAGCCTCCCTCGCCGCAGAGCTTCTCCATCATCTCGGACATCTCCTTCCCACCGGCCGTGGGGCCTCGAAAGTCCCACCCGCAGCACCCGGTAAGACCTGACTTTTTTTCGTCGGACTGGTTCATATTTCCTCTCTCCTCCCGATTCGCTTATCGGCGATCACGCCGAAAGGTCCTTGAGCCCGTAGACCTTTGTGTGGGCGGCCCAGGCGGGGCACCAGCCGCGGTGCCACTCCATGACCCTGCCCAAGGCCGACTCCGGGTCCCTGTTGGCGTAGACGCACACGCCGCAGCTGTGACAGAACCCCGCCAGGGACCTGGTCACTAATCCGAAATCCTCCGTTCTCACCTTTTCCCTGCTTGCCGAACCCATCTTTCTCCTCCCTTTCGTTTCCCTTCTTCGTGGCAGCGGCAGCCCCTGCCCCCACCTCTCACTGACCCTCTCTCAGGCCCATGATCCGGGCCATCTCCTCGTACTCGGCGGCGCCGATCTCCCCGGACGCCAAACGCCGGTTGAGGATCTCCCGGGCCGATTTCCCGACCGGGTCCTCCTCCCGCATCCGGGAGCAGATGCCGCCGCCCCTCATGGTGAAATAACAAAAAACCATCACGGCCAAAGGGATCAGCCACCAGTATGTGTCAAAAAAAACGGTTACCTCGCTCATCGATATCACCTCCCTGTAACCGTACAGACGAAAACCGGATGAAAAGGGATACGGAATGATCAAAGGAAAGGGGAGAGGAAAAAGCGGAAAACGGAAAGTGGAGAGGGACCCCTCTTCTTGCCGGGGTCTTACTGCCTGTTACTTGTCACCGTCTTTGAGCTCGCAACCAAACTCGTTCTCCTGGTCACGGTGGAAATCACAGCCCTGTTCGAGGGAGTGTTTCAGGGCCGTCCGGGCGCGGTGGAGTCTTATCTTGACGTTGTCCACCGACAGGTCGAGGACATCTGCGATCTCGGGGTTGGTGAGGCCCTCGATGTCCTTGAGGATCAGGGTGACTCGGTATTCCTCCGGAAGACCGTCGATGAAGCTGCGAATTCACGTGTTCATCTCTCTGCGCAGGGTGATGGTGTCGAGGGACTCCACCGGCGAGCCGCTGTCCAGGCGTGCAGACAGCTTTTCCTCGTCCGCCTGGTCGGTGACCGCGTCGGCCTTGAAGGCCGCGCTCCGGAACCGGTCCCGGGCCACGTTGGTGGCGATGCGGTAGATCCAGGTCGAAAGGGTGGAATCGCCCCGGAAACCGTCGAGGCCGCTGCTGATCTTGACCATGGTCTCCTGGGTTAGATCCTCGGCGTCGGCCTCTCCGGCCAGCCTGGTCAGGTAGCGGACGAGTTTCGGATAGTAATCGTTGTAGATCTCCTGGAAATCAGGTTTTGGTTCCACGGACAGCTCCCCCGGGGACAAACACGTCCCTGCCTGGCAATATACGTACAAAACGGCAGGTTGGCAACCGGAGGACAGCAGCAGGTTGAAAGGAAAACCCCTTCGGGGTAAGGCCCTTCCTTCCAGGATCATCTATGTTGAAATACAGGCTGCGATCCCAGGCTCCCTCGACCCCCTCCAGCTTCCTGTGTGTTAAAATATTTACCAGAATCCCGGATTGGATTTCAACATGGGGTAAAAAAGTGAATGGTGGATGATGCCGGCGAAATATCTGGAAAGGAAATGAGCCCGAGAGGAAAATCTGCATTCTGGAAGCTGGAACCTCAATGCTTCCCTGAACGATATACAGAGCTCTTTGACCCGCTGGCGCGGGGGGTACGTCCTGACCCGGAATACTAAAGGGTCCAAGATCGGTGGGAGGTGTCCGATGAAAAGGTACGAGCTGGGGACAAGCGGAAAAAGTGTTATTGCTCTGGTTGTGTTTATCGCTCTTTTCGTTGCCGGATGCGCGGGACCTTCAGCTCTGATGAAGGAGGTCCCGGAAGGGGAACCGATCGGTCCTCCTGAGACGAATAAAGCCATGGTGGTTTTTCTGCGGCCTTCCGGTATCGGGTTTGCCGTCCAGGCCAAGATCATTGACGTTACGTCGGAAGATAACCCGAAACTGGTCGGGTTTTTAGGGGCCAAAACCAAAATTGCCTACCAGACGGAACCGGGTGAGGTGCTCTTCATGGTGATGGGAGGGGAGAACACTCCCTTCCTCAAAGGCAACCTGGAGGCCGGTGAGACATATTACGCCAAAGTCAGCCCGCTGTTTGGTATCCTGTACGCACGGTTCACCATCAAACCTATCCACGGGACAGAATTGGATGAAGCTGAATTTGTCAGGTGGTACTCGGACTGCACTCATTACAGGAACAGCGAGGAGTCCTACCAGTGGGCAGGGGAAAACATGGGGAAGATCAAGGAGAAAAGAGGGAAAAAACTCCCCGGATGGATGAAAAAACCTCAGGATGAGAGGGACGCCTTGACCCTGAACCCGGATGATGGAAGACCGTAAAGTACGTATCCTGGATATAAGCCCTGCCCGTTGGAAAATTTAACATGGATGTCAGAAGGCAGGGCCTGACCCCATTACTTTAGGGAAGGAACCTATGAAGGTGTGGATTAAATCAGCGCTGTGTTTACTGCCGCTGCTGCTTGCTGCCTGTACAGGCGGCGCCGGTTTTGGCAGCTGGGCGACCCTTGGCGGGCAGGTTTTACTGCAGGACGGTTCACCCCTCGAGGGGGTAGAAATAACCATTTTCCTGCCTGATGCGCCCTTTCCCGGCAATGACACCCTGATCGAAACAACGGATAAGGACGGCTGGTACAGTCACGATCGTTTTTACTTAAATGAAAAAGATGACACCATAATAACCCCCTCGGACCCGGCCTATGTCTTCTCACCTCCAAGTTACCTGATCTCGAGATTGGATGGCGACCATCTGGATCTTGACTTCACAGCCATACCCGTGAGGTAAAAAAATTCAATGTTAAGATGAGAAAGTCGGGATCGGGCCCGGAACCGGGGGCAGGAAAAAGGACCTGAATTCTGCCAAAGTGCCCTGATACCGGCATCTTGCAAAAAAACATGGTCAATTCAGAATACAAACCGCCCTTATTCCTTCGCAGCGGGCACCTTCAGACCATCTATCCGACCATATTCCGGAAAGTTGATGACGTTGACTATGACCGTGAGCGCATCGACACCCCCGACCAGGATTTTCTGGACCTCGACTGGTCCAGGGTCGGCAGTGACACCGCCGCCATCATCTCCCACGGCCTGGAGGGCCATTCCCACAGGGCCTATGTCAAGGGGATGGTCAGGGCCGTGAACCAGGAGGGAATCGATGCCGTGGCATGGAACTTCCGGGGGTGCAGCGGTGAGCCGAACCGGCAATTGAGGATGTACCACAACGGGGCCATCGACGATCTTCACACCGTCGTCGTCCACGCGGCCCGGACATACAGAAAGATCTTTCTCATCGGTTTCAGCATGGGCGGCAACATGGGCCTCCTTTATCTGGGGAAGCAGGGGCGGGAGGTGCCCGGGGAAATAAGAGGCAGTGTCGGCTTCTCTGTTCCGTGCGACCTCACGGACGCCTCCCTGGCCCTGGAGAGAAGACGGAACGTCCTTTACATGAAACGTTTCCTCACACTGCTGCACGGGAAGATAAGGATGAAGCAGGCCCAGTTCCCGGACGACATCGATGACCGTGATTATCATCTGGTCAAAACGTTCCGGGATTTCGACGGAAGGTATACGGCTCCCATCCACGGTTTTGCCAGCGCCGAGGACTACTGGCAGAAGTGCAGCAGCCGCCCCTGGGTCAAACAGATCGGCGTTCCCGCGCTCATCGTCAATTCCATGGATGACCCATTCCTCGAGGGCGGCTGCTATCCCGTCAAGGAGTGCGAAAGCAATCCCCGCACAACCCTTGAGATCACCCGTTACGGGGGGCATGTGGGGTTTATGGGCCAAAACGGCCAGCAGCGCTACTGGTCTGAGGAGAGGGCCGTGAGCTTCGTAAACGCAACCCTGGGTTCAGGCCGTGAATCGGGGGTTTAAAAACAATCCAAATTCCAGAGTCCAAAAGGTTGACCCCAGTGGCTCTCCGGGGGATGGGCTGAAGCGCTTCCCCTGACCGGGCCGCCATTGCCTCGGCGACGGCGGGCGTTCTCTGCGGTTCCGATTTTGCCTTGGCCTAAACCCCCTGGTTACCCAACCTTCCATGCCAAAAGCGCTCTGACACCGGAAACCTGTGATGGAAATTGGAGGTCGTACGCGAACTGACAATTCTTGGCACAACCCCCGCTGAATGTTGCCAATTCAACCCTGCCCTTACCAGACCCCCTCAAAAAACATAGCATTTATGGGCCCTTTCATCCCTCCTGCATGGTATTGAATTTGCACTTCGTAGGCTCGTTAAACGCAGGCCCGTGATTTCCGGCCGGGCAAGGCCGAAGGATCGGATCATTGACAGTGTCGCAAAAAGTCCAAGTGGGACGTTTTGCTCCTCGGAAAGCGAAAAGAGCGGTTTTCGCTTTCCTTACAAATCAATGACTCGCATCATCGGTCATTGATTTGGCCACCCTGTGCGGGGTGCGGTGATGGTTTTTTGCGAAGTCATCACCTGCTGGACCAGGAGGTTTTTATGAAAAGATATAAAGGTACCGTTTCACTATTGGTGATGCTGGCATTTGTCCTGTCTGCCTCGGTTGTCGCAGCGGGGGATTTCGATTGGACGAGGGATCTTAACATCAGGGCTGAAGCCGACCGGGACGGTTTTAGGGTGCAACTTTCCACTCGGTTCAATATCGGCAATGCGCAGGTCAAAGTCGTGCTTGGGAGCGTTGACAGTCCCGCGGATGCCTACATGATCCTTCGGTTGGGGGAAATGTCATCGAGACCCGTGGACTATGTGCTCAGTCAATATAAATCCCGGAAAGGCCAGGGTTGGGGAGTGCTGGCAAAAAGCCTGGGTATAAAACCGGGGTCCCGAGAGTTCCATGCCTTGAAAGGGGGTCACGATATTTTCACCCAGACTGCCAAGACCAAAGGCAACAGTAAGAATAAAGGCAAGGGAAAATAACAAGGGGAAAGGCGCTGGGCTCAGCGGGGCAACGGGGTCGTATCGTGAATTGAAGGGTTATGGATAATTTCTCCTGTTTTTCACGATGCGACTCCACATCCCATCGATTACTTGTTTTTGAACACCGGCTTGCGCTTTTCCAGGAAAGCCGTCAGACCTTCCATAGCATCTTCTGTGATAGCTGCACGGCCAAACAAACGAGCTTCGTTGGTCAGAGCTTCGGACTGTGACATCTCCTGCCCCTGCAGAACGGAATCGAGGCACAGGCTCACCGCTGCGCCTGACTTTTCAACTATCTTTCCGGCAAGTGTCTCGGCGGCAGACATCAGCTCAGTCAGGGGAACAACTGCGTTAACCAGTCCTATCCGGTGTGCTTCCTTCGCATCGATCATCTCTCCGGTCAGTATCATCTCGAGAGCTTTCCTCCGGCCTATGTGCAAAGGCAAGCGCACCGTTGCACCCCAACATGGATTGAAGCCCAGATTAATCTCGGGCTGGCCGAAACGGGCGTTTTCGGAGGCAATGACGAAGTGACAGGCCTGGGCGACTTCTGATCCTCCCCCTAAGGCAAATCCGTTTACCGCTGCGATAACGGGTTTCCCGAGCCTCTCGATGCTGGTCATCAGCTCCTGCCTTTTTGAAGCAAAGTCATCCCTGGCTGCCTTTTCCCCCTTTACGAAACTCTCTTTGATCTCGTTAATGTCGCCGCCAGCAATGAAAGCCCTCTCTCCGCTTCCCGTTAATATCAAGACCCGGACTGAACCATCCTCCTTGGTACGTGTAATCGCGTGGGAGAGTTCCCGGGCTGTTTCGGCGTTCAATGAGTTCATAACCTCGGGACGATTGATGGTAATCTTCGCGATTCCATCCACTTGTTCATAGAGGATATTCTTATATTCCATGGGGCACCTCCTTTTCAGGTTCGTCCAGCGTTTGGCTTGGTCTGAACCAAACATCCCGCCATGGCGTATCAAGCTGTTCAGACTGAAAATCCTGAGGGGATCTCCAAAATCCAGAAGTTAATACGCCCTCCACACCATCTGACTGTACAGACGGGATCCGAAGAAAAAGGATACAGCCTGAAGGGCAGAGGTCGAGGATGACCCCAGGATTCATGCGGGTTATTGATCCATCGTCCGGTGATCCCACCAGCCGCTATCGGTTATACTTATGTCCATGGTGCGGTTGTCGGTAAAATGGTTTACCCTCCTCCTCCTTCCTCCGTCAGTATTTCTTTTCGTCTTCTGTACAGCGAGACAGCCCGAAACTGTATGGCCTGATGCCGAATGGGGCGAATCAACACCGGAGGCCCAGGGCATTGATTCAGGGGCCCTGGCTGACGCCGTGCGGCAGATCGGCAGGGAAGGTCTCAATGTCCACAGCATCCTGATGATCCGCAACGGGCATGTGGTCCTCGACGTCCTCTTCTATCCCTACGACGGAACCGTTTCCCACGACATGGCATCGGTGACCAAGTCCATTACGGCCACCTTGATCGGTGTGGCTCTGGGCCAGGGTGATATAGCTGGCACCGACGTGCCGGCCCGCTCCTTCTTTTATGAGCACGAGCAGACGGCCGAGAAGGCGGGAAGGGAAAAGGTGACCGTCGGGAACCTGATGACCATGTCCTCCGGCCTGTATTGTCTGCCTCCGCCGGGGGAGGAAACGTTGCGGGCCATGATGTCATCGGATGACTGGATCCGTTATGTCCTCGATCTTCCCAGGGCGGCCGAACCGGGCACGGAGTTCGATTACTGCAGCCCCAACTTTCACCTCCTGTCGGGAATCCTGACCCGGGCCACGGGGATGTTTTCCGGTGTGATCGAGGGCCGGGCGGCCAAAGGTGCTCCAAAGGCGCTCTGACCCCGGAAAGATTTCTTCAATCCAGTAAGGATAGCTGAGTAACGGGTGTGATGATCAATTTCATCCGAACAGTGCTGAAAATGCCTTGGCCGTGGCTGGTCTGGCTGGCTCTTTTGATAGCAGCCAACGGCGCAATGCCCCTCCTTTTCATCGGCAGTCAGGAAGGACGGATGGTGATCCTGGCGGGGATGGTGGGGGCAGCGATCCAGGGATATATATTCAGGTCAAAGGGATTCGTTCGTCTCCTGGGCATCGGGCATCTTCCCTGGGTTCCCCTGGTCCCGTGGCTCTGGTCCAGGTTTCTTCAGGTACATGGTGACGGCCTCTTCAGATACTGGCTCCTTTCTGTGGTGGTCCTCAACACCCTTTCACTCATTATCGATGCGGTTGATGTGGCCCGATACCTGTCAGGTGACAAGGAGTCGACGATTGAAC
>JBFFDD010000126.1:0-7913 GCA_041559575.1 bacterium
AACGCGAAACCCAGGGTCCACCTGTCGGGTAAGGTGACCTTCGAGGACTGCGACATCGTACCGATCGGGGAGCAGTGAAGAGGTAAAGCGGGTTTCCGCGACGGGGCGAATGGGCGAGGAGGCGACTGGACGACTGGGCGATGGGTCAGTCCCAAGACCCCTCGTCAGTTATGATCCGCTCCCGGGGAAGGGTCCATTCCGGCTGTCAGTGGATCACGGCTCCCTGGCCATCTCGAACCGGGCCCAGGTGAAGGATTCCTTGCCATACGGAACCACCAAGGCAAGGCCGGCTGTTGATCTGAGGATCCCGGCGACCAGCGATCCATCCGAAGCTTTGGTCAGATAGAGGTCCAGGCCCCCGCCGCCGAACCAGCCGATGTATCCGCCGCCCCACTGCCGGCGGGGCGCGACAACCAGGGTGTTTTTCACGCAAGGGATCCGCTTGAGCATCTCCCGGTCGGTGAAATCGGCGGCATACTTTTCGAAGACGGGGTCGTCGGGATCACCGTTTAAGACGACATCGAGCCTGCCCTGGCTGTCACCGTTTTTGTCCAGCTTCTCTGTCACCACCCTGAGGGTTACGCTCCCGGTCCTGGCCCACCGGTCCTCCCAGCTGGTGTCCTGCCTCTCCAGAAGGCTCGACAGCGCCACAGGCGTCCGGCTTCCCCTGTCGTCGACCTCGATCCCCTGGTTGTAATAGGTCCCGTCCAGGTTTTGGCACTGGGGGCCCTGGACCGGGATGCCGGGCCAATCGGCCGGATATACCTGGTCGCGGGTGAGGGGGAGTTTCACATCGACTGTGGCGCACCCCGCGGCCAGGAAGCCGAGGGCGGCCAGTAAGGCAAGTTCAGGGAGATGAGATCTCATGAATTACGCTCTCAGTCTTCCATGTTCCCCGGCCCGGGCAGAGCCAGAGACCATTTTCCATTCTCTATCCTCCACTCTTCATCTGTGGCGTTTTGACAAGGGTCAAGGAAACGGATTCCACTTCGGCTAAACTGACGTCCAGAAGGCCGGGCCGGAACCGACCTTAAAGCCCAACAGGGGGAATTTAACCCAATGACTGACAATAACCTTGAAGAAATTTGCCTCGCAGCCATGAAGGAGTTCTTCGGCACCGACCAAAAAAGGGTCGACCACGCCATGAAGGTGCTGGAGTACGCCCGGGAGATCCGGGCCGCCGAGGGGGGAGACCCGGATGTGGTCTACACCGCCGCCATCCTGCACGATGTCGGAATCCCGGCCGCAGAGGAGAAGTACGGCTCCATCGACGGGCATTACCAGGAAAAGGAGGGACCTCCCATCGCCCGGCAGATCCTGGAAAGCATCGGTGCCGAGGGCCGGGTAACCGACCACGTCTGCGACATCGTAGCAGATCATCATTCGGCGAAATTCATGGACACCGTCGAGTTCAGGGTTCTTTGGGATGCAGACTGGCTGGTCAATATCCCCAACTGGTACGCGGGCGCCGGCAGGGAAAAGATCCGCCAGGTGGTGGAAAAGGTCTTCAAGACGGATAAGGGCAGGGCCATGGCCCGGGAGATCTTCCTGGGTGAACAAAGGCCCTGACAGCGTTTACAGTTTCTTCGTCCCCTGTTCACCACCGCCACAGGACCAGGACGAGGATGATCAGGAAACAGCCGGCCAGGTTGAAGTGGGCATTGACGGTAAAGATCCTCACCACCATTGGCACGGCGGCCGGTTCAGTGGACAGCACACCCACCTTCTCCACCCTGTCCAGGACACCGGCATCGTGGGGCGCGTCCTTGAGGAACCCGGTCACGTCCGCTCCTGCCCTGTGCCTTCCGGCGTGCGTGCCCCCTTTCCACATGCGGCTTCCGGTGACATCGTAAACGTTTCCGTTGGCGGCAATGAGTGTCCTGCCCCCGTCGCCGCCATCGAAGGCCTTGAGCTCCTCGAGGGTGAAGTTCGGATCGCCGGGTGAGTGTTGCGTCCTTCTCTGGGATTCGACCAGCTTCCTGAGTCGGGGACCGATGTACAGGGTTACGAAGGTGGCCGAGGTCATCATGAGGGCGAAGATGACGATCTTGAAGAGGAGCAGCTTCCCGAACATGGAGGAGAAGAGGCCGGCGTTGAGCTTGAAACGCCACACCGTGAGGAGGATTCCCGTCACGGCGATCATCGGCATGGACAGCCAGGCCAGCCGAAGCTCCGATCTCGGCAGGCCGCCCAGGGCATATTTGGGCTTCAGGACGAGATGAACGTAAAGGATCGTCCCGACCCAGACCACACCGAAGAGGATGTGTGCGTAGAGTATAACGGTGTGGATGATCTTAAAGAAGAGGGGCGTTCTGGCCCTCGGCTGGGCCGGCGGCGACCAGCCGTCCGGATCCTCGCTGTAGGCCTCCCCGGCGGCGGTCAACCCCCCGCCCCCCGATTCGGAGATGTGGCAGACGCCGCAGTCCTGTCCGGTCTCCAGGGCGAAATCCTCCGTGGCCATGGCCGGGGCGGTTATGGTCATGGCGGACAGAAGGAGGACCAACGAGAGTAATTTGCCCATATCCTGGATTCTAGCACCGGGAAGGGCCCAATACAATTTAACTGACCGAGACGAGCCTTTGGCGCGGTGAAGAACTAGCAAGGGGAAAGTGGAATTTCCGCGACAGGGCGAGGGGGACACGGGGACGCGGAGAGGGCGAGGGGGAGAATGGAAAATGGAGAATAGAAAATAGAGAATGGGGGAAGAGCAGGGGAAAGGTTAAAGAAGTGCTAAGTGCTAAGTCCTAAGTCCTGAGTGATAAGTGATAAGTAAAAACGCAGTACCCTTATCCCTGAGCACTTATCTCTTAGCACTGCCTTCACACTTATCTCTTATCTCTTAGCACTTAGCACTGTTTTTACATTTATCTCTGCAGGCTGATCCCTGTTTCTCCTTCCCGGGCAAAAATCAGGGCCTGACCCCAATCGGTTTTCCACATAAGATGCTAAGATATCAACACGCAATGAAAGCTGTCGTCTATTCGAAATACGGCCCCCCCGACGTCCTGAAGCTCCGGGAGGTGGACAGGCCCACCCCCGGGGACAAGGAGGTCCTGATCAGGGTCCACGCCACGTCGGTCACCGCCGCGGACTACCGGGTGCGGGGGTTCTCGGTCTCCGCCGGGTTCTGGCTGCCGGCGCGAATGCAGTTTGGTCTCCTGAGGCCTCGGAAGACCATCCTGGGCGCCGAGGTGGCCGGCGAGGTCGAGGCGGTGGGACGGGACGTGCGGTCCTTTCACCCCGGGGACCGGGTCTTCGGTTACGATGCGGGCCGGTTCGGCGCCTATGCCCAGTACGTGTGCCGGCCCGAGGACGGCGCCCTGGCCGAGTTGCCGGCCAACACGACCTTCGAGGAGGCCGCCGTCGTCCCCCACGGCGCCCTGGCCGCCCTGTTCTTCCTCCGGGACAAGGGAAATATCCAGGCCGGACAGAGGGTCCTGGTCTACGGCGCCTCCGGTTCGGTGGGCACCTTCGCCGTGCAGCTGGCCAGGCACTTCGGGGCGGAAGTCACCGGGGTGGCCAGCACCGGGAACCTGGAGATGGTCCGGTCCCTGGGGGCCGACGAGGTCATTGATTACACGCGGGAGGATTTCACCCAGAGCGGCCGTACATGGGACATCATCTTCGACACGGTGGGCAGGACCTCCTTCTCCCGCTGCAGGGGGTCCCTCAACCGGGGCGGGCGCTATCTCCTGACCGTCTTTGACATCCCCCAGATCCTCCGGATGCTGTGGACCTCCACGGTGGGCACCAGGAGGGTGATCTGCGCGGTGGCGCCGGAGAGGAAGGAGGACCTCCTCCTCATCCGGGAGCTGGTCGAGGCGGGGGAGATCAGGCCGGTCATCGACCGGCGCTATCCGCTGGAGGAGGCCGCCGAGGCCCACCGGTACGCCGAAAAGGGGCACAAGAGGGGAGGGGTGGTTATCGGGGTTGTTGAGAGTTCATAGCGCAAAGTGCACAGGACAAGGTACAAAGAGAGGCGGTTTTCCCGTGTACGATTCACTGTCTGCAGTGCACTAAGTCCCCACTCTCAGCCTATTCTTCCTTCCCGAAGGCCGGCCCGTGGTCGAACTCCAGCGTCCTGGCGAAGGCACGGTCCGGGCCCGGTTCGACCTCGTGGTACAGGGGACCGCCGGGGCCGACGCGACCCCCCATGTCGTAGGTGAAGGCGCGCTGGGCGACGTGGCGCAGCCAGTAGCCGGCCAGGACCGGCCCGGTCCGGTCATAGAGGGAGTGGAAGTGGAGGAATTCGTCCCCGGGTCGGGGCCGGCCGGCCACCCAGGCCGCCGGGGCCTGGTCGTAGAATACCGGCCGGATGCGGCCGCCCTCGGCGGGGAGCTTGAAGGCGGCGTCCTCCAGTTTCGCCAGGACCGCCTCCCCCCGGTAGAGGAGGGCGTTCTCCGGGGCGTCGCTGGAGTAGAACCCCCTCTCGTTGAAGGACCAGAACTCGAGCCTGGTGAGGTCCGAAAGGTCCACCGGCCGGAAATAATATCCCACGAAGGGCCCGAAACCGCGGATCTGGCCGTCCACCTTGACCTCCAGGCGTGAGACCGCACCGGCGGGGACGGCGAGGGGCACGGCCCCGGGGGAACGCGAACACCCCGCCAGCGCCAGACAGAGGACCGCCGCCCCTAAACCGGCTATACCTCTGAGGGTCCCCATATTATCCCGATCAGCCACACAGCCGCCCCCAGGACGATCACCAGGGCCGTGGTGCCAAGGGCGGGGCCGAGCCAGTCGGACAGGGCCAGGGGCCCGAGGTTAGTCGGGGCGTAAAGGATGGGTATCAGGGTCTCGTGGAGGTGGGCGAACACTGCCGTGCCCGCCAGCCCCCCCAGCAGAGCGAAGATGGCGTCCATCCTCCCCTCGCCGGCCGCCGCCCAGCAGGTCCCGGGGCAGTAGCCGGACATCCCCCAGCCGATGCCGAAGATAACCGCCCCCAGTCCGGTGGCCACCAGGCTGGTGGGCAGGACCAGCATCCGGCCCACTCCAGCGGCCTGCAGCCCCAGGAGGCCCAGGGCGGACACGGCCACGGCGGCCACCATGAACCTGGGGATCCGGCCGTTGAGCATCAGGTGGGCGTGGGCCATCTCATTGGCGTCGGTGGCTCCGGCGCGCTGGATGACGAAACCGAAGGCGACCCCGGAAAGAAGGCCTAAAAGAACCGCCGTCATGAGATCACCCCCCTACCTGTGTCCCGGTAGACCAGGCGGGCCACCAGCATGGCCACGGCGAAGATGACCACCCCGAAATAGAGGCCGCTGACGGCCAGCTGGGTCGACCCTGAGATGAAAAGGCCCAGTGTGCAGCCGCCGGCGAGCCTGGCGCCGAAGAGGATGAGGAAACCGCCGGCAAAGGTGGTGGCGTAGCGCCTGGCCCGGCCCGGCCCGAACCTTCTCTCCCAGATCTCCGGGACGTCCTTCACCGGGACCCGCCACGTTCGCCCTCCCAGCCAGCCGCCCATGGCCATGCCGATGACGAAGGCCATCAGCCAGGAACCGACACCGGGCATCAGGGCGTAATGCTCCTTCCCCTCGGCATAGTCGGGGGCCGCCAGGGAGAGGAAACCCTTGAGGGTGGTGACGAAGCCGCTGGAGGAGGCCGGGGGCCCGAAGGTGGCGAAGATGAAGACGATCACCCCGCCCAAGGCCGCGGCAGAGGAAAGCCACGACCAGTAACGCTCTCTCTTTTCCAGTTCTGCCATTGTCCTATCCTCCACAGGAGACGTAGCCGGAGGGGCTCTTCCGCGGTCCGGTCCCGGTTCTGACGGTCCCCGGGGCTGAAGCTCCCCTCATCGCCGTTGGGAGGCCCGTCCCGGCCAGTTTGCGCTCGGTCAACTCCACGGGGTAGAAGTTGTCCTCGCTGCCCCACTCGTACCAGGAGGGGTCGTAGAGGGCGACGTTGTCGAAGCCCATCAGCCGGAGGATGAAGTAGGAGTATGATCCGCGCCTGCCCGAGTGGCAGTACAGGATGATCGAGGCGCCCGGGTCCAGGCCCCGGTAGAGCTCCTGGAGGTCCCGGTACCCCTTGACGGCCTTGGTCTCCTTGTCGGTCCAGTTGAGCTTGTACTCGACGTTCACGGCGGTGGGGATGTGGCCCAGCTTCAGGGCCCCGCCCCCCAGGGCCTGGTTGGCCCTCTCGCCCAGGTACTCCTCGCGCGACCGGACGTCCAGGACCTGATAGTGGGGATCGCCCAGGCGCGTGTAGATGAAATCGGCGTCGGCCGAGCGCCTCCTGACGATCTCGTCCGTCGGCGCCTGGTACAGGACCGGCTCCGGAACCCTCGCCTGGGAGGCGATCTCCCCGCCGGCGTCCTGCCAGCCGTCGATGCCCCGGTCCAGGATCATCATGTCCCGGTGGCCGAGGAGGTCCAGGACCCAGAACACGTAGGAGGCGGTGGCCCCGCCGTCCCTCTTGACCGAGTCGTACAGCACCACGGTGTGGATGCGCGACACGCCGTGACGGCCCAGGATCTCCTGGGCCGGGACCGTTCCCGCGAACAGGTCGCCGATGCCCCGGGACGGGTCGTCGACCCGGAACAGGGAATAGGGCATGCGGACCGCCCCCGGGATGACCCGGCCGTCGAAGTCCTTGTCCCCCCGGACGTCCACGACGACGAGGTTGGGGTCGTCGAGGTGCTGCTTGAGCCACCGTCCGGAGGCCAGGTAGCTGCCGTTGGGATACTGTCCCTCGGCGGCCTTGGCGGCCGCCGACAGGGACCAGACGGCCCCCATCACCAGGATAGCCGCGATCACAATGCTACGGATCGTTCTCGAAGTCATCTCTGTCACCTCCCCGAAAAATTCAATAAACACCGGCCGTTTTTGATCCAGGGGCCATTGAGCGAAGACGAGGCCCACCACCCGGGCTTCCGTACACATGACCCAAAATAAAGGATAGCACCGATTGGCGGGGGATGGGGGAGCGCACTTGGTGCAGTGGAAAGGATAAAGGTTAAAGGATAAGGGAAAAAAGGGGTCAGGACGTGAATTGTGGTATTTCTGAGTAACCAGGATAAAGGTTAAAGGTTAAAGGGACCATGCGCTCTTCTTTAACCCTTCTCCTTTAACCTTTCGCACCCTGACCCCTTTCGCACCCTGACCCCTTTCGCACCCCACCAGTCTTTCCCTCCCAGTGATTTCCCGGTAAAAGTCACATTAAAGGCAAACATTTCCCCATAATATGTAGTTTTTTTCACAAAAAACCCCCTTTCGCCCGATTTATATTGTATTTTACCGGGAACGGTTCTTGCTACTGTATGGAGTCTGCAGAACAATTGATCCCAGGGAGGGGAGCTATGAAACCCACGGTGAGATCGGATAGATCAGGGGCTTTTGCGCCCGCGGCATGGTCCATTCTTTTTGTGTTCCTTCTGGCCGGTTTGACGGCCTGCGGGAGTGGAGGGGCACCTGTCTCGGAATCACGGGTGAACTCGGAATCGTCAGCGCTTGCCGCCGCGAACGGGGGTCAGCTGGCGATAGGCGCGGCCGACCTCTTCGCCGCCGGCGGGCATCTGGTCATCGAAGGCAGGGACTTCACGGGCGGGTATTCACCGGTGGTCAGCCTGGATGGGGTGGATCAGCCGGTCACCAGCTACACGTCAACCGAGATAAGGGCCGATTATGCCGGTCCCGACAACCCCACGGGGGTTCTCCTGCTGAAGGTGGACAGGGGGCCCGGCCTCTCCGATTACGACAGCCACAGCGTTGTCATTGGCGACGCGGATCCCTCCGACCCGGTGGCATACAACCAGCTGGTTATCTGGGACATCACGGTGGAGGTGAGAAACTCGGTCCCCGTGCTCGTCATCCGGGGAAACAACTTTGACAACGGTTCACAGCCGGTCGTAACCCTCGGCAGCGAGGACCTGACGGTCCTGTCCTCCGAGCCCAGCCGGATCTACGCCGTCCTGC
>JBFFDD010000127.1:0-7802 GCA_041559575.1 bacterium
AATCTCTGCCCATGGTCATCTCTCCGATCTTCCAGGGGACCGTAGCAACGATATTTTCTGCAAAACCCTCCATCCAACCGGCGGAGCCCATCAGGGAGTCACCTTCAGGAGATCCGTGCCGATGAAATGGATGCTGGTTCCACCGGGATCCTTGGCCGGATCGGTCCTCCCCTCCAGGATGAACAGTTCGTATCCGTCCGTGGTGCGCAGCCCTTCCGTAACCAGGTGGATCTCCATATCCAGGACCCCGTCGCCGTTGAGGTGTTTTAGGTTCGCTTTGGCATCGCCGTTTCCCGTCACCGATACGGTATTGCCTTCCAGATTGACACTCCACGGATCTACAGCGCTCGGGTAGAACGCTGGATTAGAGGAAGATGACAGAATGCCCACGGGCACCTCGCCGTTGGAACCGAGGTTTACAGCGTTAACCGTGGTTGTCGGTTTGAAATCGATGTCGACCTCGAGGGGTGTGACCACGGTGACCGAGAAGGGGGCACATATGGATCCCATCCACCGGCAGCAGTCCACTGTCCCCCCACTCGGGGCCGGGACATTCTCGCAGTCGAAATCGGGGAATGGGACCATGTCGGTGAAGCACGCCTCTCCCTGATAGGTCGTCGGTGCCCCGGGTTCCTTTGATTTCAGGACGTCAATATGAAAATATTCCCGCAGATCGCAGCTGGCGAAGACGGCTTCACCGGACCCCTCGAACAGGTAGTCGACATCATCCTGCGTCGGAGCAGGACTGTACCGGAAGGTGGGGATCAGCTGATCTCCGGTATCCGGATCGTAGAGTACTATCCCTAATCTGGTGCAGTCCAGCGGAAGGGCCCGCATGCATTCGTTGGCTTCCACGGTCATCTCGAAGGGAACCTCGGTCTCCGATGTTTTCAGGACTACCGGTTCAGACGTGATGGCCACTGCCCCGTCTGCGGCTTCGTGGCAGAGGTCTTCCGGGTCATTGGGACAGGGATCGCAACCCAACCCGAAACCATCCCCATCGTGATCGATCTGGGCCAGACCGGGATTGGATATCCCGGGACAGGTGTCACAGGCATCCGGTATGCCGTCGCCGTCCGAATCGGTTTGCACAGGTCTGCCGGCGAAGGCGAAGGCGTGGCCGCGGCGGTTTTCCCTGCCTGGGGCCCCGACGACAATATCGGCCTCTCCGTCGCCGTCGATCTCACCGCCCACGGCGAAGGCATAGCCGAACCCGTCCGTGCTGACCGGCACGGGATTTTCCAGCGTGTAGAGGGGTGACCCGTCGGCACCGGATATGATCGCCACCGGGGCGTGGCTGTAGGTGCCCTGGTTAAAGTATGATCTGCCGACCGCCAGATCCAGCTTGTCGTCGCAGTCCCAGGTACCTACACTGGCAACCTTGTTGCCGGAAAAAGCAGGGAGCAGATCCACACCCGTCTCGATGTCGTAGGTGAAGATCTGCCCTACTCCCGGTCCGTAACCGTCGTGGGTGCCGACGGCGAAATCCTCGCCCCCTCCACCGTCGACGTTTCCCAGACTCGCAACCAGTTTTCCGAGACCAGGTTGAGCGGTCGTGGCCCATGCGGATCCCGTATCCTCGCAGACGTAGGCCGTGTCGAACAGGTATACCTGACCGACACCCGGGGCGCCGACGATAAGCTTACCATCGGCGACAGCCATGTCGTGACCGAGACCATCGGCCTGGGCGGGGACCTCGCAGAGGAAGTTCAATAATCCGCCGCCCTTCCGGTAGACGAAGACCTTTCCCAGTCCGGGTGCCCCGAACGCGACCATGTCACTGAAGGAAACAACCGAATGGCCGAACTGGGCGTTTTCCGCCGCATACGGACTGGAAACGGTCTGGGTACCGATAACGTCCAGATCACCTTTTTTGTTAAGTCCCAGGAAGAAGACGTAACCCTCGCCCACCAGCGGGATCCTGCCGTTAGCCTTCAGTTCCCCGCCCATGATGACGTCGACATAGCCTTCGAGGTCTTCATCCACGTTGAGGAAGGCGGCGGTGACGTTGTAGGACTGGGGCGTGGGGTTTCCGAAATCGAGGATCTCGGCCAGATCTGCTCCGGAGAAGGCATAGCACCGGCCCTGCTTGTTCTGGCCCGAGGTGCCCTCGTAGTAGCCGCAGATGATGAAATCGGTTATTGAATCGAGGTCCAGATCGGTTCCGTCGACGACGGAGTAACCGAAGTTCTTCAGGTTATTGGCCCCCGGACTCAAGATGTCATACGCGTTGACATCCAGACAGTAACCGGGAACGGCTCCGGCGACCAGCAGAAGGAAGGCCGCGATCGTCCCCGTCAAGGCTCCAAACAGCAACCGGTCCATATCTCCCCTCCATCACCCGCGACAGGACACCCCTGCATTCACCCGTGTAAAAGGCTTTCGGGTGAATATCTGAGAAATTTGCGAAGAAATAAAAAGCCGGGCCCGCCTCGGCATTATCGCTTCGGCAGCCCGGCTGTCTCCCCCTGCTCGGCTCCCTTCTCACCCCCGGCTCGGAAGACCCGTCGCTTTCCGCCCCTGCCTCAGGGCAGGTTCGACTTTTCGGCGACAATAACTGTACTGTTTTGAAATGATATCAAATAAAAGTGAATTTTAGAACATAAATTGCCATGATAAAACCGAGCAACCATCATGCCAAAAATAAAATCACTGATTTTATTGGCTTTTTTTCTTTTCTCAGTGAAATGATGTGAAATTAATTTCCTTTTTTAGGGGTTTTGTTACATGCCATGGACAATTTAGTAAACAAAAGGGAGAACGGTCTGTCCGGCCAGGTTGTACTCCCTGCCCATGTTGCCATATTTGGGCCATAGCGAGCTGAACCCGGCCCGGACAGCCCGATCTTAAGTCTCTAATTCCCCCCCATCCCCCTTTTTCATGAGCACCTCATAGACCCTGAAATCGCCCGCTTTCCCCTTGACCCTTCCGGGAGGACGTTCCTCGATGGGAAAGGACGGGCTCAGTTCCGAGGCCGTCTCCTCCGTGAGCAGGATCTGGCCCGGGTCAGCCAGGTCTGAAAAACCTTCGGCCAGGTTAACGGCATCTCCGATCACGGTGAACTCCATCCTCTCCGGCGACCCGACGTTGCCGAGGAGGACCTCACCGGTGTTGATACCGATGCCGATCCGCAATGTGATGCCGTCGAACTCCTCAGACCATCGCGTGTTCAGTTCGGACAGGGTCTCGACCATTCGGATCGCAGCCTTTACCGCCTGCTCCGCCGGGTTGTCCAATTCAACCAGGCTGCCGAAGACGGCGACGATGGCGTCACCGATGAATTTGTCCAGGGATCCCTGATGTTCGAAGATGATGCGGCCCATCTCGGTGAAATACTCGTTGAGCACCGCGACGAGTTGATCCGGGGGCCGCGTCTCGGCCATGGCCGTGAACCCCCTGATGTCAGAGAAAAGGACCGTGACCACCTTCCGGTTTCCGCCCAGGTCCACCTCCACGTCCTGGTGGATCACCTGCTCGACCACCTGGGGAGACAGGTACCTGGCGAGGTTCGTCCTCACCTTCTCCTCCTGTTTCATCTGATCGGCCAGCCGGGCGTTCTCGATGGCGACCGCCCCCTGGTTGCAGACGGTCTCGAGGAGATCGATATCCTCACGGGTGTAGAAATGACCGGATTTTTTGTGCCCCACCGTCAGGATCCCGGTGACCTCACCCTGGTGGATCATGGGAAGGGCCAGGCTGGCCCCGTATGAGGCCAACCTCCGGCCGGCGGGTTCCCTGACATGGGCAAAGCGGCTGTCCTCGTCGATATCGTATTTGGTGATCAACCCCTCCTCCCGGCGGACGATGGACAGGAGGAGGTCCTCTGAATCGAGTTCCTCCTCCCTGACCAGCTCCTCGCCCCCGTACTCCTGTTCCTCGATGATCAGGGCCTCACTGCCGCCGGTGGCGGCCTGGAGCAGGATGATCCCGGCCGTGTCGATGAACATCTTCCTGCGGACCGTCTGTATTATCCGCCACTTGATCTCCTCCAGGTTCAGGACCGAGGTCATGGCATCGCTCACCGCGGTGACGGTGTCCTTGTAGTCGAACCTCTTGCGGTAGAAAAGCCGGTCGATCACTCCCTGGATCCGGATGTTGACCGGGTTGAAGAAGAAGACGACCAGGACAGCCAGGAGGGCGGGGTAGACCCGGTCGACGTACGGCGCGAAAACCGTAGGGGCGAAGGCCCCTTTGACACCCAGCTGGAGGGAAAAGTAAACCGATCCGACCAGCACCGTCATGACCACGTAACCCACCGCTCTTTTGACGTAGACGTCCACGTCGAAGAGGTTGTGCCGGGCGATGGAGTAGGCGATGGACAGGGGAAAGAAGAAGTAAAGCGGCAGGTTGACCAGGATGGCATTTTCCACCAGGGTCCTCCCGAAGAAC
This sequence comes from bacterium, assembly GCA_041559575.1. Taxonomy (GTDB): domain Bacteria; phylum BMS3Abin14; class BMS3Abin14; order BMS3Abin14; family BMS3Abin14. The sequence continues at coordinate 4,390 of JBFFDD010000127.1, forward strand.
TGGCCCAGGACGAGGTGGGCCACCGGCAGGCCGATGGCGACGGCACTGCCCATGAGGACCACCTGGGATCGCCTGCGGGCGATGGTGGAACGGGCCCACAGGAAGGTGGCGAGGGTGTTCACCAGGAAAAGGACCATGGCGGCCACCAGGTAGAGGCTGCCGAGGTTCTTCAATATCCTGGGGACGTCTCCGTACTGCGGGGCGCCGGATCGCATGAGGAAAAAGAGGATCGCCGACGGCACGAAGGGGTACCAGATGATACCTCTCCTGCGGTCTACCCACGCTCTCTTAACCGGGAACAGGGCGGTGAGCTGGAGGACCGTCGCGGGCAGGAAGGTGGTGGCGAGAAGAAAGATGTTGTTGAGATACTCCGGCATCAACCTGCTGACGTAGGAGAAGGTGACGTAAAGGGAGGAGGCGAAGCTCACGGCGAGGAAGGCCCGCGAGGACCGGGAGCCCGGCTTCATGAAGATGACCACCGCTCCGAGGAAGAAAAAGAGGACGCCCATGGACCCGTACAGGCCGAACTTGACCAAAGCCCCTCTCGGGCCCAAGGGGATGTTGACAACCGAGATCTCCAGAGGGAGACCGGCCCTGCGGATCTCGTACACGTTCCATCCCATATCGGCCCTGTCCAGGGCATTCTGAAGCTGGTGGAAGGACAATATTTCCTTACCGTTGAGGCGGACCACCCGGTCCCCGGCCCTCAGCCCCGCTGCCAGGGCCCTGCCGTGGACCTCGGCCAGGACCAGCCGGTCCATCTGAAAGACCACCGACCAGCCGAAATCGGGCTCCCTGGCCCACCGGAGAAAATTGTTCGCGTACAGGGTAAAGACGAGGAGAAAAAGAAGGGAAAAGACGGTGAGCAGGACCAGGGACAGCCGGTCGCGGGCGAACCGGGATGCCAGGCGGAGGCTGTCGGTCCTTCCCGGATCGGTGCGCACCCTTGTGTCGGCTCCCCGTTGCCTGACGGTCGTCATCTCGTCATTCTAAAGGCTGGGCGGTTTCAAGGGAAGGGGTTCCCGTAATGTGTCGACGAAGAACGGGGATAGAGTAAAAATAGATTTCGGGAGGGAACGCGCGGATGGACCGGTAAAGAGCCTGATCCCGTGATCGGTCCGGTTCTCGAACCGAAACGGCCCCCTGTCTTCCGGGGGCCGTTCCTGATCTCCCGCCACCGGATCGCGGCAGGCCTCTATTTCACCGCGATCTCGACACCGGTGACCGCGAAGGCGGATGAGGAATCACAGTCCGGGTCCGCGATACCGGGATGCCTTTCGCCCCGATCAACTTTCAGGTCACCGTCATCGTCGATATCGTTGGCACAGAACTCGTAGGTTCCCTGGCAGGTGGTGATATACAGATCCGGATTGCCAGGATCGCACCAGGGAGCATCCTCGATCGGGTCACAGGCCAGGACATTATACTGGCACGTTCCGTACCCGGGGGCGATGGCGTCCCGGGGGAGGAAAGAACCACCGGTATCAATCGAGTAGAAGGGCTTCAGTCTCTTGACGCTGGCCTGGACGCTCTCGCCCGGGAAAAAGGCATCCAGGACATCCCCGGTCATCGCCAGCATGATCTCATATTGAGTGGACAAGGGATCCCCTCTGGGATGAAGGGGACCCGGGATCTCACCGTAGAAGAGATACGTCTCCACCTCCTTCTTGCCTTGGTTCTTCGGATCGTTGCCCATCTTGCTGTCCTCGCCCCGGCTCAGCCTCAGGACGACCCTGGCCATTTCTGCGGAATCCGCTCCAGAATCGAAGTTGACGTACTCGATCATCATCACTCCCGTCAGCTTGGTCCCCGGCGCGTTGTCCGAGATGGCCAGTCCGTGGGGCGGTTGACCCTCGAGGCCTCCACCTGCTCCACCGCTCAAAGCAACGGCGGTGCCAGAATACAGGATGACAGAAAGGGCCATGGCCAGATACACGTGGGATGACCAGCTTAACCTTTTCATGTTTACACCTCCTGGCTTTAATTTTCAGCAGTCAACCCGGGGAGTTGTTATTGCTATTGAGCGACTAACTGATAACCTGCCTGACAATTGCTGCAGAACACCGTGGGGATCTTCCACTGATAGTGACCCTTGCTGAGTCTCGGATCTTTGACATAACCCTCCATCAGATAGTTGGATCGGACTCGATGATGATGGTCGGATTCGCCCGCCGCCAGGTTGAGGTTGTGGGCCACTTCATGGGCGATGGTGTATCTGATGTAGAGCCTGTCCAGATCGTCCAATTCACCCGGTGTAACAACGCCCCCATCGAGGTCGCATTCCTTTTTTTCCCCCTGGGTTCCCGTTAAGATATCCTTGCATGTTCCACTGGGCCCCAGTTCCTTGCAGAAATAATCGATCCGGCCCACGATGTTCCGTGTGTAGATGTGGCTGGTCCGCCCGTCGGGCGGGATCCCGGCGTCGGGGAGGGTTATCCCGACCAGAATGTCTCCGATCGGTCCTATGGGTTCGCAGGTGGTGTCAAAATTCTGCTGGTGATTTTCCTGGACCATAAGGGCCAGCTGAGTGCTGCCGGTGGTGACGACACGATTGATGAACACGTCGCTCTCGGCGATCTCGTGCACGGCGATCTGCAGCCTAGCTCGGATGAACTCGAAGGAATCCAAGTCTGGCTCAATGATACTGTCGGAAGAGGAGCGCTTCAGGATGACGAAGAGATCGGGACTGCTGGAATCCACGCATGACGGTCTTTCCGGAGAATCGATCGTCACACCTTCTGGGCATGCAGAATAACTTCTCGTACTGGCGGCAAGAGAAAAACCTTGAGCCTCCAGTGTGTTGCTGAACCCGTCACAGTCCCTGTCGTTCGGGTCGCTGCACGTCGGCTGAGCCAACGCCGCCATCGGCAGCACGGCCAGTATCGCCGCGGCAAATATTAGAATGATCAAACGCCTGCCAAAATCTATTCGCGAAAATCGCCTCATATCGCACCCCCGGTAGAGAGTTTCCCGCATAAAATCAATTCGAAAAAGGACGAAAAAAACCGAGCCCACCTCCGCATTCCTCCGCTTCGGCAGCTCGGCCGTCTTCCCCAATGTGTCTTCCCCCTGGAATCCCCCCCTACCCCGGAGGGCCCCCGTGTTGCCCGTATCGAAAGACCGACGCTTTCCGCCCCCGCCTCGCGGCGGGTTTGGCTTTATCGGCAGAACGACAGATATTGCTGGGTTACTGAATCTCCCCGAACAGATCCCCCATATAAGAATTAAATTTTCGAAATATCAGTATAAATGCTCATCTGAACATGATCAAGGACAAAAAGATTATTCATAATAAGGATATTGCCGCGCCCTTAGATCCCGACCCGGGCATGGTCATGAATCTCAATGGCTTTATTTGGTGAGCTTCCGCTGAGGTTCAAATTAGCTTTTCGAATCACCAGTCACTGATTACG
>JBFFDD010000128.1:0-7798 GCA_041559575.1 bacterium
CAGGACCTCCGGGGGCTACCCCGAGGCGGGAACCTCCTTCTTAATGCCCCCGTCGGATAGGCCGGCGGGGGCACCTCCTTTTCAGCACTGGATAACGGATCTTTTCCGCCATCTCTTCCTCAGATTTCGGATTTTCTTGTGCGACGTACCACATGTACGCCTCCGCGCAAATCCTCATCTTCGTTGACCTGACGATAAATCTCACGTTCCCAGTACTGAAAAGAAAAAAATTTGGGGAAAAGAAGAGGATAAACCTCCTGTGCTCGATGCCATCCATTTTTTAGTTCAAAGTACAAAGTACCAAGTGCTGAAGGGAATAACGCGGGCTTATCTCTTATCTCTTAGCACTGCGGCCGAAAACCGTAAAAATCTCTCGTTATCAGCACTAAAAAGAAAACCGACACTTAGGGGGAAAGCCCTTGAGACCCGTGTGGGGTTAAACCCTGCCTCATGGAATTTGCCGGTCTGATGTCGGAAGGCAGGGATCTACCTCCTATCTTTTCTCTGTGTCCTCTGTGGTTCAATCCTGTCACTTCGTCTTTCTCTTGCTCCTTCGTCTGTTTTCATCCGTAGGACTTTATGATCACCACCCCCGCCACGATCAGGACCGCGGCGGCGAGGCGGTAACGGCCAAAGGGTTCCCTGAAAAACACCAGCCCAAGGACCACCCCGAACAGGGCATTGACCTGGCGCACGGAAGAGGCGTAGGAGACATCTGTCACCTTGAGGCCGAAACGGTAGGTAAGAAAGGACGCCATCAGGACAACGGCCGCCCCGGAAAGGTACTTCAGATGTGCGGCCATGAACCGGCCCGGTTTCAACCCCATTCCGGCGGCCATGGGAACCTCCGTGATCACCATGGTCAGGATCAGCAGGTAGCTGTACGGCAGGACCTCGGCCTGATCGATCCCCGCCTTGTCCACCGCCGATCCCAGGGAATAGAAGAAGGCGGCCGCCAGGGCCATGAACACAGCCCGGTCCTTTCCGCGCAGGGGATCGATGACCCCTTTCCAGGAAAGTTCCCTGAACTGGACCGCGTAGGCGCCGGCAAGGACGAGAGCGATGCCGGCGAATCCGGCTGGTGTCAGCCGTTCTCCGAGCCAAAACCGCCCCCACAGGGGGACGAGGGCCGGGGCCATAGTGGTCAGCGGGTAGACCAGGGAGAGGTCCCCCATCTCGTAGCTTCGAACCAGGAAAAGGTGATACAGGGCAAAAAAGACGGCCGCCATGGACAGGGGGATGACCAGGGCAGGTACTGCTGCGAGCTGCCGCAAAGCCCGTCCTGCCAGAAAGGGGGCGAGCAGGATCGCCATGAAGACATGGATCCCCACCATGAGACAGAACCGGTCCTCGATCCTCTTCATCATGGCGTTCCACCCGGCGTGGAGGAAAGCCGAAAGCAGAATGAGAAAGAGTGCTTTCGTGGGCATTGCGGAATTAAATCCTAATATTGCAAGTTCAGAAAAGCTTTATCACAGAGGACACAGAGGCGCCCATCGAGGCGCTGCCACGGAGGGCCACAGAGTTATTATATTGTTCTTAATATCCATTCACTGGAGGCAACTCTCTCCTCCTTGAAGGTCGTCAAGAGTGCGTTAGATACAAGGCCACCCGTCTTCGCTCAAAGGCTACGACGTGGCACTCCGTGGAGTCTGGAAACCGGCTTGTCCCGCCATAGCTCGAAGAGCGGCGGCGGAAGGCGTATATGGAACATACGTCGAGGATTTCCGAAGGGCGATAACGCAGTAGATGCCGTGCTATTGGCGACCGCATACTCTATTTCAACCGGGGATCGACGGCATCCCTCAATCCCTCGCCCACCAGATTGTAGGCGGTGACCGTCAGGAAAATGGCCACCCCCGGGAAGACCGTCAGCCACCAGGCGAAGTCGATATAGTGCTTGGACTGGGACAGGATCTCTCCCCAGGAAGGTGTAGGAGGCGGAACACCGAAACCCAGGTAGCTCAGGGAGGATTCGACCAGGATCGCACCGGCAACCCCAAAGGTGGCTGAGACCAGGACGGGGGCCAGGGAATTGGGCAGAATGTGATAGAAGATGATCCGGGTATCGGATGCCCCCAGGGCCCTGGCGGCGGTGACATAGTCCATCTTGCGCTGCTTGAGGAATTCCCCCCTCACCAGGCGGGCCACCCCCGGCCAGCCTGTGAGACCGATGATGACCATGATGTTGTAGATGCTCGGGGGCAAAAAAGCCAGGACGGTGAGGATGAGGAAGAAGGTAGGAAAACACATCATCACCTCTATGGCCCGGGATATGAGCATATCGGCACGGCCACCGTAATAGCCGGCCAGGGCGCCGAGGATGACGCCGATCACGGCGTAGATGGATACGGCCACGAACCCCACGGACAGAGAAACCCGTGACCCGTGGATCATGCGCGACAGGACGTCCCTGCCACGGTCGTCGGTGCCCAGAAGATGCTCACCGTCCGGGGGAAGGAGATGGGATCCCAGGTCGATGTCGGTGGGACCATACCTGACAATGGGGAATAGGGCCCACGCCTCGCCTTTGGCGACCTTTCCCTTCCAGTCTACATGAACGTTATCGGACAGAACCGGAAAGGATATCTTCCCGTCCACTGAGGCGATGATCGGCCGGCTGCCGGCCAGCATGGGGGCTGCAAGGGCCACGAGGAAGAGGAGCAGAACGAAGACGAGCCCGACAATGGAAACCGGGTCCCTTCGGTACTGATCCCATACCAGCCTTCGATAACTTCTGCCACTGGCTTTCGTTTTCACCGTTCGGCCTCGTAGCTGATCCTGGGATCCACCCAGACATAGAGAAGATCCGACAGAAGGATACCCAGGAGAGTGAGAACAGCCGAGATGGTGGCGATGGCCAGGACGACCGGGTAGTCCCTTGACAGGACCGCCTCGAACCCGAGCTGGCCCATCCCCGGTATGGAAAAGATGCTCTCGATGATGACACTGCCGCCGAACATGCCCGGCAGAAGATAGCCCAGAAGGGTGACTATGGGGATGACCGAATTCCTCAGGGCATGTTTGAAGATAACCAGTTTCTCCGGCAGACCCTTGGCCCTCGCCGTCCTGATGTAGTCCTGCCGGATGACCTCGAGCAGGCCGGCCCTCTGGTATCGGGACAGGGCGGCAAACCCCCCGTAGGTCAGGCAGAAGACGGGCAGCACGAGATGCCACAGGTGATCGAGGAGCCTGTTGACAAAGGGAGCACCCTCCATTCCAGACGAGATGATGCCGTAGACCGGGAAAACGTCCAGGAAATCGCCACCTCCCAGGAGCATGATCAGGAGGACCGCCACCCAGAAATTGGGCAGGGAGTAGAGAATGAACAGAACAATGGTCGTTATCCGGTCGCCCCTGCTCCCCTGGTGGACCGCCGAGAAGACACCGATGGGTATAGCGATGAGATAGACGAGGAAGATCGAGATGATGTTCAGCTCCATGGTTACCGGAAGCCTCTCGGCGATCTTCTTCAGGACCGGACGATGGTCCTTGTAGGAATCCCCGAAGTCCAGAGTCACCACCCTCCGGACCCAGATGACGTAACGGGCCCATATGGGTTTGTCCAGGCCGTAGAGCTTCTTCGTCTGCTCCACGATCTCGGTGGTGACCTCATCGCCCAGAAAACCCTGTTCTCCCATTCTCAGCTTCATGGCGGCCGGGTTGCCCGGGGCCAGCTGGATGACCACGAAGGTTATCAGGGTGATCCCCAGAAATGTAGGGATGATGAGAAGCAGGCGGCGCAGGAGGTAGTCGCGGAGGGTCACGGTTTCTCTATCGTTTCGGGGTAGCGGAGTGGCGGGGTAACGGGGTCTCTAAAAACAAAGCTCCATGACCTTTTGGAGAGTATTTTTGCTCAAACATTCTTATTTCCTCAGGCATATTCGACAGCCTAATGAAGAAAACAGCATTCGCACCGATATTCCGATACGCCGACACCCCGATACGATCTTCAGGTCATCGGTACTTCTGCGCCTTCAGCGGAACCCACCATTCGGTGGAGTCTAGTCCCAGAGGATAGACGACAACGTTCTCGAACCTCGCGCTCACCGCCACAAGACTCTTGTTGACGAACAGAAAAGTGTAAGGCTGCTCCTCGTGAAGGATGGCGTGGAACCGCTGGTAAAGTTCAACCCTCCGGTCTTTGTCGAAGGTAACGCGGGCCTCCTCTATGATGCGATCCGCCTCCCCGTTCGCAAAACCGATGAAGTTGGATCCGCTCTCGGTCTGCGAGGAATGCCAGACCTGGAAAGGGTCCGCCTCCACGGGCAGGCTCCAACCCATGATCACCGCGTCAAAGGTTCGGTCGTCGAGCATTTTGGTGAACAGAGCCCACTCCAGGGGGCGGATCGTCATCTCCACCCCAACCTTGGCAAGCTCCTCCTTGAGGATAGTGGACATCTGCTCGGCGAACTGACTCCCGGAGGTCATGGTGAATTCGAAGCGGAAGGCCATGCCATCCTTGTCCCTGATCCCGTCGCCGTCCGAATCGACCCAGCCGGCCTCATCAAGGAGCCGGGATGCGGCGGCCGGATCGTAAGGCCAGGGTTGGATGTCCTTGTCGTAATCCCTGCTCTCGAAGAAAAAGTTACCGGTTACCACCCGACCCAGACCATATCGGAGGTTCTTCAGAATAGAGTCCCTGTCCAGAACCATGGTCAGCGCTCTTCTTACCCGTTTATCGGAAAAAAACGGCCTCCTCAGGTTCCATCCGATAAAGCTGTAACCGGGTCTGTAATAGGAGTGCTTGTCAAAATCCCTGGTGAATTTTCTGGCCCTGGTCTGACGCGTCCACTGGACGGGGGTCAAGCCCATAAAATCCAGTTCTCCTCTTTTGAGGACCTGGAGGGCGACCGTTTCGTCGGTGATGATCTTGAAGATCACTCTTTTCAGATGGGGCTTCTCGCCCCAGTATTTCTCGTTCCTCTCCAGCACGATCTCCTTGCCTGTTTCCCACCTGACGAAACGGTATGGTCCGGAACCGAGTGGCTTCCTGCCGGCAGGATGGGTGTTGAAGTCACCCTCCGCAAATATGTGTTCAGGCATGATGCTCATACCGCCGATCATCTCCAGGGATTTGAAGTAGGGTTCAGAGAAGGTGAAGCGAACCCTATGTTCGTCGAGGGCCTTAACGTCCTTCAGGTTGCGATAGTAATTCCTCAGATGCGGGGCATCTACCGCGGGGTCCCTCACGATGTCGAAGGTGAAGACCACATCCCTGCTGGTAAGGGGCTTTCCGTCCTGCCAGGTCAACCCCTTTTTCAGGGTGAAAAGGTAACTCAACCGATCCTCTGAGACCTCCCAGGATTCGGCCAGCAAGGGCACCAGCTCCAGGGTCCTGTTATCTCTCTCGACCAGGCTCTCGTAAATGGAACCGTTTACGGTGGACTCGTAGACATCGGTGGCGGTGACAGGGTTGAGGGTGGCCGGTTCAGCCGACAGCCGCTGAATGAGCCAGTCCCCGTCGACCGGGGCTCCGGTTACCGCAGCTGCCGGAACCTGCCGGGCGCCGCCCAGGATCAGGGCAGCTGCGATCAGGCATGTGATGAGATAAAATCCTCCGTCTCTTCTTGACACCGGCACCTCCTTATTCTCATAATGTCCTTCAATATATCTCAAATTCCCTTGTCCCCCTTTCCGGGGGGCAAGAGACCGGGAAAGGCCCCATGGCGATCAACGACAGAAAAAAGGCGCTTGCTCAGTCCCTCCAGGACCCTGAGGAGATGGTCAGGTCGGCGGCCTCTCGGGCGCTGGACCGTGTGGAGGGCCTGGAGAGGCTGCACGACATCGTCGAGACGGCAAGAGCCGGAGAGACCCCCGTCAGGATCAGGGCCATCCACTTTCTGGCTTACCTGAACACACCTGAAGCCGTTGACAGCATGCTGTCCTTCCTGCAGGACCAGAATCAGGATATTCGTGTCGCCACCGTCAAGGCTCTCCAGGCGAGGACTCCCGAAAGAGCCCTTATACCCCTTTTCGCCTGTCTGGACGACCCCGAGATCTCAGTGGTCCAGGGCGCGATCGATACCCTGTCCTTCTACATGGACCCGAGGGTCACCGAATTTATCCTGCCTTACCTGGCCGATCCGGACACGGAAACCGCCTCCACCGCCGCCGAAGCCCTGGGCCGAAACGGGGACCCCAGGGCGGAACCGCACCTGATAAGTGTGCTGAGTGAATCCAAGGACCCGTTCCTGCGATCCAAAGCCGCGGAGGCCCTGGGCAACCTCCATCCAACCCAGGCGGAATCCTGGAAATCTTAGGATACCGTTGACGGCACCTCCAGATTGTGAACAGCCGGATCGACCACAGCGGCCACCACTCTTCCCTGGGCCTCACTGGTTGACAGGTCCAGATCCCATTGGTTGTCGTAGGGACGGTTGCTGCTGTCCAGAATCATCTTGACCACAGGTTTCCCCTTCTTCTGCCCGGCATCGGTGACCATGCCGATCTCGTTACTGCTCAGCCTGACCATAACCCCCGGGGGATAGGCACCTACCATTGCGACCAGGGCGTCCACATGATGCGGGTCAAACTGATGCCCCCTTCCCTTTTCCAGAAAAGCCAGCGCCTCTACCGGATTCATCGGTCTCTTATAGGATCTCACCGTGGTGATGGCATCGTAGTTATCCACCACCGATACCAGCCGCGCGATATCCGATGGCCCACCGGACCCGGATGTCACCGGGTACCCCGACCCATCGTGGTGCATATGATGACCCTCGACAGCCAGGGCGATATCCTCCACGCCGCCCATCCCGCGCACCACTTCAGCCGAATGGACCGGGTGGGTCTTGATGGCCTCCCACTCCCGCTGCGTCAAGCTCCCTGCCTTATTGAGGATATCCGGGGGGACCTTGACCTTTCCGATGTCATGCATCATTCCGGCCAGGGCGGCATGCTTGGCGGCCTGATCGTCCAGGCCCTCCGCCTCGGCAAGAAGAAGGGCCAGGATGCCCACGTTGACGCAGTGCTGGTAGGTGTAAACATCGTAGCCCTTGAGACTGGAAAGGAGCATGAGGCTTGTGCGGTTGGTCTTCAACCTGTCGATAAAGCCCTCCACCAGATGTTCGGCCTCTCTCAGGGGCGGCAATTTACCCGTCCGGATCTCCCCGAAAAGACCGTGCATGGTGGAGATGGCGTCCTTGTAGGACTCGAGACCCTTGGTGGGCAGATCGCCGCTTTCACCCTTACCCATCCGGAAACTCTTCAGTCCGATGTGGGTAATGCCCCTCTCGGCCAATTGCCCCAGGAACCCTTCACGGCTCTGTTCCTTGCCCCTCATGATCTCTGCCAAGGCCAGGATATCCTCCTCGCCGACCTCCCCGGTAAATACGATGTCGTCCACCTCGAAAAGGTTCATCAGGCCGAGGACATTGTCGGAGTAGGGGGTGGTCTCATAGAAGAGGTATTCATCCACGTACAGAACACCATTGATGACCCCCATCAGAACCTCCTCCTTCTGGGCCAGGATCCCCATAAGGTGATCAAGCATCCTTTTGGCCACCCCCCTGACCGAGGGGTGGGAGGACGGGTAGAGGGCGATGTTCTTCACCGTGTTGTCCAAGAATTTGACCACACCTCGACACCGTTCAACCTGTCTGGAATCATTCGTCAACACGGTCCTCCCTGGATTTGAGCTTTCTCAGCGCATCCTCCGCCGCCCTCAGGGCCTCGCCGGAAAGCCTGCTTCTCCTCTCCGTCAGAACGGCCGCGGCGCGCGCCCCCCCGATCTCTCCGATAGCCTCCACCGCCGCCACCTGTATCCTCTCGAAGCCGGCCTTATCCAGAATCGCCC
>JBFFDD010000129.1:0-7793 GCA_041559575.1 bacterium
ACAGGTTGGTGATCTCCCGGTCTTGCAGCCAGACCTTGCCGGATGTCGGTTTATCCAAGGCCCCCAGAAGGTTCAACAGGGTGGTCTTGCCGGAACCCGAGGGCCCGGCGAGGACCGCGAAGTCCCCCCGCTTGATCTTCAGGTTGACGTCGGTCAGGGCCTTGACCTCGATGGAGTTCTCCCGGTAGACACGGCTCAGGTTCTCTGTCCGGATGATCGGCATGGCTTTACTCCCCGGTAAAAAGGTGAAAGGTTAAAGGATAATGGTCAAAAAGTCCTGAGTGTTAAGAGATAGGTCATAAGTTAGAGCGCATTTCACTTATCACTGAGCACTTATCTCTGAGAACTGCGTTTACCATTCCTCTTTTCCCTTTCTACTTTCCACTTTCAGCTGCTTTCACGGTTTCTCCATCGCCTCCACCGGCTCGGTCCTGGCGGCCTTCACCGCAGGGTAGATCCCCATGGTCACACTTAGCAGGAAGACCGCGGCGCACAGTTGGGCCACCCTGTGAGGCCGGAGCTTGGACCTCATGATCGGATCCACGACGGTCCCGGCCAGGTCCCACCCCTCGGTGGAGAAGGAGGTGAGGTCCAGACCGTAGACGGAAAAGTACCAGTTGACGGCCAGGCCCAGGACAAGGCCTCCGGCGATGCCGATGAGGGTGATCAGGGCGGTCTCCAGCAAAACCATCCTCAACACCGATCCCCCTCCCATGCCTATGGCCGTGAGTATCCCGATCTCTCGTTTGCGCTCCATGACCGACATGAGCACCGTGTTGAGGACCCCGATGGCCAGGATGAACAGGATAATGGCGTAGATCAGGTAACCGAAAACGTCGTCGAGAACCACATAATCCCGGAGGTCGGGCTGAAGGGTCTGCCAGTGGTAGAGGCCCGCTGAGCCAGCCGGAAGGCTTTTTACCAGTTCCCGGTACACCGCCTCCTGTGCGAAAGGGTTCTCCAGATAGATGGCCAGGGATGTTACCCCCCGCCCCATACCAAGCGCTCCCTGGAGGGTGGCGATGGGGATGAGGCAGATGGCCCCGTCAATGGATGAGGATCCACTGCGAAAGATTCCGCTCACCCGCAGAAGGGTGCTGGTGATCTCCCCGGCTGAGTCCTGGAAGGTAAGGACGGTCTTGCGTCCCACCTTCAGTTTCAGCCTATCAGCCAGTTTCTGGCCGATATAGATGTGAGCACCGTCGGATGAGGGCAGGAAGTCCCCCTCTGCGAGGCTGTCCCTGAACAGGTCGGCCTCTCCCTCGCGCATGGGGTCGATCCCCTGGAATTGAACCCCCTCGGCGGCGTAGGCCGAGGCCAGCATCCCCTCTCCCCTGATCCGGGGGTAGACGGATCGGATGCCAGGGTGTTTTTCCAGGACGGTCAGGAACGGTTCGGGATCGGCCAGGAATTTTGCTGTGGATGGGGATTCCAGGTAGCTTTGCCTCTGTACCGTCAGGTGGCCCTGCCCGATGCGTACCCCGTTCTCGATCATCTGGAGGTGGCCTCCGTCCCCGAGTCCAATGGAAAACAGGGACAGGGCTGTGCCCAGGGCTATCCCGATCGTGGTTATCAGGGTCCTCCGGAAATGCCGGCGGAGGTTCCTGGCAGCGAGTTTGACGACCATCATCGTCCCCTCCCGATAGCGTCCACCGGGGTGATGCGGGTGGACCTGAACAGGGGGTAGATGGTGGCCACCATGGCGACGATGATCATGATGGCGATCGATTCGGTGACCACGTGAACCGTCAGAGTTGCCTTGAGGTAGGGATCGAAGGTCACGCCGACGAAAGCGAAGCTGCCACCGACGCTCCGCAGATCCCACCCGTGGCTCTGCAGGTAGGCGGCCCAAAAAGACCCCAGGATGCCCCCCGCTCCTGCGGCGAACAGGGTCAAGAATATCGTCTCCAGAAACACCAGCACCGCCACGGAAAGGGGCCCAAGGCCCAGGGCCCGCATGACCCCGATCTCCCTTGTCCTTTCAAACAGAGCCATGAGCTGGGTGTTCATTATCCCAAGGGAGGCCACGGCGAAGATGATGACCAGGACGATCCAGGTGCTGGTGTCGCTGAGTCTCAGATACTCGTCCAGTTCCGGGAACAGCTTTCTCCAGTTCTTGACCTCCAGGCCGGTTGAGGCCAGGGCCCGGGATATCGCCTCGGTCCCCTCCTCGAGCCTGCCCGGACTTTCAAGCCTGACGGCCACCTCATGGATGCGGCCGTTCAGGACGAGGAGGTGGTCCAGGTCCATGATGTTCATGATGACGCCGCCGCGGTCGACGGCCTCCCCAACGCTCTTGAGGATCCCGGCCACAGTGTAGATGTCGTTGCCCAGGGAGCCGTCGGCGGCCTGGGTAAGGACGATGATCTCATCTCCAGGTTCCACCGACAGGGTCTTGGCCAGGTTCCGGCCGATAACCACCTCCCCGGTTCCCAGGGGGGACAGGAAGGTCCCGTGTTCGAGGTGCCGGTGCATCTCGGTGACGTTCACCTCGCTGGCCGGATCGATACCCCACAGCATGCCCCCTGCTGACTGGGGTCCTGAGCTGATCAGTGCGGTGGCGAAGGATCTGGGCGATGCGTTGCCGACCCCTGTCCTGTCAATGGATTCGAGGATGCTGCCAGGGTCACCGATAGTGTCGTACAGCGATCGATCCTCCCGGTACTCCGGGTGGTGAACCTGGATATGCCCCGAGCCGAGCACTGTGGCGTATCGGACCATCTGGTCGAACATGCCTTCCATCAGGCTGTATGAGACGATCATCATCGTCAACCCGAAGGCCATGGAGAAGACCGTTATAAGGGTCCGGCGGGGGTTCCTCCACAGGTTCCGCCACGCCATCTTGATCAGGGTCACTGGGCCAGGTCCCTCCTCGACAGATTGCGGATAGAGAAGAAATCCTCCTTGAGACCAAGGCCGAACTCCATTGCCGAGTAACGGATCACGGTTCTTTCCTCGGGTTTGTCAGCCGGGGTGAGGATCAGCTGGGACGGCAGCCTGCGCCCACCGAGGATTTTTACCTCGGTGAAGGTCATGGTCCGGGCCAGGGAACCCTCCTCGTCATAGTAGATGGACCGGATGGGAAACAGTTCCTCTTTCTGGACCGTGATGACGATCTTGCCCCACACCACCGGGGCGTCCGGTTTCGGGATCAGGGTCAGTTCGTAGACCACCATGCCGTCCCTGTTTCCCTCGAAGGTGACCTCCACATCGTAGTCCTCGGACATCCGGCTCTCCTTGACCAGATCATCGTTGGTAAAGTGGCTGCCCATCCAACCGGCCATCATCATGGATGTGGGGACCTTGATCACCCGGTTGACCCGGGGCAGGTAGTTCCAGATCTCATCCGCCGTCTTCAGGGTGGCGACCCCTCTTTCCTTGGGAGGGTAGGTGATGGTCAGGAGGGAGTAATCCTTTCCCAGGGACCATGCCCGGACGGTCAGTGACCGTTCCCAATTCTCGGTGACCACTTCCATGGCCATCTCGGCATAACTGGATTCGCCGCGCCACAGATCATCCACCCGCTCGAGGATCTCCTTGGCCGTCACCGCCCCAGCCCGAACAGGAAGCAGGACAACCACTACCAGGACTGATAATGATAAGTGGCCAAATATGCGGTTTGCCGTGATACGGGTTTTCATATTGTCATCCTCACAATGCCAGGCATTCAGACGGAAGGGGGAATCAGCCAGCCTTTTGCCTTCCTTCTCCTATTCATCCTTCATAAAACCTTTCCATTCTCCAATCTCTATTCTCCAATCTCTATTCTCCAATCTCTATTTTCCAATCTCTATTTTCCAATCTCTATTTCCCCCTTTTCATGTGCGTTTCCAGCAGATACTCCATGTAGTGATTGACCTGCTCGAGGAGATCGAAGCGCTTGCCGGTGATCAGGTGGTGAAGGAAGATGCCGTCCAGGAAGGCGGCCAGATTGATAGCGATCCTCTCCGCCTCGCTTTCGTCCCTGATGTGGAACACGCCCTCGGTGTTGCCCTCCATGATAATGTCGACAATGGTACTCCATATGCCCTCGAAGGCGTCCTGAATCCCCTCGGAAAAGGTCGGGCTTTCGATGTTGCTCAGGACAGTCTGGAACACGGCCACCGCCGTTTTCATGGTGGAATCATCGGCCATGAAGGCCTGCACTGAGGCCTGAACAAAGGTCCGAAGACGCTCCTCGGGATGGACGACCCCCCCGACAGCCGAACCGATACCCTCCATCATCTCCCCGACCCAGATCTGGATCGATGCGGCGATAAGTTCGTCCTTGGACCGGAAATACTCGTAGATAGTCCCCTTGCCGATGCCGGCCGCCCGGGCCACCTGGTTCATGGAGGTGGCCTCGAAGCCCGATTCCGAAAACAGGGACATGGCTGCAGCGGCGATCTGGCGTCTCCTTGATTCCCTGTCGACTATTTTGGGGGGCATAGATTTCTCCCGTCAGGAGTGGAAAATAGGGATTGGAAACTAGAAATCACGGATTGGTTTTTTCAATCCCCTCTAATGCTCCAATGATCTAATCTCCAATCTCTGTATCTCCTGAATTCTGAATTCTGTCTCCACGTATTATTTTGACCGACCGGTCGGTCAATGTCAAGTCAGCCGATTGCTGCGGCTTACCCTTTGGGCCCGGGAGATGAAAAGCCAGTGCGAGTGTCCACCGCCTGAACGCCTTTGTCTATTTTGTTAAAAAAGGTTGTTTTTGTTGTCATATTGTTGTATTGTTCGGCGCAGAAGTAGGTATTTTCTGTATCTTTTGCAGTTTAAGTTGATCAATTCTGTTTCATCGGGGTGGGTAAAAGAAGGAGGATGCCATGTTTTTTCGAAACCTTCTGCTGTTCACCGCCCTTTTTACCATGATCTTCACCCCCGGCCTGCTCTTTGCGGCCCACACCATCACCGTAGCCAAGGTCAGTGCGGCCCCGGCTATCGATGGCGCCGATGGGGATGCTGCCTGGGGCAACTCCCAACCCTACACCATCAGGGACAGGCGGCTGGGGGTCGACATCACCCTCAAAGCGGTCTACACGGACGACTCCATCTTCTTCATGGTGCGGTTTCCCGACCCGGAAGAGAACAGGCTTCACAAGCCATGGGTCTGGAACAAGGACCTTGAGGTGTATCAGATCGGCCCTCAGCGTGAGGACACCTTTGCCTTTAAATGGAGCATGTCGGGGCAAAAGGTGAACCTGTCGAACTTCTCGGACGATGATTACACCGCTGACGTCTGGTATTGGAAGGCCAACCGAACCGACCCGGCCGGTTTCGCGGACGATAAAATGCATGTTCTCTCTTCCGAGGCGGGCAAGAAGAGTAAATCCCTCGTCAGCGCGAGCGGCAAGCAGCGTTATCTCCTGAGGCTCGGTGACAAGGGCAAGTCGGCCCAGAAGAAGCGGATCCTGACCGATTATCAGGGCGACGTGCAGGATCAGTACACGTCCCAGGTCCCGGAAGGCAGTAAGGCCGACGTCCCAACGAAGGGCGTCTGGAAGCGGGGCGAGTGGACCGTCGAGTTCGGCAGGAAGCTCAAAACCGGGTACACCGACGACGTCCAGTTCGAGCCCTCCACCGGAAAAACCTACCTGTTCGGGATCTCCATCGCCGGACTGTATGGCGAGGAGGTGGATGAGTCGAAACCCCATCCCTACGGCCAGGGGAGGATCTCCGATCCTCTGTATCTTAAATTCCGATAGATCGTCCTGCGGCGTTTACCCCCAAAGCCTATGACGAAAAAATCCCTCTCCATCCGCCAGATCCGGTTCCTGACCCTGGGATCCCTGGTGGCCATCATCGCTTTTCTGACCCTTTTCGGCTACTCGGCGGTTGTTCGGGTTGAGGGCGGGCTTCGGGATATCAGCCGGGAACATTGGGCCAAATTCTACCAGGTGGATGACCTCCTGAGTAAGTTTGTGGTGGTTCGCGGCAAACTGACCTCCTTCGTGGTAGAGGAACTGGAAAACCCGGCCGAGATCCTGGGGGAGATCAAGACGCTTATCGAGGAATCCGAGACCGCCATGGAGACCTTCCACCATGGGGATGATCTGGAGGCGATGAGCGCCTTTGTGCTCAAACTCAAGGAGTATCGGGCTTCCATGGCGGCCTACTCCCAGGAACTCAGTCTCAGAAGGACCGGAGAGGGTGTGCGTTCCTGGGAGAGAACCCTGCTGGAGATTGAAACCGAGGCCCACGGAATTATCAGGGGGTTGAAGGACCGCATCCGTCAGGAGGTCAATGAGATCGAAACTCAGATGCTCCAGCGCGGGCAGGAAACGAGGAGAAACATGACCCTGCTCGGTGCCTTCGGGTTTCTGTTGGCTGTTCTTCTGGCGCTGGTCATGCATCGGGCGCTGTCCAGACCCCTTCGGGAGCTGATCGAGGTGTCCGAGGCGGTAGGAAGTGGCGACCTGACCAGGGAGATCGGACGGTCTTCGGACGACGAGATCGGTGCCCTGTCCAATGCCCTCGAATTTATGTTAAAGAGCCTTCGGCGCACCGTTGCCGAGATCCAGCAAACGGTGCTCAAGGTAGCCGAGGTGGCCCACAGCGTGGAACACTATACGGGAGAGGTTTCCAAATCCTCCTCCATGCAGAGCAAGGTGGTCGGCGACGTGGAGAGTTCCATCCGGAAGATGGATGCTTTGGTGGAGGATGTCGGCGCTCAGTTCAATAAGCTTGCAGAAGCCCTGGACGAATCGTCCTCCTCGACCCTGGAGATGAGATCCTCCATCGAGGAGGTGTCGGGATTTGCCGATGGTATGTCCGAGGAGGTGGAGACGATCACCTCCTCGCTGGTCCAGATGAGCGCCACGGTGTCCCAGAACGTGGAGCTTCTCAATTCACTGTCGGCCACCTCCGAGGAAACCGCCCAGACGATGAAGAACCTGGCGTCGTCCAGCGAGGAAGTCGGGAAACACGCCCAGGAATCGATGAAACTGGCCGAACAGGTTACCGAGTTGGCCAGGGACAGGGGGTCAGGAGCCCTCAAGACCGCGATCGATGTCACCCGCCGCAACCGGGAGATGATCGAGAACTACAGCAGGGTGATCCATTCCCTGGGTCAGAAATCCGACAGCATCGGGGAGATCCTCGAGGTGATCAACGACGTGGCTGACCAGACGAGCCTTCTGGCTATCAACGCTTCCATCATCGCCGCCCAGGCCGGAGAACACGGAAAGGGATTCGCTGTGGTGGCCGAAGAGGTCGGGAGCCTGTCAGCGACCACGACAGCCAGTATCAAGCGGGTCGAGGAGGTCATCAGGGGCGTTCGCAAGGAGGTGGCCGATGCCGTGGAGATGATGGGCCAGATCGTCGAGGGCGCGGAGCAGAGCATCGAGTCTACGGAATACGCCGGGGAGGCCTTCACGGAGATCGAGGAGAGCTCTTCGAACTCGGCCAGTCGGGCGCGGGAGATCGCCGAGGCGGCCGGTGGGCAGGTCATGAACATCCGCGAAATCCTTCAGGTGGTTACCAGGAACCTCGAGGAGGTGGTGAAGATCCAGGAGGCCGTGGAGGAGCAGAAGAAGGGGCAGGATCTCATCGTCCAATCCGCTGAAAGGATACGGGAGACATCCCGCAGCCTGAAACAGAGCACCGGTGAGCAGGCCAGGGAAAGCGCCGTCATTACAGAGGCGGTGACAAGCACCCAGGAATTCTCCAGAATAATCCGTGATGCCATGGAAGGGGAGCAGAAGGCCAGCAAGGAGATTGTGGCCTCGTTGGGCACGATCACCGACGCGACCTTCGGGATCACCGAGGCCCTCGGATCATTGGAGGGGCTGGTGGCCGACCTGGGC
>JBFFDD010000130.1:0-7767 GCA_041559575.1 bacterium
CGCCTCGGTGGACTGGACCTTTCCGTCAAGAAGAAGACAGAGGCCGAAGGTCTTGGTTTCGATCAACCTGATCTTTTGAAACCGGGATTGAAATGAAGCGATCTCCTTCTCGGGAACAAGAAAAAAACCGGAATCGTCCGTCAAACGATCTAGGATCATGTCATCCATAAATACCTCCGCCTTTCATCGAATCCATCAACGTGTACAGTCCCAGGCCCCAGTATACTTCAACCGATAATCGGTGACCACAACCTTACTTTCCCGCGCGGCTTCGCCTGGCTGGCATTTTCTTTCACAATAAGCCTTGACAAATTGACCGTTCGGTCATAATATGACCCGCCAGTCATAAGTGTGGGGGTTTTACATGTCCAGATACAATATATCCAGTGGGTCCATGAAGGAGATGGAGAGGGAAGTCCGGAAGCAGGCGCTTCTCGATGCCGCTAAGGACCTTTTCGCCCAGGTCGGATACGACGGGACGACCATTGAATCCATTGCCCATAGAGCCGGCATGGCCAAGGGATCCTTCTACCTTCACTACAGGAGCAAGGAGGAGATCTTTCGGGCCCTGATGGAGATGCTGGGAGACCAGATCATCAGTGAGATCCAGGCCATCGGGCAAGGGACGGCAGATATCGAGGAAAGGCTGACGGGAATCGCCGAAGTCATCCTCCGTTTCCACGCCGAATCCAGTCATCCATGGCTGCTCATCATTATGGAGAAGGGTCTTGAACGCCACGAGGTCATGGAGCACTTTTTCAAGAAACGAAAACAGGTGATGGAGGGCATCAACGTTGTGATCTCAGAAGCCATGAAAGACGGCAAGATCATCGAGGATGATCCTGATCGTCTGTCCTCCATGTTTCTGGGCTGTATTAACGGAACGGTTGTCAGGATCTGCTGTTTCGGGGAGGAGCTTGAGGCCAGAAAAGAGGCACAGTGGTTGACCCGACGATTTCTGGACGGTGCCCTTGTGCGGGGGGTAGGCTGTTGAGAGGCTTGGTCACAAACACCATTCTTGCCCTTCTTCTCGCTGCCCCGGCTGTATCCCTGTCGGCAACGGACCAGCAGGTTCTAACCCTCCAGGAAGCCTATCATCTGGCCCTGCAGAACAACGAGGACATCCGGATCGCCCAGGAGGATCTGGTTCAGGGAAGACTCCTGAAGAAACAGGCCTATTCGATCCTGCTCCCCGAGCTGACAGCCAGCGCCGGGTATTCAAGACTCCATTTCGCGGGGGATCTCGAAGTGGAAAACGAATCCTATGGAGTCTCCTTATCCCAATCGATCTACAGCGGGGGACGGGCTTTCATCGCCCTGAAAGGGGCAAAAATGACTATTGCCGCTGCGGAATACGGTCTTGCCTTCGCACGGCAGAGTATCCTCATGGAACTGTTGATGAGAAGTTACGCTGTTCTGGCCGCGGGGGATCTCCTTCAACTCGAGGATGAGCGGATCGAGAGGGTTTCGGAACAACTGCGGTCAGCGAGGGCCAAATTCGAGGTTGGCGAGGCAGCCAAGACGGATGTCCTTTCGGCCAAGGTCGCGCTGGCCACCGCCCGGAAGGACAGGGTAGATGCCGAGAAGAACCTTGTCCTCGCTCAAAGACGCCTGGGTGATCTCATCGGCCTGAAAGACAGGATCAAAGTATCCCCGCCAAGAGATGTCGACGTACCGTCAGCAGACCTTGAGGATCTTATCGGCATTGCCATGGAAGAGCGCCAGGACCTCCTTCAGGGCAGTGAACTGGTTGGTGTGTCCGCTCAGCAGGCGAAGGAATCCGCCACCCGTGGACGGCCCGAGGTGGACCTGTCGGCCTCGGTCACGGAATATTCGGACGTCTCCCCCTTTGCCCCCGAAAACCAGGTCACCCTCACTGTCAAATGGCCCTTCTACCAGGGCGGCCTGGTGAAATATCAGACTCAGGAAGCCTATTCACGGGTCCGTCAGGCGGAGCAGGCCTACGAAAAGCAGGCTAAAGAGATCTCCTACGCGGTGGAGGAGGCGTTCAGGGAGATTCAGACCCTCATGGCTCAAAATGAGCTGGTGGAGACCAGCCTCGAGAATGCCCGCGAGAACTTCCGGTTGGAGAGGATCCGGTTCGAACTCGGAGACGCGACCAACCTCGATGTCCTGGTGGCACAGGGAGGCCTTTCCAGTGCGGAAAATCAGGCGGTCATCCACAGGTACGACACCAGAATAGCCAAGGCAGACCTCCTGTTTTCCATAGGCAGGTTGTCTCCAGATGTTCTCGATATTGTCGTCATCGAGGAGAGGCCGGAGAGATGATATTCCTCAGAAGGAGGCATGATATCATGCGGGTAAGCAATCGTTGGATCATCGGTGCGATCACCTTGGTGTTCCTGATGATCCATGTGCCGGGATGCGGGAAGGGCGGCAACAGTGAGGCAATCGAACCGGCCACGACCCAGGTGGAGGGATCGGCCAGGCCGACCAACGTTGTTGTTCATCGGATAACTACTGAAGATGTGGAGGAGGTCTTCACCTTGCCGGGGAACATCGAGGCATGGGAGGACCTGACCCTGTCCCTGGAACAGTCCGGTCCCATCAGATGGATCGGGCCACGGGAGGGCGAGCGTCTCAAGAAAGGTGAGGCGATTCTGCGAATCGACCCCGAAACCCTCAAGAGCCAGCACGACAAGAACCAGACCGAATATGATCTGAAGAAGAAACACCTGGAAAGGGTTGAACAGCTTCTCCGGGAGGAACTCGTCAGTCAGAAGCAGTATGACGACGCCCGGCTCACGTTCGAATCAGCCAAAGCGAGCCTCACCCAATCCAGGATCGCCCTCGAAAAGAGCACATTGGTCAGTCCTATCGACGGCATCCTGGACCGACTGCTGGTTGACCGCGGGGAGTTCGGCAATATCGGCACACCGGCTGCCGTCGTGGTCCAGGTCGACCGGTTAAAAGTCATCGTGGACGTCCCTGAGAAAGATGTAACCGCGACGAGGGTTGGCCAGAAAGTGACCGTCCTCCCGGCGGAGGTCAAGGGGGCCGCCGGGATAGGACGGCCGGGTAAAGTGATCCACGTCACATACCGGGCGGATGACATGACCCGGACCTACCCCACAAAGATAGAAATGGACAATCGTGACATGTGGTACCGCCCGGGGATGATCGTTCGGGTTCGGTTTATCAGGCGGATTCTCAATGACGTTATCGCGATCCCACTTTACGCCATCGTGGACAGGGAAGGCGACAAGTTTATATTCGTGGTCGAGAACGGGATGGCCGTCAGGAGGTTGGTGCACCTGGGTCCGATCGTCGAGGGCAAGGCGGTTATCCACGGGGGTATCCAGGTCGGGGAGGATCTGGTTGTCAAGGGTCAACAGCTCCTGACCGACGGAGGTCCCGTCAGGTTGGTTAAGAACGGTCAGCTCTAAACCGGGCCTGAGACCCATCAGGCTCATAAACCGGCCCCGAGCGATTAACAGGATTATTTCGCTCCCACGGCGACTTTCTCTCGGATCCGGGTGAGAGGGAAAAGGACTTATGCTCATCTCCAACGCAGCTATCGCCCGACGGAGCACCGTTTTCGCCCTTATGGTCATAATCCTGATCGTCGGCCTGTTCAGCTACTCTACCCTTCCACGTGAATCCAACCCTGACATCACCATACCGATGATCCTCGTACAGACGACCTACGAGGGCGCCGCTTCGGAGGACGTGGAGAATCTCATCACCATACCGCTGGAGCGAAAGCTCAGGAGCGTCGACGATGTCAAGGAGATACGCTCTGTAAGCGCGGAAGGCGCGTCCATGGTGACGGTGGAGTTTCTTCCCGATATCGATATCGACGACGCCCTCCAGAAGGTCCGTGACAAGGTCGACCAGGCCAAGGGGGATCTGCCGGGAGACCTGGAGAACGATCCGGCGGTTATCGAGATCAACCTTTCCGAATTTCCCGTCCTGATGGTCGCTGTCTCGGGGGATCTGGGTGAACGGGTTTTGAAGAAGATCGCCGAGCGGCTGGAGGATCGGATCGAGGAGATCCAGGGTGTTCTTGATGTGGATGTAACGGGGGTTCGAGATCGGGAGATCAGGGTGGAATTCGATCCCGACCGCATGGCCGCTTACCGACTGAGCTTCAACGAGATCCTGGCTCTGGTCCAGAAGGAGAATGTCAATGTCCCGGGCGGAAGCATTGACCTCGGTGAGGGAAAATACATGCTCCGCATTCCCGGGGAGTTTACCGACCCGCGGGAGATCAACAGCCTGGTACTCGTGGCCCGTGACGGCAGGCCCATCTACCTCAAGGACGTGGCCACAATCAGGGACACCTTCGAGGACGCCAGTAGTTATGCCCGTATTAACAATCAGGAAAGTGTGACCCTCGCTGTTAAGAAGCGCACCGGAGAGAACATCATCGAGGTCTCCGACCGGGTCTTTACGCTGCTTGAGGGTGTTAAACCCTACCTTCCCGCGGGTGTGAAGCTGTCGGTGACCCTCAACGAATCCAAGGATATCCGGCGGATGGTAAGGGAGCTTGAGAACAGCATCCTCACCGGCCTGGTCCTTGTCCTGGCCGTTCTGTTTCTGTTTTTAGGTGTGAGGAGCGCCCTTTTCGTGGCCCTGGCCATACCTTTCTCCATGCTCATATCCTTCGCCGTTCTCCACGCCCTGGGGATCACCCTTAACATGGTGGTTCTGTTTTCCCTGATCCTGGCCCTGGGCATGCTGGTGGACAACGCCATTGTCATTGTGGAGAATATCTACCGGCACATGGAGGAGGGATTGGACCGGGTGGAGGCTGCCAGGACGGCTGCCGCCGAAGTGGGCTGGCCGGTGATCGCCTCGACCGTTACCACCCTTTGTGCCTTCAGTCCCATGCTTTTCTGGCCGGATATTATGGGCGAATTCATGAGCTTTCTGCCCAAAACACTTATTGTCGTCCTTTCGGCCTCTCTCTTCGTGGCTCTGGTCATCAATCCGGTGGTCTGTGCAACCTATCTGCGTGCGACCCCCCGAAAAGAACCCAAAGGGGACGAGAGCACGATGGTCATTCGCGCCTACGGATACATTCTGGCCCTTGCCCTTCGCCACCGTTTGCTGGTCACCCTTTTGGCTTTCGTCCTTCTGATAGTCATCATCGGAGCGTATTTCAGTCTTGATCCGAAGGTGGAACTCTTTCCGGAAACGGATCCTAACCGGGCCATTGTCCAGATCGAGGCACCGGAGGGAACAAACCTTGACACAAGTGACGAACTGGCACGTGAGGTGGAAACGATCGTCTCTTCCCAGAGTGACCTCAAATTTATCATCGGCGAGGTCGGCGTGAGCAAAGACTGGGAGGGAAGCGGATCGGAGTCCAACAAAGGAAGGGTCTCGGTCCAATTCGTCGAGCGGGAGGAACGCAAAGAGAGTTCGACGGTGGTGGTCGATCGCATCAGGGAGGCCCTTCGCAATCTTTCAGGAGCGGAAATAAAGGTGGAAAAGGAGAGGATGGGGCCTCCGGTGGGCGCTCCGGTGGAGATCGAGATCAGGGGAGAGGATGTGGTGATCCTGAGCTCTCTGGTGGAGAGGGCCAAGAATCTTATTGAGGACGTTCCAGGGCTGGTGGATGTAGAGGACGACCTTTCCCGGGCTAAACCCGAGATCGCCATCTATGTCGATCGGGAGAAGGCATCTCTGCTTGGCCTGTCCACCATCCAGGTCTCCAATACCGTCAAGGCCGCCGTGAATGGATGGAAGATCGGCGATTACCGCGAGGGCGAGGACGAATTCGATATCGTGGCCCGGCTGCCGGAGAGAAGCAGGAAAACGCTGGCACAGGTGGAGAATCTCCTGATACCGACAATGGCCGGTGATCCTGTGCCCCTGTCGACAGTAGCCCATCTTGAGATGAGGACCGGATACGGAGCCATCCGGCATCTGGACCAGGATAGGCTGATAAGGATCATGGGCAACACCACTGTCCGAAGTTCCATCGAGGTACTGAACGATGTCCAGGATCGCCTGGAAAGCCTGAATCTTCCTGCTGGATACTCCATCAACTACGCCGGCGACCAGGAGGAACAGCAGAAGGCTTCCGCCTTCCTGAGCAAGGCCTTCGTGGGTGCCGTGTTCCTCATCTTTCTGGTCCTTCTGACACAGTTCAACTCCCTGAGTCAGACCCTCATCGTGCTGACCTCTGTGATCCTTTCCCTGATGGGAGTATTTTTCGGCCTGATGGTCACCGGCATGCCCTTCGGCATCATAATGACCGGTATCGGTGTCATTTCACTGGCCGGCGTCGTGGTCAACAACGCCATCGTTCTGATCGACTACATCAACAAGCTCAGGCAGAGGGGCCTTGAGCTCAGCGATGCCCTAATCCGGGCCGGTACGGTTCGATTCCGTCCGGTCATGCTCACAGCCATCACCACCATTCTGGGGCTGACACCCATGGCTCTTGGAGTGAGTTTTGATTTCAGGACCCTCAGCCTCCAGGTCGGAGGTGAATCGGCCCAGTGGTGGGGGCCTATGGCTGTGGCTGTTATCTTCGGTCTGGCGGTGGCCACTCTGCTGACCCTGGTCGTGGTGCCGGTTCTCTACTCCTTGAGCCAGACCGCTTCCCTGTCTGGAATGAAACCAAAGTTAATCAAGAAAAAGGAGCAAGACGAAGGCGAAGTTCAATAGACCGATTGCCGGATTTTGACGGACTCTAACACAGGGGAAAAGAAACCCAGAACATCAAACAAAAACCACGGATTATTATATCTATCGGGGTCCGTTGCTCACCTGAGGGAGGCCTGGTTTGAAGCGTCTGTTCTCCCTGACATTGATCTTTATCGCATTTCTCTCTCCAGTGGAGGCCCTTTGCCTTGAAGGGCGCTTAAAGGGCTTCAGTGACCTGTCCGTGGATTTTACCAACCAGGAGACCAGAAGTGTTTCTGTGCCTTTGGGGTCACAGGACAATCTGACGGCTGATACCTTCTTCGCCCTTCTCGATGAGCAGGAGGTCGTTATCACCGAAATATACCCCTTTGAGATCCTGCCCAACCGGTTCTGGTCCGGCCCCCTGTCCGCTGAGGCTTTCGGTAAGGTGGAAATCGGGACTCGGGTTGTCCGTGTAACCCTGGGCCCGGATGAACAGAGGGGGATTGTCGATGAGTTCAGGGCCCGGGCCGCGGCCCTGAGAGGGGCCATGATGCGCCGACAGAGGGATCGGCTGAAGTTGTCCCTCGCTGAGTTGGAGGAGGAGATCCTTTACCTGGGAAATGTTCTCCGCAAGTATCGGAGGGATCGGATCGACCTGCAGGTGCGCCTGAAGGAGGAGAGGCAGTATGTCTCATCGAGGCTCGAAAGGATCAACGATCGACTGGACCGTGCCAGGGATGATCTCGATGACCTGGAGGATGACCGGGATGATCTTCTGGAGGAGAGAAGAAAACTGGCCTCCCGAACCGAGCCCCCGGAATCCCGGATCGAGAGGCTTGATGAGAAAATTGCCATCCTCAACCGGGAGCTCGATGACCTGCGTCAGGATATCCGGGTGTTAAGGGAGGAGAGGAGAGAGGCGAGGGAGGATGCCGAGAGGAGGTCCATCCTCAAGCTCAGCACGGAGCTGGAAAATCTGTCCCTGGACGAGAGCCGGGTGAGGATAGATCTGGATCAGCGGCAGTCGGAGAAAGATCAGATCCTTAAGAAGCTGGAGAGATTAGAAAAAAGGGACTAGTCCAAAATCCAAAGATTGGTTTAAAAGGATTTCTGCAGGCAGATTGTTTCATAATATTTTTTTAGAGGTTTCTCCAGAGATTCTTC
>JBFFDD010000131.1:0-7728 GCA_041559575.1 bacterium
GCCCAGCTCGTCGGCGATCCTGTCGGTCAGCTCCGAAACCCCACCCTTAAAAGATGTCAATACGCCACCTGGTCTGGATGGCCCTGATGAGACGCCAACCTCCCCGCCGGATCTCTTGGCGCGCCTCTTTTCAGCGGCGATCCGGAACATGGCCCGTATCAGGCCGCCATATTGTTCCTCCAGCTCAGCGATGCGGGGGAAGGATGCCCGGAGGCTCATGCGCTCCGGGTCGCCGGCAAAGATCCCCGACACCATGGGATCAAGCATTCGATCCACTACCTCCCCGCCGAGTCTCCGGCGGCCAAATTCGGCCAGGGATGTGTCCTGCCCGCTCTGTGTGACCGGGGCCAACAGTTCCCCGAGGATGCGCACGCGGCCCGGAAGGGACAGCAGGTTCGATCGAAAGAAGGACAGCGGGGAGGCCTTCATTTCGTGAAGTTTGCCCCGTGAGAAGATGAATCTTCGGGCAGCGGCCTGGTCGCTGGGCAGCAGGCGGTCCTCCAGGCCGATGTCCCGGGCCAGATCCAGGGTCCAGGGTTTGCTGTCCAGAAACCCATTGGGGCCTCCCTCCACCAGAAAGCCGCTCTCCCGCCGGGCGAGAAATTTACCTCCCACACGGTTCTCCCTCTCGAGGAGTTCGACCTCGACGTCCCGGCCTGACGCCAGGGACTTTCGGACAAGGAAGTAGGCCGTTGCGAGTCCGGAGATGCCTCCCCCGATGACCACCACCTTTCGGGCGTCGTTCTTTAACGCCATATTCATTTGCCCTGTTTCCTCCCCCGAGACGCCCTCTCCAGGATGCGCACCAGCGTGTGGATCGCCCCGGCCAGGTTGGACTGTTCTGCCGGGCCTAGGTGTTCGAAGAGTTCCCGGTACCGTTGAAGGATCCCTTCTTTGATCTCGTCAAGAAGTTTTTCCCCCTGGGCTGTGATCCGCAGTTCGACCTGACGCCTGTCTCCGCCTCCGGGGGAGCGCTGCACCAGGCCCATAACCACCAGTCGATCGACCATCTGGCTCGAGGAGCTGGTGGCCACACCGAGTTCCTGGCTAAGGGTGTTTAGGGTGCACGGGCCCAGGTCCGCCAGGGAAAGGAGGGTCTTGTACTGGTTGTACGTCAGGTCCATTCCCTCGTCCACTGCGCCCCTGAGGTGGCCCATAGCCCTCATAAGCCTGGGGTAAAGGGTGGCGATGGTGTGAATAGGATCGGTCATGGGCAGGCCTTTAGTTAGAAAGCCTATTAATTAGGAATACTAAATATTAGCCTGCCTACTTTTTGTTGTCAAGGGGATTTTCCTGTCCGTGCCGCCCTCTCCCGGTGCGGATGAGTGGGATCCGAAACCAGAAGATCTCCCGGAGATCACTCCTCTCTGCTATCGGCACGTCCTTTGCTTTCCCAAGGTAGCGCAAATCGGTCGCAGAGGGTAGCGGCATTTTCCGGTCGCGCACCACAGAAGCTGCAGCAAATCCTAACCAGTAGATTTTGAACGGTTTTTTTATGGGCCCGGCAAGACTCCGTAGGATAGATGCGGTTAAATAGGGAGCCATTTTTCCGGGAGAGGGCAGGGGCCGAAGCACAGAAAAGGAATTCCAGAAACAGTATTGAAACGGGGCCTGGTCCCGGGGCCACCGGGAAGGAGGGAAGGTGAACAACATCCGGATAGTTGTGTTTGTCCTCATCATGATCCTGATATGGATGCCATCCTGGGCCATCGGCGCCGATGTGAGCCTGACCTGGCAAGCGCCGGCCACCAATGATGACGGGACCCCATTAACCGACCTGGCAGGATACCGGATCCACTGCGGCCCAAATCCGGGAGCATACGATCGGCTAAACGATGTGGGCAACCAAACCTGGGGCACAGTCACCATACCGGATTCGGAGGCATGGGGAAGAACCTACTATTTTGCCGTGGTCGCCTACGACACTTCCGGAAACGAGAGCTCCTTTTCCAATGAGGTGTCCCACCTTTTCCCCACCGGTCCACCGACTGAGATATGCAACGGAATCGATGACGATGCCGACGGCCTGGTGGACGAGGGGTGCCAGCCCTACTATCTGGATGGCGACGGTGACGGATACGGAGATCCACAGGTGTGGGTCGAGGAGACCTCACAGCCGGGCGGTTATGTCGCGGATGACACAGACTGTGACGATACCCGGGCCCAGGTGAACCCGGGGGCTTCCGAAGTATGTAACGTTTTGGACGACAACTGCGATGGCACGATAGATGAGGGCTGCTTACCCTATTTCGTGGACGCTGACGGTGACGGTTTCGGCGATCCCGGGGATTGGGTTGTGGACACCACCCAGCCGCCCGGCCATACGACCGACAACACGGACTGCGACGATACGTCGGCCGCCATCAATCCGCAGGCCGGGGAGGTCTGCAACGGCGTGGACGACGACTGCGACGGAACCGTGGACGAGGGATGCGGTCTTTTCTACCGGGATGGGGACGGTGACGGTTTCGGCGATCCCGGGGATTGGGTTGCGGGCACCACCCAGCCGCCCGGCTACCTGACCGACAACACGGACTGTGACGATGCGGATCCCCTCGTTTTCCCGGGGGGCATAGAGATCTGCGGCGATGGTCGAGACAACGACTGTGACGCCGCTGTTGACAGCGCAGATGCCGAATGCGCCGATAGTGGACCCAACACCCTGCCGGGAGACAATGTCGTTGTTCAACCCGTTGATCCCGATACCGGTGCGGGTTTTGTTGCGGTGACCTTCGAGCAGGTCATCACCGGAGGCGTTACCAGCCTGGATATCCCTCTGGATGCCCCTGCTCCGCCGTCGGGCTTCCTGATGCCGGACCCCTCTGCTGTCTTTGAATTGTCCACCACGGCCGGCTATGCAGGTCTGATCGAGACCTGTGTGAAGTACAGCGGCCTCCGGATAACCAGTGAAGGGACGCTCAGAATTTTCCATAATGAGGACACGAATAATGACGGTGCGGGTGATCTCTGGCTGGACGTGACGACCTATCACGACACCGTTGGCGATGTTATCTGCGGTGTGGCCGATTCCTTCTCGCAGTACGGGGTCTTCGAGCAGGTGGTATCTGGGACGGGCGTCGACAGCGAGCGGTCAGGTGAAGGATGTTTTATCGCCACGGCGGCCTATGGATCCTACCTGGATCCATCGGTTGCGGTCCTGAGAGAGTTCCGGGACGGGTTTTTAAAGACCAACCCGGTCGGCGGGTGGCTGGTAAGGGCCTACTACAGGGCATCACCTCCCGCAGCCCGATGGCTGGCAGGCCAAAAAGTGGCCACAGGTGCGGTCAGGGTCATTCTTGTGCCGGTGGTTGGGCTGGCCTGGCTGCTGAACCATCTGGGACCAGGGGCAGGAATTCTGTTTCTGGGGATCCTTGCCATGATCATGACCAAGGCTGTTCGCCAATGGCGGATTAGGCGAGAGGACCCCCCAACCGGCAGCGGGACACCAGAAAGACAGCCTGTCGAATGAGGCCACGCAGGGAACAGGGCTAGGGGCCCTTCAGCTCCCTCGCCACCAGATCAGCCAGGGCCTCAATAAAATCCGGCCGGGTATTTAAGGCTGGTGCCCGTTCATACCGGGTGAATCCCAGATCCACGGCGATCTGACGATGCTGGATGTCCAGTTCATAGAGGGTCTCGATATGATCGGAGACGAAGGACACCGGCACCACGACCAGGGGCGGGGCGCCTTTGTCCGCCAGGGTATGCAGGGACTCCCGCAGAGAGGGCCCGATCCATTTGACCGGCCCCAGCCGGCTCTGGAAGGCGAGAACATGGGGCCGGTTCCCCAGACGATCGACAACACCGGATACGGTGCGGAGGGTTTCATCCAGGTAGGGATCCCCCCCTTGAATAAGGGACTCGGGAACACCGTGGGCCGAGAAAAGGATCACCGCATCGTCCCTCTCTTCCCCGGGAAGATTTGCCAGGGCGTCGTTCACCGTTTCGGCAAGGGCGCCAAGGTAGCCGGGGTGGTCGGGCCAGGAGTCGATGATCCTCGTGGTGGTCTCGAACGGAGTGCCGGGCAGGTTCCGGCTCAGGTCATTGACACAGGTTCCGGTCGTGGCGCGGCAGTATTGGGGGTAGAGGGACAGGGCCACCAGTTTTCGGCAACCCGTCTCAACAGCCGACCTGGTCGCCTCGGCGATGAATGGATGCCAATAGGAGAAAGCCGGGAAGACGCCGGTCAGCTGGAGTTCGCGCTTGCCTAAGGACCTTGCCAGGCATCGCCCCTGGCGGGCGGTGATCTCACCGATGGGGCTTCGCCCGCCAATGAGAGCGTAACGCGGCCTGACTTTTCTGGCTCTTCGGGCACCGATAAACCGAGCCAGAGGCAGACGAAGCGGACGGGGCAATCCGATGATCGCCGGGTCCGAAAACAGGTTAATCAGAAAAGGCCGAACGGCGTCCAGGGAATCGGGCCCCCCCATGTTCAGGAGAAGCACCGCAGACTTCCTGTCACCGTCGGCCATCTGACCTACCGGCGGTATTCGTGGACGGCCTCCACCAGGGCAATGGCATTGTCCATGGGGGTCTGAGGCAGGATTCCATGTCCGAGGTTGAAGATGTGACCCGGTTCCGGTCCGGCCTTGTCCATCAGTTCGTGGGCACGTCGCCTGATCTCCCCTGGAGACGCGAAAAGAACCGTGGGGTCCAGATTCCCCTGAACGGCCTTTGATTGGCCGAAGGATCGCCTGGCCCTGCCGATATCCTGACGCCAGTCGATACCGATGACCTCCACGTCCAGGTCGTCCATGTGGTGGGCCAGATAGGCGCCGTTGTTAAGGTAGTAGATGACGGGAACCCCTTCCCGATCGAGTCGGGAGATGATCTTTTTGGTCGGATTCAGGGCAAACCGGACATATTCAGGGTCATCAAGTATGCCTCCCCAGGTATCGAAGATCTGAACAGCCTGGGCTCCAGCGGCGATCTGGGCGTTCAGGTAGGAGATGACCACGTCCGCCAGGAGGTCCATGAGGTCATCCGCGAGTTCGGGTCTGGAATAGATAAGACCCTTTATATTGTGGAAGCTCTTTGTGGTGCCTCCCTCGACCGCATAAGTGGCAAGAGTGAAGGGGGCGCCGGAGAAGCCGATCAACGGCACACGGCCGTCCAGCTCACGACGGATCATCCGGATCGCGTCCATCACAAAAGGAACATCCTGATCAGCGTCGATGGCCCTCAGGCCCCGGATCTGTTTCTCGTCTCGAACAGCCGACAGGACCGGTCCGACCTTGTCCTCGAAGGAGACGGAGATGCCCATGGGCTCAAGGGGGATCAGAATGTCCGAGAACAGGATGGCGGCGTCCACACCCAGAAGATCGATGGGCAGAAGGGTTACCTCGGTCGCCAGGTCCGGTGTCTTACAGAGGGTGAGAAAATCCACCTGGCCGCGAACAGCCTGGTATTGGGGCATGTACCGTCCCGCCTGCCTCATGATCCAGATAGGGGTATGTGGTGTGGGGCGGCGGTAACAGGCCTCGATGTAGGGGTAGTTTGTCATGGTTTGGTTTGCTCCTTTTCCATCTCCCTGAGGACTTTCCTCGGGATGTGGCTGCAGAAGGGTTCCTCCTCCATGTAATCGTCCGATACGGCGAAAGCGCGGGCACGACAGCCGCCACACACACCGAGATATTCGCACGAACCGCACCGCCCCTTGTAATCCTTGAAGCTTCGCATGTCATGGAAGAGTGCCGAGTTTTCCCAGATCTCCTGGAAGCTCTGCTCTTTGACATTGCCGGCTGATTGGGGGAAGTAGCTGCACGGTTGAACCTCCCCGCGGCTGCCGATAAAGGCGATGGACTGGGCGGCGATACATCCCTTGGCGCCGCCGGTGCCGAATTTCAGGTTGCGGCGGGTAAAATCGATCCCCTTGGCCTTCGCCTCCTCCTGGATGATCCGATAGTAATGGGGGGCGCAGGTGGGGCGGACGAGCATCTCCTTCTCCTGGAGCTCCATTTCGAAATGCCATTTGAGGATCTCCTCGTAATCCTCCTTGGAGATCAGCTCGGCCATCAGTTCCTCGCCACGGCCCATGGGAACGATCATGAACATGTACCAGGCAACGGCCCCTATCTCCTTGGCCAGCCTGTACACGTTGGGAATGTCATCCTGGTTGCGCTTTGTAAAAGAGGAATTGATCAAAAATTCGATGTCATGCTTACGGAAAAACTCAGCAGCCCTGAGGGTTGCCTCGAAGGCGCCGGGCTGTTTGCGGAAGTCGTCGTGAATGTCGGCGGTGGAGCCATCCAGGCTGAGACTGACGATACGTATCCCCGACGCCTTGATCCTGGCGCACATTTCGTCGTCCACCAGCGCGCCATTGGTGGCCAGTGCCATACGAAGGCCCTTGCTTGTTCCGTATGAGGCAATTTCAAAGACATCCCTGCGCAGGAGGGGTTCACCCCCGGAGAGGACAACCACCGGCTTGGCGAAGGATGTGATGTCATCAATGAGGGCCTTGGCCTCCTCAAGGGTGAAGTCCCCCTCCGATGACCCCATCGAGGATGAAGAGCGGCAGTGGATGCAGTTCATGTTGCACTTGCCGGTGATCTCCCAGGCGAGCCATTTTGGCTCGAAGATCCTGGTCTGTTTCGTGCGTGGTTCTGCTTCAGCCAATTCTGTGTGCCTCCATTAACGGGTCGGCTCCGGGCCCCTTGGGATAAACCCTCCCTGGCCCTTAAATCTAATCAGGTCTGGCGTCAAAGGCAAGTAACCTAACATATATCGGCCAAAAAGTGAAAGACAGACATAAAAGAGGGTCTCATTCATGGGCCACTGGCGGCTTTCAGGGTCTGACAGGGGGAAAATGTCATTTCCATGGACACCTTTCTGCAATCTTAATGGGGGTTCTTCGGGGCCTCATTTTCCAGGCCATCGACTACCCGTTGTCTATGGCGTGATCCTGCCCCTTTCGGTTGACGGCACACCCGAAACATCTCATACTTGCAGAGCTCTTGTTGAGGTACGGAAAGGAGACAGCATGGGTAACGATGAAGGAAGAGAGAGGTTAAAAAGCATGGTTGAAGATATCCTTCAGAGGGAGATCAATCCAGCCCTGGACAAGCTCAGAAGGGCTGAGCTGGACAACCGGCGGATTTTTCGCATGATGGCGGAAATGGTCAGCGGTCTGGAGGTTATGCAGAACATTCCAGACGCTGTTACGGTTTTCGGCTCGGCCCGGTCGAAGCCCGAGGAGGACGTTTACAAAGCGGCCAGAAGGATCGGCAGGCGTTTCGCGGAGGAGGGATACGCGGTGATTACCGGCGGCGGGCCCGGGCTCATGGAAGCCGCCAACCGGGGGGCGATGGATGCGGGAGGTGTGTCCGTCGGCCTGAACATCAACCTCCCCATGGAGCAGAGGGCCAACCGGTACGTGACCAATTTTCTCAACTTCAGATACTTCTTCATCCGGAAGGTCATGTTTGTCAAATACGCGAAGGCTCTCATCTGTATGCCGGGCGGATTCGGCACCATGGACGAGCTCTTCGAATCGCTCACCCTGAAACAGACGGGAAAGATGCAGATGTTCCCCATCATTCTGTACGACAAGTCATACTGGGGTGGTCTTTATGAATGGATACAGGACAATATGGTAAAAAGAGGGTATCTGGCCGAGGAGGAGCTCGACCTTCTGGCTGTCTGTGATGAACCGGAGGATGTGGTCGAGAGGGTGTGCCGCTTCTGCCGGGCCCAGGAAGAACCTTACGACACTTATCTGGAGGCAGA
>JBFFDD010000132.1:0-7702 GCA_041559575.1 bacterium
ACAGATTTAGAATCGACAGACCAGAACTTACCAGGCAGGCCACCACCCCCTTACGCCCCCTCGTGATCCGGTTAACAGACGAACCAATAGTTCTTGTTCTGGCGACTGGGAAGACATTGAGAAATGGCCTGGAATCTAAAGGCGGCCGCCCCCCAGCAGCCGAATTGCCTACCAGTTAGCTCATGTATAGCATGGCTGGTATTACAGATAGGTTACAGATGGAATGGATTTGGGCCAAAGGTGGATAAAGGGGTCAGGACGTGAATTTCAGCGCTCCTTGTCCCGATCACCCCCCTTGACAAACCGCGGACCATCCATTATATTTTCCATAATATTATTTAATTTTAATACCATAATATACTATTGCCATGATCAAGCTCCTCCAGAAGATCAACCGGAACCTGATAATCGCCATTCCGTCGGTCATGATCGTCGGATTCGCCACCGGATTGACGGTGGCCCCCTCCTTCCTCAAGGACCTCATCCCCTTCTTCACCTTTCTGATGATCTTCCCCATGATGGTGACCCTCCAGTACAGGAAGGTCTTTGAAAAGTGCGCCTACCGGACACAGGGGGTCACCCAGCTGCTGAACCTGGTCGTCATCCCCCTGGTCGGCTTCGTCGTAAGCAGGATCTTTTTCAGCCACAACCCCTACATGGCACTGGGCCTGATGCTCGTTGCCGTCATACCGACCAGCGGCATGACCATCTCGTGGACCTCCTTTGCCGGCGGGAACGTGGAAGCGGCGGTGAAGATGATGGTCATCGGCATCACCCTCGGTTCGGTCCTGGCCCCTGTTTATGTCCACCTGCTGCTCGGGGCTGTGATCGATGTCAATATGGTTGAGGTTTTCAGGAAGATCTTGATGATCGTATTCCTGCCCATGGCGGCCGGATTCCTGACCCGCCGGATCCTTCTGTGGCGTTTGGGACAGGCCGGATTCAGGGACAAAGTCCAGCCGACCCTCCCCTCCCTTGCAACCGTCGGCGTTCTGGGGATCGTTTTCGCGGCCATGGCTCTCAGGGCCGGAACCATTGCCTCCCACCCACTGATCCTGGTGAGAATTCTGCTGCCGTTGACGATCTTCTACTTATCGGTGTCCTTTATCTCGCGTTTTGCCGGCCGGAAGATGAATTCACGGGAGGATGCGGTCGCCCTGTACTTCGGCACAGCCCTGAGGAACCTTTCCATCGCCCTGGCGATGGCGGTCAACGCTTTCGGCCAGGGGGGCTCCGACGCGGCCCTGGTCATCGTCGTCGCCTTCGTCATTCAGACACAGATGGCGGCCTGGTCGGCGCAGTTCGTCGACAGGATAACGGGAACCGTATTTTCATCAGCCTAGACACCAATTGAAAGGCCAAAAAAATGCCCTGGGTCGATAACCTCCGTCCCAGGGCATTTACGATCTCAGACCGCCATCACCGCCTTACGATGACGTCGGCGAATTCCTCGTAGGCATCCTCGTGGCACTCGGAGAACCAGTCCTCACAGTCGCCGTAGGCCGCCTCGTCGGCAAGGTGTTCAACACGCATCGAGGTGGCGAAGTATCCCTCCAGGCAGCTGTGCCAGTTCCACCCCGTCTCCTGCCCAGGCTGTGGTGTGCGGGTCAGAATGCGGTACGTCCCGAGGTTGACCATCATGCCGTTGGGGACAGAAAAACGGCGGATGACAAAAGGATTCATTCTGCTGTCCCTGCCGCGCAGATCGTATCTCCCCATACCCAGGTTGAGGCAGAAGTAACCGTCCTTCGATAGGTTCAGGGGATGCCACTCCCCGGTAGCTACATTCAGGACATCGAAACCTTTCACCTCAACAACCGGAGGATAGTAAAGATCCGGGATCTCGGAGCCCTCCTGGAGAACCGGTGTGAATCGATGACCGAGAAATCGGCCGATAAGGACACATTCCTTCTCAAGGTCCAACGGGGCAGGCTCGTCGGCTGCCACTGAGAGGTTCATACACACGAACAGTGACACCATACCGAGTGCCATAATCACCATGAACCGCCTCATGGAAAACACCCCCCTCATGAAACACGGTCACCGATGACACCCCTCATCTGGATTAAATAACAATAATTTAACGGGAAAACTTGGGAATGAAAACGAGGCAACGAAGACGATCACCCCCCAGGTGATACAGGTTAATTAAATTATATCACTTGGTCAGGGAAAGGGTGTTAAAATCGATGGGAAAAATACCAGGTTCAAGGTTCAAGATTCCAAAAATCAATCCAAAATCCAAAATCGAAAAAAACTCAAAGTTCAAAATTCAGGATTCAAAATTCCCATATTCCTCCCTGTGAACTCTGTGGAGGATGGAAAATTCTCTGTGCTCTCTGTGGTTAAGGCCTCTCCTCCTGAATCCTGACTCCTGGATACAGAATACCTGTTGTGTTCACCTTTCCACTTTCCCCTTTCCGCTCTCCTCTCCACCCACTCCCGGCCGGCGTCCTCGATAACCCGCCTGACCTGTATCGCCCCCAGCCTGTCGTGGGCCATCAGCTCCCGGGCCAGCCTTTTGACCTGGTGCCACCTCCACGGAGTGGCGATCATCCCTTCCACCCGGGCCTCAAGCCACTGAAGGTACTTTTCGGTCTCTTTTTTTCTGCCGGTAAAATAACTCACCAGGGTCATGGCTGTGCGATAGTCAGTACCCTCGCCGGGAACCACCCGTCTGCTCCCTTTCATCGATGGATCCAGCCTGACCACAGCCGCGTACCCGGCCAGGAGGACCATGACGTGACGCTCCATTGTGAACCTGTTCCGGGCGCCCTTGTCGTATTCGAAGGACGGCACCAGGGTGTCCAGAAGAAGGGTGTCGACGCGGATGTGTCCCTGGCGCAGCTCGTCTGGAACAATGCTTATCCCATGGACGGTAATCCCCTGGTCGACGGCCACCACGGCGTGACCCGCTTCGTGGTAGGCGGCCAGCTTCCTGCGATCTTTAGGTTTTTTCCCAGCCAAATGAACCTCCCCTTGAGTCCGGTAATCGCCTTTATCCAACCCGGTCCAGCAGCAGGACCTGACCTGAACTGTACACAGGAATTTACCGGAAGTAAATTTCCCGGCGAGAGAGCGCGGTCACTTACCCTGAAGCCTCCGTGACTCTGCCATGTTCCGGCCAGATAGACCTCTGAATGCATGCAAAAACGACTAACTAATTAATTTTTAATGGTTTTTAGTCATTTCAGCGATTATGTGTCCCCTTTCTTGACATCGGATTTGGACCTTCTATACTTGTAGAGTCAAAATATGTTTCGTTGGGGGAATCATCCCTTTGGGAAACCTTCTTTCCCATCAAACCATCACCATTAACACTTCCGTCAAAGCCCCGCTTTGGCCGAGGAACTTCCTCGGAGACAAACCGAAGCCCTCCTGAGAGGGAGGGCGAACCAAGGATCACCCGAACGGATCCATGACTATATCATGGGGGGCGACGGTTATGAAATTTGCTGCCGTTTTTCTCATCTGTGCGCTGGTTTTCCTGGCGGGAAACGCTTCACATGCCTCGCACAGCCTTTTCCCGCTGGGCCTGATGTGCCACGACGTTCACAACAGCACCGTCCGGGCAAGTCTGGAGCAGAGATGCGCTGCCATGGCTGCTTCACTGGAGATGGAACATGCGGCCGTCAGGCCTTACATCAGCATCCTTGACGGTACGTCATTTGTGTTTGCGACACCGGAATGCCCTAAAAACAGGGAATATTTCATCTGCGTGGCGGAATTGATCCCTTTTAAACTGATCTCCCGGTAGATGGATCACCTTTTACCGCCCGACAGAGACCATAAGGCAGGCCTGCCTGTACAAGGTTCAAAAAAACAGGTCCCGAGAATCAGCCTCGGGACCTGTTACCAACTCGAAGACCCGCTCGGGATCTACCAGATCCTGTAGGGCAGGAATTTCCCGGACATGACAACTTTGACGCGATCGCCTGACGGGTCCTCTTCCTTTTCGATATCCAGGGTGAAATCGATGGCGCTCATGATGCCGTCACCGAACTTCTCATGGATGACCGACTTCATCGGATATCCATATACCTGCATGATCTCATAGAAGCGGTAGATGAGGGGATCGGTGGGGACCACAGGTCCCAGGCCTTTACTGGCGAAAGAGGTCAGGTAATATTCGAACGCTTCCTTGTCCTCCTCCAGTCCGAGAGCCGAGATGATCTTCTCGGCCTGGTCGGCGGTAGCCTGAGCCTGACCGTAGAGCAACGAGGCGACCCATACCTCGCTCAAGCCCACCAGCTTGCCGAGTTCCTCAAAGGAAAGACCCTTTTCATCTTTGGCTTCCAACAGTACTTCGGTGAATTCAGAGATTTCCATGGTACCTCCTTCTCCTATTCTGTTTGTTGATTCTGTTTACCCCCAGATCTCAAAACGAGAAAAAGACTAGATTGCGACGGGCTCAAAGTAAAGAAAAATATTTACAAGGCAACCCGGGGCCTGATATCCCCGATTCTAATCCTCCCTTTCGGGAGTCGTGTCGTGAATATCAGCCTGTGCCCTGGCGTCGTATATCAAACCTAAGAGACAACCGGCAAAAAACAGTTTCTTGAAGAAAGCCTCTGCCCTTCGTCTCTTGATGGGGCCCAATCCCCACTCCCTGTACATGTTCCGGATGGTGTGTTCGTGAAAATAGGCGAAAACCCTCGTCGGCATGAAATTGGCATTCTGATCGTAAGCGGCCAGCTCTCCGTAGGGTTTGACGGACCTGGGCACCCACTCACGGAAGACCTCATCCATGTCCACACGGTCCACCTCTTCCCGGTAGGGAGTGGCCCAGGCATACAGGTGGTAAAGAAAACCATAGAAGAAACATCTGGTCAGGATATCCTCTGTCTTCCGGCGCACCCCGGACGGAAGATCGCCGGTGGAATTCAGCCCGAGAATTCTCCTGGGGTAATTCCACCCTCTGAGGCCGGCCAAAGGGTCCCCTTTAATACCCGAATCGCCTCCCTTCAATACCTGGATGAATTGATCCGTGACATCATGCCCAGACAGAAAGATCCGTCTGTTCTGGGTGTTCTTGCGAAGGTATTCATCGGAGCTGAAAAACTCACCGCTGTCCATGACCCTCTTAACAATGGCGATGAACTCATCCCTGAGAGTCTGGAAAACACCATCAACGGGGTCGGGGTTGATCTTCATCGAGCTCCTCATTTGATCAGGTTCACTCCAGGCCGATGGCGGAGAAGCATCATACGGCCGAACCCGGAAGGCAGGACTCCGATCCGACACTCCCTTGATTGTTTCCGGAATTCGGTTAGACTATTACTGGTTGTTTTCAGCCACTTTTTGGGGGTAACTGTAACATTCCGCTGGCGGAAAAGTAATACTTACCAAACGCTGTTTGAATATTTACCGGAAGGGTAAAATGAGACGTATCGCAAATTTTTCCCGCGTTGTCTTATTGTGTCTTCTCCTGTCGCCAGTTTCTCTCATGGCCAGCCAGGAGGATGGTAATAACGCCTTCGCACGCAAGGACTACGCTAAAGCCCTTGAGATCCTCGAACCCTATGCTCATAGAGGTGACGTCCAGGCGCAGGTCAAGGTAGGGTTCATGTACTTCTACGGTGAGGGGATCGGGCGTGATTACTCGAAAGCCGCCATGT
The DNA here is from genome assembly GCA_041559575.1 of bacterium. Classification (GTDB taxonomy): domain Bacteria; phylum BMS3Abin14; class BMS3Abin14; order BMS3Abin14; family BMS3Abin14. Next base: position 5,619 of record JBFFDD010000132.1, read on the forward strand.
GGCTTACCAGGGCCGGAAACCAGGGAAACCCAATAGCTCAGACCATGCTGGCCAAGATGTATGAGAACGGCTGGGGGGTCGGCCAGGACTACGTCCAGGCCATGTTCTGGTGCAAAATGGCCGCCGAGAAAGGATATGCGGACGCTCAGGCAACCCTGGGAAGTTATTATTCCAGGGGGATCGGCTGTATTCAGAGCACCTCGGCGGCAATGGACTGGTTCTATAAGGCCGGAATCTCCTACCTTGAAAGAGGCAACCGGGACATGGCCTTGACGATGGTGGATCTCATGAAAGAGATCTCCCCCGATCACTTCATGATGTACAAGCTTCTGAACCTGATCTACGACGAGTCTGGAGAAGGGAACAAAGAACCCTGATGGCTCTATTCGGATGAAAAAAAACAGGGGAGCTTTATGCTCCCCTGTCACTCACTGAAGACCGGCAAGATCTATTCCGCCCTTTCCTCAGCCCGTCTGGCCATGCCCTGCCGCATCTTGAGCAGACCCCCGGCAATGAGTGCGATAAAGACCGTCGCGGCACAGAATACCATGGCAATCACAGCCAGTGTCGTAATAAATTCTAACATTTGAAACCTCCTTGTCTCCCCCGTTAACGGCGGCCTATATCACTTGTTGGGCTTCCTTCTTGCGCAGGGCCTTTCCTGCCTTCATGATCCCCCCCAGGATCAGAGTAACCGTAATTGAGGCCCCTAGAAAAGCTACCGACATGACTCCGAGCATTGTCAAGAATTCCAGCATCTCAATCACCTCCTCCAAATCCAATCAGCGGTCCGATTTCCTTGTTAAAAATGTAACAAGCTCCTTTGCCCATGTCAAGCATTTTTTTGTGATTATTTACACAATCCTTTATTTTAAACTTATAACCTATACATAATGAGAACTTTCACTAAGTTTCGCCCATTGTTCCCTATATATATTCCGGGTCCATTGGCCCTCCTCTCGGCGTCCTCGGCCTGCAGCGGAACGGGATTTATGTCCTGTAAAAGACTGGCCGACCTTTTCTTGCCCTGCGCCCCTGTTCCCCTGTCACATGGCAGTGGTTAACAACACGTTTGTTTTGGGTTATATTTCTCGCCAGTTTGTTCACCCGAGCCTTTGAGAGGGGAGAGATCCATTGACTAAATACAGTCGAGGAGAGAGTGCCTCCATCAGGAAGATGTTCTCGGCCATAGCCGGGCGTTACGACGTCCTTAACAGGATCCTCAGCCTTGGAACCGATGTGAGGTGGAGGAGGGAACTGGCCGCCGAGGTCCTGGACGGGGGGCCCGTGCTCGATCTGGCGACTGGCACCGGGGACGTGGCCCTGACCCTCCGGGACAGACTGGGAAGGAAGGACTGTATAGTCGGTGTCGACTTCGCCATCCCCATGCTTCACCTGGCGGCGGCCAAAAGCCGGAAACACCCTGAAACAGAAATTACCCTCATCGGCGGTGATGCCATGCACCTTCCTTTCCTGGATGGCGTTTTCCGGTCCGTTACCATTGCCTTTGGGCTACGCAATCTTCCCGACAGGGTTCTCGGCCTCAGGGAAATGGTCCGGGTCCTGGCCCCGGGAGGGCGATTGGTTATCCTCGAATTCTCACCCATGGACCACCCTTTATTAGGCCGTCTGTTCAGGCTCTACTTTCACCGCATCCTCCCCGTCCTCGGCGGAATCGTATCGGGAAGCTACCAGGCCTACCGCTATCTTCCCCGGTCGGTGGGCCAGTTTCCCGACCCCCTGGGCCTGGCCCGGGAGATGATGGGAGCGGGGTTCCAAAACGTGAAGTACAGGCCCCTGAGTTTCGGCATCGCCTGCATCCATGTGGGGGAAAAAACAGTTTCCAGCCTGCCCCGAGCAAACGAAGTGCGTCGAGGGGTTTCCAGTTCTTAGATCTTAATTCTTATCTCTTATCACTTATCTCTTAGCACTTAGTCCTTAGCCCTTATCACTTATCTCTTAGCACTTAGTTCTTTTCCCTTCCCAATTGACAAAAACTGCCGTTTGATTTATTGACAAACTCCATTGGTCTGCCCACCGGACCACCACCGGCCAGATCCCGAGGATCTGACGCCTGGAGCGGC
>JBFFDD010000133.1:0-7657 GCA_041559575.1 bacterium
CCGGTTGTCGGAAGGATCGTGGATGACAGGTTGTGCCTCGATCTTCGAACCGTATCCTCACGGGAACTGGGGGAGCTGGAGAGGGGAATAAGGGGAGCATTAGAGCAATAGAGATTGGAAATTAGAAATTGGAGATTGGAGATTGGAAATCAGAGATGGGTCCATAAACTCATTTGAGCGGGTAATGATCAGGGTTGACATACAGCCGCTATCGGTTGGTTTTTCCTTGTTCAATAATCCAATATTCCAATCCTCTAATCCCCCAATTCTCTGTCATAGCAGCCGCGGGAGAGCGGCATGACGACTCAGGGCCATATTATAGTCGGCACCGCCGGCCACATCGATCACGGCAAGACCTCCCTGGTGAAAGTCATCACCGGGGTGGACACCGACCGCCTGAAGGAGGAGAAGGAGCGGGGGATAACCATCGAGCTGGGTTTCGCCCCCCTGACACTTCCCTCGGGCGTGCGTATCGGCCTGGTGGACGTTCCCGGTCACGAGCGGTTCGTCAAGAACATGGTGGCCGGGGCGACAGGGATCGACCTGGTCCTTATGGTGGTGGCGGCTGATGAGGGGGTTATGCCGCAGACCCGGGAACACATGGATATCTGTCAGCTTCTGGGCACCAGTGGCGGGATCGTCGCCCTGACCAAGACCGACATGGTCGATGCCGAGTGGCTGGAGATGGTCACCGAGGACGTCAGGGAATACCTGAAAGGCACATTTCTCGAGGATGCGCCCATCGTGCCTTTTTCCTCCGTTGACGGCAGCGGTAGTGAGGAGCTTCTGGCGGAACTGGAACGGAAGGCCAATGAGGTACAGCCGCGCAGCGATGCCGGCATTTTCCGGCTTCCCATCGACAGGGTCTTTTCCATGAAGGGCTTCGGAACGGTGGTCACCGGAACCCTTATCTCCGGCAGGGTTTCGGTCGGTGAGGAGGTGGTCTTCTACCCGGGGGACAAGAAGGCCAGGCTGCGCGGTCTTCAGGTGCACGGAGAGTCCGTCAATGAGAGCACAGCCGGCACGCGCACGGCGCTGAACCTCCAGGGTGTTGACAAGGAGGAGATCCGCCGCGGCCAGACGGCGGCCAGGGCCGGGAGCCTGGAGCCCTCGCTGATGATCGATGCCCGGATACAGCTTCTGCCCAGTGCACCGCGGCCTCTTAAGAACAGGGACCGGATCAGGCTTCACCTGTACACCGACGAGGTGATGACCAGGGTGGCTGTCCTCGACGGGGAGGTGATCGAGCCCGGTGCCAGGGGCCTGGTACAACTCAGGCTGGAGGGCCCCGCGGTCTGCCTTCCCGGGGACCTGTTCATCGCCCGCAGCTACTCTCCCATGACCACTATCGGTGGCGGCAGGGTCCTTGATCCCCTTCCCCCGAAACGCAGACGGGGCAAAAAGGGCACGCTGGAACATCTCCATCGTCTGGACACCAGAGACGCCGGTCAGCTGATGGAAGCCCATCTGATCGAGGCCGGTGATCACGGTTCCCAGATCAGCAGGCTGGCTGTGCGGTCAGGGGTGACCGTTCCGGAAGCGCTCGGGTTACTCGATCGCCTGGAGGCCGAGAACAGAGTGGTTGTGTCCGGGGAGGGTGCCGGGGTTCTGGCTTACTCCACTGAGTCCTTCGAGAAACTGAAAGGGCGCCTGATCCGGTCGGTGGGGAAATTCCACGAGACGAATCCCATGAGGCCTGGAATAGGACGGGAGGAGCTGCGGATGAGGATCGCCCGGGAACTCCCCGATCGCCCCTACAGGAACCTCCTGTCCGCCCTCGAGGGGATGGGGGAGATCACTGTGGAGGGTGATATCGTCAGGCTGTGTGATCACCAGGCAACCCTGACACCGGCTCAGGAAGCTCTGGCCGCAAAGATCGTCTCCCAGCTCCATTCCGATGGGGTCGCCGTCCCGATGCTGGCCGAACTGTCCGAGGAGCTGTCCCTTGGGGCCGAAAAGATCAAGCCGGTCCTGAACCTTCTCGCTGACAGGAAAGAGCTTGTCAGGATCAAGGACGATTATTTTATCCATCCGGAGGCCCATCGGAAGGTACTCGACGGTGTGGAAGCTCATTTCCGGGTGAGCGAGGAGTTGTCCCTGGCTGATTTCAGGGAGATCGTCAACACCACCCGGAAATGGATGATCCCCCTCCTCGAATATCTGGACAGGATCCAGGTCACCATGCGGAAGGGGGATGTGCGCATCAAGAGGGGAAAGGCGCCACAGGGAGGATAGGGGGATGATCCGAGTATCCGAGGCCCGAACCATCATACTGGAAAACATCTCCCCAATGGGGACGGAGGTCGTCGCTCTGGACGACTGCCTGAACCGGGTCCTGGCTCAGCCCATCTGCGCTCTTCGGGATGTGCCTCCCCTGGACAACTCGGCCATGGATGGTTTCGCCCTGACGGCCGCGGCCACAGCCGGGGCGGCAGACGGCAAGCCCTGTGTGCTTCCCATCATCAGGACCATCGCCGCGGGGGACAGGTCTGGGCCGCCGGTGGCCCCCGACGAAGCGGTCCGGATCATGACAGGAGCACCCGTTCCCCAGGGTGTGGATACGGTGGTGCGGGTGGAGGACACCTACGTCGAGGCCGAGAACCTCTATTTAACCGCTCCGGTTGCCAAGGGTGCCAACATCCGGTTGGCCGGCGAGGACATCAGCTGCGAGCAGGAGATCCTGCCGGGCGGCCGGCCTCTGCGGCCCGCGGACATCGGGATGATCGCGTCCCAGGGTATCGCCCAGCTGAAGGTCTTTCGGAGGCCGGAGGTGGCCATCATGGCCACCGGCGACGAGGTAGTCAGCCTGGGAGAGGTGCCCCACGAAGCCCAGATCTATTCGAGCAATTCCCATGCTCTGGCAGCACTGGTCAGGGAGTGCGGCGCCATACCCAGGCAGATGGGTATCGCCAGGGATGATCCCGATCACCTGGCCGCCATGATCGAGGAGGGGCTTCAGTCAGACGTTTTGGTCACAACTGGCGGTATCTCCATGGGGGACTACGACTACCTCAAGGATGTCTTCGGCAGGGTCGGCGTGGAGATCCTGTTCTGGAAAGTGGCCCAGAAACCCGGAAAACCAATGACCTTCGGAACCAGAGGCGGAAAGCCGATCTTCGCCCTGCCGGGCAACCCGGTGTCCGCTACTCTGTCCTTCGAGCTATATGTCCGGCCCGCCCTGAGGAAGATGGTCGGTCACGTGCGCCTGTTCCGGCCCACCGTCCGGGCGGTGCTCGAGGAGGCCATCCGGAAGAAGCCGGGACGGCGCAACTTCATCCGCGGCGTGGTCCAGCGGAAGGAGGACGGAATCCTCTACGCCACCACCACCGGCGAACAGGGGTCGGGGATCCTCCGTTCCATGTCCCTGGCCAACGGCATCATCGTCCTCCCCGAGGAGGCCGACGGCGCCGAGGCCGGGGAAAGGGTGGAGGTGTATCTGCTGGACAGCGAAGAAGCGCTCAGTGAAAAGGAATAACGTCCATATTGTTGAGCGCTTGGAAAATAGAGAATGGAGATTAGAAATTTGCCTAATGGAACATTAGAAATTAGACATTTGGATCATTGGAAAATAACTCCTCTCTCTAATTTCCAATCTTTAATTCTCCAGCGAGGTCTGGCGATTTCATCATGAGTGTTTCTGAGGAGGTCAGACAGGAAATCGCCAGGCTTCGCTCCGAGCTCGAGCGGCACAACCACCTCTACTACGTCCTCGATTCCCCGGAGATCTCCGACGAGGAGTACGACCGACTTTTCCGCCGCCTGGTCGAGCTGGAGGAGGCCCACCCGGAGCTCCGGACGGTGGATTCTCCCACTGCCAGGGTGGGCGCGGCGCCCAGCGAGGAGTTCGGCCCGGTGCGCCACACGGTCCCCATGCTCAGCCTCCAGAACGCCATGACCGGTGAGGAGACGGCGGAGTTCGACCGGCGGGTCAAACGTTTTCTGAGGTCCGACGGAGAGATCGATTACGTTGCCGAGCCGAAGCTGGACGGGCTGGGAGTGGAGCTGGTCTACGAGGACGGTGTGTTCGTCCTCGGCTCCACCCGCGGGGACGGAACGACGGGAGAGGACGTCACCGCCAATCTCCGAACCGTCCGGTCCATCCCCCTGAAACTGCACGGTGAGCAGATCCCGGACCGCATCGAGGTCCGGGGCGAGATCTTCATGAACAGGGCCGATTTCGACAGCCTCAACCGGGCGAGGGAGTCCAGGGACGAGCCCCCCTTCGCCAACCCGAGGAACGCGGCCGCCGGCAGCCTTCGCCAGCTGGATCCGGAGGTCACCGCCTCGAGGCCCCTGGACGGTTTCTTCTACGCGGTGGGCGGGGTCTCCGGTAAGTCGCCCGACAGCCAGGGGGCTCTGCTGGAGTACCTGTCGCGGCTCGGGCTCAAGGTCAACCCCCTGCGCCGGCTTTGCAAGGGCGTCGAGGGGGCGATAGCCTGGTACGACGAACTCCTCGAAATGAGGGATGAGCTGCCCTACGAGATCGACGGGGTGGTCATCAAGGTGGACCGGTTTAATCTCAGGGAGGAGGTGGGGGCCACCTCCCGGAACCCGCGGTGGGCGGTGGCCTACAAATTCCCCCCCCAGCAGGAGACGACGTCGGTCAGGGACATCGTCGTCCAGGTGGGCAGGACGGGCAAGGTCACTCCTGTGGCCCTTCTGGAGCCGGTCAGGGTGGGTGGGGTAACCGTGTCCCGGGCCACCCTCCACAACCAGGATGAGGTGGACCGCAAGGACGTGAGGGTGGGGGATACGGTCCTCGTCCAGAGGGCCGGTGATGTCATTCCCGAGGTGGTTCAGGTCGTTCCCGGCAGGCGTCCGGAGGGCACCGACAAGTGGCGTGTGCCTGACACCTGCCCGGTCTGCGGCGGTCCCGTGATACGGGTCGAGGGCGAGGCGGCCCATCGGTGCACCAACATGACCTGTCCCGCCCAGATCAGGGAGCGGATCTATCACTTTGCCTCCCGGGGCGCCATGGATATCGAGGGGCTGGGAATGAGGACTGTCTCCCAGCTGGTGGACAACGGAAAAGTGAAACTGCCCTCCGACCTTTACGCTCTGACCAAAGAGGATCTGCTCCAGCTCCAGCTTTACGCCGAAAAATCAACAGAGAATCTCCTGGCAGCGTTAGAGTCGACGAAGCAGACCCGAACTGCGGACCGGTTTCTGTTTGGGCTTGCCATTCCCCTGGTGGGCCGGGTCGTTGCCCGTGCCCTGATGGGTGCTTACACCACGATCGCCGACCTGGTTCACGCCAGTCAGGAACAGATGACAGAGATTGCAGGTATCGGACCCGAGATCGCCGCCCAGGTCAGCAGCTTTTTCAGTGACCCCCGCAACCGGGCCGAGGCAATAAAGCTCTGGGAGATCCTCCTCCCTCGGGCGGTTTCGGGTCCCGAGACACACGACCTTGCCGGCAAGATCTTCGTCCTCACCGGGGCGCTGGAGCGGTTCACCCGGAGCGAGGCGAAGGAGAGGATCGAGAATCGGGGAGGAAAAGTGACCGGTTCGGTGAGCTCGAACACCGATTTTTTGGTGGCGGGAGGCGACCCGGGATCCAAACTCGAAAAAGCGATGGAACTGGGTGTTCAGATACTGGACGAAAGGCAGTTCCTGGAACTCGTCGGAGACGCGTCATGAGTATTGTCAAGCGAGAGGTGAAGGAAGTCCTGAGCTTCAAGGGCGATGAGATGTCAGGAAAGGAGGCCTCGGTTGTCAGTGAGGTCCCGCTGACGGTCTATGTCAACGGTGAAGAGCTGATCACCCTGGTGACCACCGGGGACGCCAACCGGGAGCTGGCGCTCGGATTCCTTCTCTCCGAGGGGTTCATCAGGGACAAGGGCGACCTGAAGTCCGTGCGCGAGGATGGCGAATCCGGCGCGGTGGAGGTGACCGTTACGGGTGACCTTTCCCAGGTGCACGAACTGTGGGAGAAGCGGACCGTGACCTCCGGGTGCGGCAAGGGGGCCACCTTCTACAGCGTGCTGGATTCGATCCAGGCCCGGGCCATCGACTCCAAGAGGACGGTGACCCCCGGCCAGGTCTACCACCTCATGTCGGAACTGAACCGGATGTCAGACCTTTACAGGGAGACCCGGGGCGTTCACAACAGCGCCCTGGCCGATGGGGAACAGATCCTGGTGTTCCGGGACGACATCGGCCGCCACAACGCCGTGGACAAGATCCGCGGGGCGTGCTTCCTGGAGGACATCCCCTTAGGCGACAAGATCCTGCTTACCACAGGAAGGCTGTCGTCGGAGATCGTCATCAAGGTGGCCAAGATGGGGCTTCCGATCCTCATCTCCCGCTCCGCACCCACCACCCTGGCCATCGATCTGGCCGAGAGGGTCAACCTGACCACGATCGGCTACGTGAGGGCGGAGAGGATGACGGTCTACACCGGCAGGGAGAGAGTCGAAACTGGATGAGCGACAGGGCGAGGGGGCGACGGGGCGACGGGGCGAGGGGGGCAGGGCGACTGATCGAGGTTGCGACTTGGCGACAATGCGACTGATCCGGCTCTTCGTTGAATCGATCAGTCGATAAGTCGTAAATTCGACCGAGTCATCCATCTGTTCTCAGTACCCGTAATCCGGACTGCAAACTGCAAACTGGAAACTGGAAACTGGAAACTGCAAACTGGAAGTATAGTAAAAAGTACATAGTACGTAGTGCACAGGTGACCCGTCTTCCTTTGTACTTTGTACAGTGCACATTGTACTGGGCTTTTCCCCTTTCCGCTGATTTAAACGAATCACGGCCTCTCTACTGAATACTCAATCCTGAATACCAAACCCTGAATCCCGACTACTGAATGCTTATTTGTCGTCCCCTGATCCGGGGGTGAATTCACCAGCTCCGGGATCGGGATTCCTGACCCAAGACCGTTATAAAACCATGGTTATCCCGGACACATCCAGGATGTCATGGAATTTTTTTGAAAAAGTGAATCTTTTGTTAAGAATCGCGGTGGTACACCTGTAATTATTATCACTATCACATTGCTTGTTTTTTGGGAGAAAGGCGTCGGTAAAACTCTAGAAAAAAAGTTCCCTATCTGACGCGGATCCTGGTGAGAAAACCTTCCGGAGGGCTTCGATATCCTCGGAGGGTCCCTGGGGGATCAGGACAGTGACAGGCCAGATAAAATCCCGATCACGAAAACCCGCTCGTTACAACAGGAACGGTGGGCGATAAACCGGCCGCCGAAGTATGATCCCCCCGAACCTGTAAAAAAATGAGAATTCAGCGTGGAGCCGGCTCCGAAGATCATCACAGCCAGCGGATGAAAGGGGGTGGTTTTAAGGACGGATGGAGGTTTTTCCCGGTTTCCGGGAGCAAGGTTGGGGTGGACGTCTTTCCCGGACGTCCCTTGATGAGAAGGGAGTAATGAGATGAAACATATAAGAGGAAGACCTTCAAACAGGATGACGGTTACGCTTTCGTTCCTGGTGGCCGCCTGCATTGTCCTGACGGCGGTACCGGTTGGGGCGGCCCTGCCAGGCGGCAGTCTGGTTCCAACAACCATCGGTAAATATGTGGCGCCGCTGGTCATCCCCCCCGCCATGCCCAGGGACGGCAAGGTCAAGATCAAAGGCGGAAAGAATATTGATTACTATGAGATCGCCGTCCGGCAGTTCGATCAGCAGATCCTCCC
>JBFFDD010000134.1:0-7606 GCA_041559575.1 bacterium
AACCGTGGTTATGCTGTCCAGACTGACGGCGGAACAGTGCAGGCGGACAGCGTGGTTCTCGCCACTCCGGCCGACACTGCCGCGGCCATTCTACGGCAGGCGGCCCCCGGCAGCGCTGAGATGCTCTCCCGGATCCCATACAGCCCAATGGCAGTGGTGGGCCTGGGGTATGCGCTGGATCGACTCAAAGAGCCTCCCGAAGGGTTCGGCTACCTGATCCCGGGGATTGAGGGCCGACGGATCCTGGGGGCCCTGTGGACCTCCAGCATCTTTCCTGGTTACCGGTCGGACGAGGGCCACTTCCTGATCAGGGTGATGGTGGGTGGGGCGAAAGACCACCATACCCCCTTCCTTGATGATGACGCACTGCTCGCCGTCGTTCGCGAGGAGATCGCCGCCACGATGGGCCTCACGATCGACCCTGAATTTCATACCATCTTCAGGTGGGACAGGGCTATTCCCCTTTATACTGTAGGGCATCTCGATCGGCTGACAGAGGCTGAGAGCATGCTTCCCCCCGGCATTGTCCTGACAGGCAACGCCTACCGAGGGGTGGGGATCAATGACTGCGTGCGCGAATCGAAGGCCGCCGCTGAGAAAGCCCTCGATGCCCTGCTTGCTCTCTGATGGCATGGGTTCGGCCGAGGGTCATCAGGCGAAACGAGGCAGCGCACAATTAACAGACGGAAAACCTGCAGACCCAAGGACTGATCGCCGGGTCACTCCGCCCTCTCCCACAGGCCCCTTAGCTTTGCCCTGACCTTATCCTCGATAATGACGAAATTCACCCCGCTGTGGTACCCGCCCTCCGCCTTATGGCAATGGACAACCTTGGCCCCCACGGTGAGCTCCTCTGCGTCCCGGGGCAGTGCGAAGGTCAACTTGACGATATCACCCACGTCAAGGGGAGCCTTAAGGAGAAATCCCGCTCCCCCCTCGCTTAACTCAAGGAGTTCGCCCGTGAGCAGATCGTGCCCGGTGTCCACCTCGACCACCGAACTGCATGCCGTCCTCATGTAGTTCCTGGGGTTTCTCTCCAGGAGCTTCTGCACCCGTTGATAAAGCAGCCGTGGATCAACGGGTTTCAGCAGGTAATCGTCGGCCCCCGCCTCAAGACAGGGGGCAACCATTTCAACGTGATCCGCAGCCGTCAGGACCAGGATCGGCAGCTTCTCGAGGCCCTCGCTGGAGCGAACCTTTGACAGCATTGCGGGACCGTCCATGACCGGCATCACTATGTCGAGGATCACCATGTCCACAGTGTCACCCGAAAGCAGGACATTCAACCCCTCATCGCCGTCGGCGGCCGTCAGAACACGGTACCCATAGGTTTCCAACATTGCCGCCACCTGATCTCTGAGCAGCTTTGAGTCGTCAACCAGAAGAACCGTTTTCAACCCATCCCTCCTAACCGGCATTCTGACCTCCCACCCCCATGGAAAGACGGACAGTAATCCGCCAGAGGACACTCCTGACACAAAGGTCTGCGAGGCCTGCATATGACCCTGCCGAGCTTGATGATGTTGAGGTGCCCTTCCAGATAATCCCTCGAGTCAAAGTAGCCCTCAAGGACCGCGTGTGCCCGAACCCTGTCCTCACCGTTGTCGAGAATTCCCAACCGGCCGGCCACTCGGAAAACGTGGGTGTCCACCGGGAAGGCGGGAACCCCGCAGGAGAAAAGAAGCACGCAGGCGGCCGTTTTGGGGCCCACCCCCTTGAGGCCCGTCAAAAGGGCCAGTCCATCTTCCCGGCTGTGCTCGCATATCCTTTCCAGTGCATCCAGGGTATCGGCACTGTGGAGAATGTCCCAGATCCGTTTGCTTTTGGTAGGTCCCAGCCCTGCCGGGGCGATGACCTCCTCCAACTCGCCGACGGATGAATCCAGAACCATGCCCCAGGTGGGGAAGCGGTCTTTCAAGGAGCGGAAAGCCCGGTCCCGGTTCCTGTCACTGGTGTTCTGGGAGAGGATGGTGCAGATCAACTCGTCCACAGGTGGGCGCCTGGGTGGCGGATTGGGGATACCGAACCGGCTCCTGAGTCTGTTAATCACCACTTCCGGTGTCAGATCGTGGCGGGGCCGCATCCTGTCTTTCACCATCTTACCATCCGGAAAAACGCCCTCTGATCCTCACCTGTGCGCTGAATGGGATGTCTCCGGTCAGGCAAAAAACAGGATGCGGCCCCATAATCTTATGCGGAGCGGACCTGTAAGCCGAGTTCTGTCCCTCCATGGAAAAGCTTCGGAGGTGGTGGCCATTCATCTGGGACCGCCGTTGCCGGCGGCCTCGAGCGGCCTACCCGGGAGCCTCGGACGGGTCGCCCTCAAGCACTCCCCTATTTGGCCTTGCACCGGATGGGGTTTACCTAGCTGCCGCCGTCACCGACGACACTGGTGAGCTCTTACCTCACCTTTTCACCCTTACCCGCCTGCGTTGCATCTTAAACGCAACTTCGGCGCGGCTTGCCCTTAGGGGCTTGCCACGTCGCAGCCTGGCCGTTGTTCGGCGAACGACGGCCGGCGAAGACGGGCGGTCTGCTCTCTGTGGCACTTTCCCTGGGGTCACCCCCGGTCCGCGTTACGGACCATCCTACCCTGTGGTGCTCGGACTTTCCTCCCACCTCCGCCGAAGCTTCGGTGGGCGGCCACCCGGACCACTCCGCAAATACATTGTAACCGAAAAAACGGAAGATGCAAATCCGCCATCCTCCGTCTTCTGACCCGCGATCTGAGGTCAGTGCTTGGTTCTTCGCTCTTCTTGCCTTCAACCGACACCCGTTGACCCTAAAGGCTTACAGGGCCCTTAGCATCAATGGCCATGTTCGCCAGCCGGTCAGCCTCCCTGTTCTTCTCCCTTGGGATATGGCTGTAGGAGACCTTTTTCAGCTGCCCGGCGGCTTTCTGGGCCAGGGCAAACAGCTCCCTGAGCCGGGGATTCTTGACCCGATATTCGCCATTCATCTGCTTGATTAACAGCTCGCTGTCGGAATAGACCCTGGCCTGAATGGCTCCCATGTCGATGGCGGCCTCCAAACCAAGGATCAGGGCGTTGTACTCAGCCACATTGTTGGTGGCTTCACCCAGGTATTCGCCCCGCCTGAGGGTCGTTTCCCGGCCGGCCCGGATCAGAAAACCGGCACCCGCGGGCCCCGGATTCCCCCTGGCGGCGCCATCGACCATGACCACGATCTCCTCCAGCAGGGGATCGACCATGTCCGCTGACTCCCTTAGAATCCTGGACAGGTCCTGGGGGGTCATTTCAGGGTGCCTGGCGAGGGTTCTGTCCACATCGAGGCTGTCCGCCAGGTCCCGAAGGATCCGAGACCTGTCAGCCTTCTTCCACATAGATGATCCTGCCGCAATTTGGACAATTGTGGACAGTGCCTTTGGCCAAAACCTGATTATACAGCTGCGGAGGCACGGTCATGAAGCATCCATAACAGACTCCCCCGACCACTTTGACAACCCCCTGCCCCTTGTAGCGTTCAAAGGCCTTCTGATAGCGTGCCAGGAGAATGGGGTCAACAAGGCTGGCCTCCACCTCCCTTGTCTTCTCAAGGTCCTTCCTTTCCTTGGCGGTGGTCTTGAGTTTTCCGTTCATCTCCTTGCGCTGCACCTCGAGGGAGGCTTGTTCCTCTTCGATCACCTGATCCAGCTCCCTGCCCTGCTCCTCGACCCCCGCCATCTCGTCACGGATCCCCTTGATCTGAGCCTCCAGGTCGCCCCTTTTCTTTCTCGCTGCCTCACCCTCTCTCTGAACCGCCTGGTACTCCCTCTGGGTTTTCACAATTAGGAGCCGGGTCTGAAACTTTCTTGTGCTGTCCTTCGCCGCCTCCAGCTCCCTGTCCAGTTCAGCCAGCTGTACTTTATATTGAGAGAGCTCACCTTCAATCTCGGCCCGCTGACTCTCGAGGTCCTGGAGCTTCCTCTCTCTGCTTTCGAGCTCCTTAGGAAGCCTGTCCTCCTCCCTCTGAAAATCTACGATCTTCTCATCCGTGTTTTGCAGATCTACCAATCGGTCAAGCATATCCTTCACTTCCTCCTCCTTAAGATCCAATTTCCCCCGTTCGAGGATTTCGGGCATCCTCCCCGCGGGAATCAGATCTGCTGAAACGGGTCCTCTTCCTTGGCAAACAGAACTCCAATATTGTTATCAAGCTCCTGCAGAGACCCTCTGAGAAGCTCACCAAATCTCTCCAACCCCATCCTTTCGGGGCCAAAGTGCCCCAGATCCAGGACAGGCAGCCCTACCTGCTGAGCCAGGCGAGCATCGTGGTACTTCATGTCCCCTGTAATGTAAAGTTCGGCCCCTCCGGCGGCTGCCGGCTGGAGCAGCGACGCGCCGCTGCCGGCACACAGCGCGACCTTTTGAAGGGGGCCCGGTGGGTCGCCGATGAACCTGGCACAGCGGATATTCCACAGGCCGGTCAGCCGCTTTACCAGGTCCTCCACTGACATTTTAGCCGGCAAGTCACCGATCAGCCCGATTCCCACCCTGGAGGATGTGGGCAGCAGATCGTAAGCGTCAACCACCGGCTCCTCGTAGGGGTGAGCGGCACGCAGGGCGACCAAAGCGCTGTCGAGGTCATCCCGCTTCAGAACGACCTCAAGGCGAACCTCCGCCACACTCTCCTGTCGGCCCGGTTGACCCACCGACGGTTCCGCCCCCTCTCCACCCAGAAAGGTGCCTTCTCCTGAGGTCACGAAAGAACAGTTGGAATAGGCCCCGACGGTGCCCGCCCCGGATCTGAACAGGGAGCCGCGCACATCCTTCAGGGATTCGCCGGGCACAAAGGTCACCAGTTTGACCTGCGCGGGGTCTGTGGGCAGAAGCACATGGCGGTCAGCGATTTCGAGGGCGTCCGCGAGGCTGGCATTGATACCATTGGCGGCGGCGTCCAGGTTGGTGTGGGCACTGTACACGGCGATCCGGTTCTCCAGGCACAGACCGATGGTGCGCCCGATCGGTGTCTGAAGATCAACCTTGCCCACCGGTTGATGGAAAAGGGGATGGTGGGTCAGCAGCAACCCGGCTCCGCCGTGGACAGCCTGCCGGACCGTAGAGCCGTCCGCATCCACCGCCAACATGATCTTCTGGACCTGCCAGTCCCGGCTGCCCACCTGCATCCCTGCGGGATCATCGGGCAGGCCGATGTTGCGGGGAACGATCTTTTCGACCTCATCCACGATCTGTCCGACAGTCACCACTGGACCCGTTCACCCTTCCCGTCATTTCAGACTAAAAAACGGGTGCACTCTCTGGAGTGCACCCGTATCGTCCCTGTTAGGAGATCGGAGCTGTTTTGGGATCTTCGGCAAGTTTTTTCATGGCCTGATCCACCGTGGGGCGCTGTCCCCTTTGCCGCTGCGCCCCCCTAATCTATAGCCGCCTTTTTCCAAAACGCCTGTCTCCATTGATGTCTTTGGTGGGCCCACTCCGACTCGAACGGAGGACCTACCGGTTATGAGCCGGTGGCTCTAACCAACTGAGCTATGGGCCCGCATTTTTAGTAGCTCTTTTGACCTTTTATGTCAACATCAGTCTTCGTAGAAGGGCTTCAGTCTCTTACACCTGCTGGGGTGCCTGAGCTTTCTGAGAGCTTTGGCCTCGATCTGGCGAATTCGCTCCCTGGTTACCGAGAAATTCTGTCCCACCTCCTCGAGGGTGTGGTCGGTTCTCTCGTCGATCCCGAACCGCATTTTCAGGACCTTCTCTTCCCTGGGGGTCAAGGTCTGAAGGATGCCGCGAATCTGGTCCCGGAGATTGCTGTGAACAACCGCGTCGCCGGGGGAAATGACCTTTTTGTCCTCGATGAAATCACCCAGATGGCTGTCCTCCTCCTCCCCAATGGGGGTTTCCAGGGAGATCGGCTCCTTTGCGATCTTCAGGACTTTCCTCACCTTGTCCAGGGGGAGATCCATCGTCTCGGCTATCTCCTCCGGGGTCGGCTCTCTGCCCAGTTCCTGGACCAGCTGCCGGGATGTCCGTATCAACTTGTTGATAGTCTCGATCATGTGGACCGGAATCCGTATGGTTCGCGCCTGGTCCGCGATCGCCCTCGTAATGGCCTGTCGGATCCACCAGGTGGCATAGGTGGAGAACTTGTAACCGCGACGGTACTCGAACTTATCCACAGCCTTCATCAGTCCGATGTTTCCCTCCTGGATCAGGTCGAGAAATTGCAGTCCGCGGTTGGTATACTTTTTGGCAATACTAACCACCAGACGGAGGTTAGCCTCGACGAGCTCCTGCTTGGCGTCCCTCGCCCTCCTTTCCGCGGCGCGGATGAGAATCCCGTCTCGAATGATATCCTCATGGCACATCCCCGTCTCAGCCTCGATCTCCTTGCGCCGCTTCTTACACTCCCGGACGTGTTTTCGGTAGGCCTCCAGCTGGGCGATGGGCATTTTGGCCTCTCGGGCCACCGCCTTGGCTTCCCCTTTTCTGGCCCGCCTGAGAAGCATCGTCATCTTCCATTCGGAAAGTCCCGTCCTCCTATGGACAGTCTCGACCCGCCGGTTGTAGTGATGAACCTTCTCGCTGAATGCCGTGACCTTAGAGGCCAGCCTCATGATCTGACGGGGGTTCAGGTTGAGGCTATGGATGTCCTTGCTGATATCACGGGCAAGCCTGTCTCTCTTTTTCTGAAGAGGGGATCTTTCCTCTTGGGGCAGATCGCCGATCTGCCTGTCCATGTCCATGAGCCGCTCGTATCTCTTGCCAATGCGCCTGAAGACCTTGAGGCCTTCCTTAAGAACCTCCCGGTCCCTCTCCTCGGCCTTTGCCCTGTTTTCCATGAGAGTCGCCTGGGCAACTTCGGCCTCGGATTCCTCTTCACCCTCCCCATTCTCCGCAGATTCATCGGAGTCCCCGTTCTCCTCCAGCCCTTCCTCGCTGTCGAAAAGGGTTTCCTTGAGCTTGATCTCACCTTCCTTCAGGCGCTGGCCAAGGGTTACCAGTTCATCGATGCAGATGGCGTTGTAGGACACGGCCTCGAGGATCTCCTGCTCCCCCTTTTCGATCCTCTTGGCGATCTCCACCTCCCCCTCGCGGGTGAGGAGGTTGATCTGTCCCATCTCCTTGAGATAGAGCCTCACGGGATCGTCCGTCCTTCCGGCCAGGGTCGCCCCTGCAGCGACCTTGGCCGAGCTCTTTTTCTTCGGCACAACATCGCTGCTGTCTTCCTCGTCGTCCTCGCCGATACCGGGTGTGGGTGTTTTGACCTGTATGCCGCGCTCAAAATCGACGATCTCAATGTCCATTTCGCCGAACATGCCCATAACCTCGTCCAGCTGATCCGATGAGACCAGGTTGTCGGGAAGGGCATCATTGACCTCATTGTAGGTTAGGTATCCCTGCTTTTTCCCCTTATTGATCAGTTCCTTGATCTCCTTGGGCTCGACGTTTTCCTTCATTCTTCGATTTCTCCTCCAGATGTATTCGCTCCGGCCCCCCCCGCGGGGCTCATCTGTCTGTGTGATTTCAGATCATCCAGCTCCTTGATCAACCGCTGCCATTCTCCGGCTAGCTCCTGGACGTTTTCTTCCGCCCCTTGTTTCACCGCCTCGGTCCATTTTCCTTTCTGCTCCTGGATTTTTTTCTCCAGC
>JBFFDD010000135.1:0-7589 GCA_041559575.1 bacterium
CCCAGCACCAGCTCCAGGTACGGTCTCTGATAGTCAAGCCCCTCGGTCTCCGACCCCGGGGCATAAGCGCCCCCCCTGGCGTAGATCACCGCGGCCGGTTTACCGGTGACCAGCCCGCTGTAACCCCTCTCGGGATCGATAGAAAAGGTATATCCGGGTTGGACGATCACATCGATATAGTGCTTCAGCTTGTAGGGGATCCCGAAGTTCCACATTGGCAGGGAGAACAGGTATTTGTCAGCCCCCTTAAAGTCAGCGATGATATCCTCTACCGGTGCCCAAGCCGCCCTCTGTTCGTCGGTGTGCTCCAGTCCATTAAGGATGGCGTAGCTGGCATCAAGGATATCCCCGTCGAACCGCGGCAGCAGGTAGTCCCAGAGGTTCAGCCTTTTTACATCGTCCTTTGGGTTGGCTTTCCGGTATTCCTCCAGAAAGGCATGGGCCACGTCGATGGATGCGGAGCGCTGTTTCCTCGGTGAGGCTTCGATATAGAATAGCTTTCTCATGCGACCCCCCTTTGCAGAAAATGACGTTTGGGCGGGACCATTATTCCAATCCTTGGTGTTAACCCAGAGATCACACAGACAACCGGGAGACCTGACCGGGCAGCAACTTCAGACATCATAGCTGGCGGGAATAGGCGAGGTGAAGACCGAAGTCGGGGCTGTTGTCCAGAGTTATGAAGTTCTCGACAATGGCGAACTCGAGGTATCCTTCCCGGGGTATGAACCACTGCAGTCCCAGATCCATCTCGTTGGAAGATTTGCTGAAGGAATCGAATCCTTCCAGGGCCTCCTCATTCCAGAGGTATTGGGCCATGGCGGAGAATTGGCTGTTCAACCGCCAGGCAAATGCGGCTATGAAGGAATAGGCATCCTCCTCGAAGGTTAATCCCACGATGTCCGTTTGGCCGAATTTCGTGTATCCCAAATGATAGCAGGACGTCAGCCGGGTAGACAGTTCGACAGCCAGACCGACAGCGACATTCCAATCGAAGTCATCATCGCTGTCGCTTCCCACGGGCGGTTCCAGAGCATGGCGGACGCTGCCGGACAAATTGAACACAGGGACCTTTTCGGGGTTGAGCATAATATTGTACTGACCGATGATAGTGATGGCGCTGTTCTCGAATTCGCTGGGATCGGGATTCGCCAATACCGTGCCGGTCTCATCCCTGAACTCGATGAGGGCCCTTCCCCGCGGAACCAGGTCCCTTCCGTTTTGTTCGATGCTGAAGATATCGTGGAAACCCTGAATGAAACCGTCAAGGGTGCCGCCGGAGAAATCCCTCTGATCGTAGACCAGGGCGAAGCCGATCCTGTCGTTAATACCGTAGGAGAATCCCAGGTGAGTGTCCAGCATCTCGTAGTCAAGGTCGACCTGGTTGTTCTGGATCCAGATGTTCGATAGGGTCGTTCCGACATAGACCGCCGAGCCGGGTTTTATCGTCCCGGGCAGAAGATGGGGCATGGTCATGCGAAGGCTCTGGCCGGGGTCCTGGGATCTCAACTGAAATCCGAGATGGACACCCGGTGCGCCCTCCGGCAGGAAAGTGACCACCAGAGTAGGAATGCAGGCTGTTACTAACGTTCGGGGACTCGATCCGGCCACCTTATCTTCCCCTTTCCCAACTATATTCTATCAGATATGTCGGCAGCTTACTTTAAGAATGCCGGGAAGCCGGAAAATTTGGACCGCCGCTGAGGTAGCCCCCTGGTTCATAAAGACCCTTGCCTGATGGTTGGTCCCTGCTATCCTGTCTGGAGGGAAGTACCCGTGCCGAATGATCGATTCACGGAGAAATGTCGTCCATGTCCGGATTGACCCTGACCATATTGCCCGATCCCCTGGTGATCTGCCGTCTGGATTCAATGACGAGCCCATCGGCTCTGCCGTCGGGAGGGGGGTTCTGGTCCCTTACGAGCATTGGCGACGAGATCTCCCTGGTGTGTCGGGAGGAGGACAGCCCGCCGCCGGCGAATAAGGAGAGGGGATTGCGGGCCATAAAGGTGCAAGGGCCCCTCGACTTTGAGATGACCGGGATCCTGTCCTCCCTCGCGGGACCTCTCGCGGATGCGGGGATCAGTGTTTTTGCGATCTCGACCTACGACACCGACTATATCCTGGTAAAGGAAAAGAACCTGAAAACCGCCTGCAGGATACTTCAGGAACAGGGACATACAATTGAGTGACAGGGATGGAGTTCATCCTGTACTGGCACCGGATAAACAGGGGTTAAATCTGGTCTCACGCAAAGACGCAAAGGCCGCAAAGAGGGACTAAAATTAAAGAAAAGGGAGCTCGTTTGTCAGAGTCCCTTGAATTTGTCGGCGGCTTTGCGTCTTGAGCGAGTCACCCTGTGGAGGTGGCGACCGGGCGGGAGGCTATCTTTCTTGGACTTTGGATTTCGGTCTTTGGATTAAGGGTTTTCCTATGTCCTACAATGAAGAGCTGGAGATCAAAATTGACAGGCTGCTCGCCGAGGGTGAAAAGGTCGACAAGAAGAAGATGTTCGGCGGGATCTGCTATCTTGTCCGGGGCAATATGTGCTTCGGCATCTGGAAGGATTACCTGATCGTCCGGGCAGGCGTCCAGGCGGCGGAGGAGAAGCTCCGGAAGGATAATGTCCGGCCCTTCGATATCACCGGAAGGGCCATGAAGGGGTGGGTCATGGTCGCCAGGGAGCGATGGACGGAGGGCGAGGATCTTAAGGAATGGCTTGCTGTCGGCCGGGATTTCGCCCTCACTCTGCCGGAGAAGTAGGGGGGGAATTCCCTGCTCAAGACCCAAGACTCAAGGCCCAAGGCCCAGGACCCAGGACTCAAGACCCAGGACTCAAAACCCTGGATACTGACCTTCATACAATATCGAGCCGATGTCGCTAATCCTTGTTCCCATATTCCTGTTTGCCGTTCTGCTGGTCATCTACGGTGTTCTGCTGTTCAGGGCCCGGTATCGGAGGATCCGGCGGCAGGCGGAGGATAACCTGAACGAGGCTTTCGCCAGGATCGTGACGGCAGCGAAGGAACATCCTGTCAACACCAGAGAACACGGAGAATCTCAATCGACCGCTGAGAATGATCCAGACATTAATGTTTAAAATACCTGGTTCATCACAATAAAGTTTTCGTAAAAGCCTTCTCTCGCAAAGCCGCAAAGAACGTAAAGAAAGGCAATAATGATATTCACCGCAGAGTACGCAGGGTATCGCAGAGTTTAAATTCAGTATCGCTTGTCCGGAGTCAAGGCACTCCCCCATTCTTAGCATCCTGGCGTCTTGATTGAATTATCACGCCTGCGGCGTGACAGGTGTGATGAACGGACGAGGGGATAACGCTGTTGCAACAATAGCCGCAGGACAGGCACTTTTTTTTGGCGAAGAAAAGTATTATTTCCTGTACCCTTTGAATTTCTCCATGCTCTCCCTTTCTCCCCGGTGAAATCTCTGTGCCCTCTGTGGTTCAAATCCCTTGGTCCTGATCTTGCAATTCCTTTCAGCAGTTATCTTGTAACCACTGCTTGAAAGGAGAACTGTGTAATGAAATACGACAGGAAAAAAGTGGACGATGCGGTACTGGCTCTCCTGCACCTGACCACGTTCAAGGACGATTCGGGCCACCGGACCTGGAAAGGGCACGACTGGGAGGTAATGAATCGACTGCATGAAGGAGGATATATCGGTAACCCGAAGAGCAAGATCCGCTCGGTGGAACTCACTGATGAAGGGCTCAGACGGTCTTCGGAGTTGTTCGAGAGGCATTTCGGGGAAAATTAAGGGATAAAACCACAGAGGTCACAGGGGGAAGATAGGGGTTAAGGCTCTTTTGTCTCATCAAATTTTTACAGGTTTCCCCCTCAAAATATTATACTGGAAATAATAAATGGATATATTTCCCGTAAAGTAACCCCAAAATAATTTTCAGATTTTTCTCTGGGTCCTCTGCGGTAAAATCGAGAGAAAACCCGGCTTTCAAGCCGGGTTTTCTCTCCGGTCAGTGATCGTTTGTCCGGTGTTGTCCGGTGGCCTCAATATCAGGTCTTTTCCCCGGCCTCCAGCTCGGTGATGCGCTCCCTGATGTCCTCCAGTGTCCTCTCCAGTTCCTTGGCCTCCTGCTTCAGAAGCTGCATCTCCTGATCACGGTCAAAGGTGTCCGGAAAGTGCATGTCCGCAATGTGGAGGCAGGGATACCCTCCCCCGGTCCTGGCCCATCCAGGCATGCCGTATTCGTAGAACCAGTGATGCCCCCTGAGGCCGGGATTGAACCACTGCCGGCCCATTCCGATTCTCTCTCTCGCTGACATCGTCTTCACCCCCTTCATGTTTCAATTATACCACCGATGGGGTGGGTGGAGGCGCCCTTCA
This sequence comes from bacterium, assembly GCA_041559575.1. Taxonomy (GTDB): domain Bacteria; phylum BMS3Abin14; class BMS3Abin14; order BMS3Abin14; family BMS3Abin14. Next base: position 4,364 of record JBFFDD010000135.1, read on the forward strand.
GGCGCAGTGGAAAGGTTAAAGTGGAAAATGGGAAGCGCCCTTCGGGTATGCGAGTGTCGGGGTGGCGGGGTAGCGGGAAGCGCCCTTCGGGCGCAGTGGAAAGTAAAAAGTGACAAGTGGAAAGGGAACAGCGTTGTTACTTATCACTTACACTTAGCACTCAGGACTTCTTTAACCTTTCTACTTTCCACTTTCCCCGTTCCACTGTTTTTACCCTTTCTTGATCTCGCCTTCCAGTCTTTTTTCCAGGAAGTTGCCGGGGCTGACTCTCTTGATGGCCAGCAGATACTGGAAGGCGGTCTCAAGTGAGTTTTCCCGGACGCAGTTCAGCCCGGCGTCGAAGAGCCACATGACCAGTTCGGAAACGTCGGTCTTCTCCGTCAAGTTGTTCTCCATCATCTCGACCAGATTTTGCAGTCCCTGCTCATCTCCCTGAGCGGATGCGGATCGGAACCACATCTCAGCCTCACCCGGATCGGCAGGCACGCCCTCTCCCATGAAACAGATGTAACCGAGGGCACTCTGGGCTGAGGGGTAGCCGCTCTCAGCGGCCTCCCGCAGGAGGCTCACACCCCGATGGGGGTCTTTCTCGACCCCGATGCCGTGGATCAGCATGCGGCCCAGTTCCTTCATGGCTTCCTGGTTTCCCTCACCGGCGGCGATCTCGAACCATCTGGCTGCTTCGGACTGACTCTGCGGAACGCCGTGCCCTCTCTGGTAAAGGACGCCCAGGTTGGACATGGCGGTGGCATACCCCTGGAGGGAGGCCTGGCGAAACCAGAAAGCTGCTTTGCGCAGATCCTGAGAGATACCCTGACCCAAGGCGTACATCGTCCCAAGCTGGTTCTGAGCTAGCGGATCACCCCGCTCGGCAGCCTCCCGGTACCATCTGGCCGCTTCCCCCTCATCCTTGGCTATCCCGTCCCCCATACGAAGCATCTCACCCACCCTGAGCTGAGCCATAGGGTTACCGGCCTCGGCGGCCTTTTTCAGTTTTCCGAAATCCCCGCCCTCCACCTCAAACCATTCTTTCAGAGCCTGAATGACGTAATGTGCCGAGGGTATACCTTCCTCAACCAGCAGCTCCAGTTTGGAGAGTATGGCATCACGGTTGTCCGGATTGAGGGCTTCCTCACCCCATCCTTCCCTGGAGTGGCCATCCTCTTCAAGGAGAAACTGGGCCAGGAAAAGGACAGCTCTGTAATTGCCCTGTTCGGCGGCCTTTCTGAAACAACTGGCGGCCACGTCCCTTTTCGGCGGGATAAACGCTCCGTCAGAAAGGATCTGACCCAGGACGGTCAGCTGTTCCACATCTGCCTTGTTCCGGGCTTTCAAAAACCACTTCAGGGCCTCATTTTTGTCACGGGTGACTCCCAGACCCATGGCGTACATCTTGCCCACTTCCAGTCTCGCTTCCGGGTCTCCCCTCAGGGCGGCCCTCTCGTACCACCGGAATGCCTTGTAGGGGTTGTAGGGCACCAGGAGGCCGGATTCAATGCTGTACAGATATCCCAGATATCTCTGAGCTTCCCGGATCCCCTTCCTTGCCGCCCTCCGCGTCCACTTGAGGTGCTCCGCAAGGTCGCACGGCACGGCCGCTCCGGATGAGATCAGGAGGCCGAGATCCACTTGCGCCCCGTGATCTCCGTTTCGGGCTTTCAGAATGAGGTCGATCATCCGCTTGCGTTCGCTTTTGGAAGCCATCAGCATCCATTTTATACATTTCCCCAGCCCGGAAGCAAATAAGTTGGAATAGAGAATGGAGAATAGAATATAGATAATATTCCATTCTCCATTCTCTAATCTCTGATCTCTATTCTCCATTTTCCCTTCCCGGTATATAATCCGGCTATGGAATTTCCCCGGCGTACTGCAGGGGACGGAGAGGAGGCTGGATAATGGTAGGACGAAACGGGGTCATTCTTCTCTGCGCGGCTGCCCTGTGGACCGGCCTGCTGGTCTATACCCACCATGGCCAATCATTGAGGGATAAGGCGATCAGGCAGTGGGCTGCCGGTTTCTCCGGTGACGAGACGGCCACGGGTACTCCGAACCTCAGAGCCCGCGTCCTGATCTCGCCGGGTGATCTGGACGATATCCTGAAACGCTCCGAAACCATCCGGTCAGCGGTCCATCTGCTGGCCTGGCTGCTCGGCATGGGGATCGTCGGTATTCTGTGGAAGGTTCAGGGAGCGGGCGGGTCCCCGGGGGAAAAGGAGAGCGTCATCGCCATGCTCGATGAGGTCACCGGTCTGCACAATCGCCGGGCCTTTCACGGCCTTGTCACCCCCCAGTTGGCCGCCGCGGAGAAACAGATGGACAAGGCGCTGGTCATGGTGGTGAACCTCGACGACTTCGATCGGATCGTCGGATCCTACGGGGAGGAGGAAGGCCACAGGTCCCTGCGGCTGGTATCCGAGGCACTCATGTCTTCCTTCAGGGGGACCGATATCGTTGCCAGATACGGTGACGATGAATTCGCGGCCTTCCTTCCCAACGCTTCCCGGCTGTTCGACGAAAGGATCCTGGAACGGATCCAGGAGAATGTGGCAGCCAGGAACAGGGATATCGGAGGCACCTACAACCTGTCCGTCAGTATCGGCATTGCAGAGTTCGATCCCCTGGCCCCCGTGGCCCTGGACAAACTCATCCGTTCCGCCTTCGATGTCATGATAGGGGCGATGGGAAAAGGTTCCGTGAACCGTGATTCGTGAATCACAGATGGAAGTTTACAGTTCACAGTTTCCAGTTTTCAGTTTGATATTAAAACCGGAACCGAGACAAAGGACCCTGGACCTCAGCCTGCCACGCTGGCCTGTCTCGCCATAGCCTGTAAGGTAACGGCGGAAGCCTTGAGCGAACAGGGACCCCAGACCCTGGATACTTGAAGCTAGACCCTAGGTACTGAACCCTTGACCCCGGATCTCACTTGAATCCCTCAAACGCCCACTCTCCCCTCCGGGGAGCGACCTACACCCTCCTTGACGGAGGAGGCTCCTCTGAGGGGTATTTCCGGGATGTCCGGGAAGCGGCCGACCGGCTGCTCCGGACAAATCCGGACCAAAGGGCTTTGCGGGACAGGATCAGGACCCTGTCAAAGCGTCCTCTGGTCCTGGTTGGCCACTCAAGGCAGGGCAGGGCCCTTCTATCCGAGAGCGGTCCGGCGGGGGCCCTTCACAGGTACACAGAGGAGGCGGGTCCCTTTCTGAGATCCCTTCAACTGGCG
>JBFFDD010000136.1:0-7553 GCA_041559575.1 bacterium
GGGACACCGGTTTGAAAAAGTATTCAGTAGTCAGGATTCTGTATTCAGGAGGGGAACAGCCTTAACGAAGAAGACCACGAGGGAACCTGGACGGGTGATAAATTGAGGCTAAGAGAACTAATCATAAGTTGCGGCTGCTCAACTGGGAACTGTAAACTGTAAACTGGAAGCTATATTTTGAGTTTTAGATTTTGGACTTTGGACTTCCGGTCCGCCGTAGCTTTAGCGAAGGTGGATTGATTTTAGATTTTGGATTTTTCATTGCCTTTCCACTTTCCACCTGCCACTTGTCACTAGTCTTCCCCCTTTACACTTTCCCCTTTAACCTTTCCACTCGCCCGCAGGGCGCTTTACACTTGTCACTTTTCACTTTGCACTGCGCCAAGGGCGCCTCCCCCCTCCCCTCCGGTGAACAGCACGTCCCCATTCTCGTCCACCACCTCATCCACCACGATGGCCCCCCTGACCGAGTTGCCGATGACGACCCGTGACGCCCCTTCCAGGTCCGTCACCGTCAGGAAAGCCTCCCTGGCCGAGACCTCGGCAAGATGCTTTTCCCGCCAGATGCCGGGCAGAAGGCCGCAGGAGACCGCCGGTGTCACCCATCCATCCTCCAGGAGCAGGAAGACGTTGGTGAAGGCCCCCTCGGAGACGTGATCCTCACTAGTGAGAAAAAGGGCCTCGGCATAGCCGTCCCTCCGGGCCCTGGCCAGTTCGCCGTCGTAGAGGGTCCTGTCGGTGGTCTTGTGCCGCCGAATCGGGTCGGCCGGGTCGATCCTCTCCGGACTGAGCCGGACCCTGATCCGCCCCCCCTCGGCAAGCCTCTCCAGGGGGTTGACCTCGATCTGGTAATCCCCCCTCCTGTTCAGCAGCAGCCGGACGACGGCCGGCCTTCCAGGCCCCGGTCGGAGAAACTCCTCGAGGGAACGTTGGGCATCATGGCGGGAAAAGGGAAAGTGGAGAACGGAAGCCGAACGACCCATCCGGTCCAGGTGCTCAGCCAGGTACTGCAGCTCCCCGTCCCGGGTCAACAGGATCGTCTCGAAAAGGCGGTGGGTCCGAGATGCCGGGGCGGTGAGGAACCGGGCTTTGAGCAGCGTTTCCCCGTACTCCTCCTCCGGTGAGGCGTCCATCACGATGCCGCTGCCCACCCCCAGTTCGCACCTGCCGTCCCGATAGGCGATAACGGTCCGGATGGCGACGCTCATCACGAAATCACCGGAAGGAAAAAAGGCGCCTATGGAACCGGTGTACACCTTCCTCGGATCCGGCTCCAGTTCTCCGATGAGCTGCATGGTGCGTACTTTCGGAGCGCCGGTTATGGAGCCGGGCGGGAAGGTGGCGGCCAGGATATCTCTAATGCCCACGCCGTCCTTGAGACGGCTGCGGACCCCGGTGGTCATCTGGAAAAGCGATCCATAGGGCTCGATCCTGAACGGATCGAACACCTCCACCGTACCCGGCCGGGAGATCCTGCCGAGATCGTTGCGCATCAGGTCGGTGATCATCAGGTTCTCCGCCCTGTTCTTAAGATCGTTGCGGAGCCATTCGCCGGACCGCCGGTCGGCCTCCGGGTTTTGCCCGCGGGGCGCCGTGCCCTTCATCGGACGGGTCTCCAGGTCATCGCCCCTCCTTCTCAGGAACAGTTCCGGGGACTGGGAAACGAGAGTGAACCCCTCGCAGTTGACCAGGGCCCCGTAGGGGACGGGGTGCGACCTGCGCAGACGCAGATAGGTGCTCACCGGATCCTCCACGGAATCGTAGCGCAGGCGACAGGTGTAGTTCACCTGGTAGGTCTCCCCGTCCCTGATCCAACCCTGGATCCTCTCCACGGAGGAGATGTATTCGGACCTGGATACGTTGAGGACCGGCTCCGGTTCGCCTTTTGGGCGGGGAGGGACGGGCAGGATCAGGGGGGCGTCCGTGGAATCAACCCGGTTATAGATGCCCATCCAAATGAGGGGAAACCCATCTGTTGGTATTGGCCGCTGGTGATCCACGATGGCCAGGCCGGCCTCGTAGGCTATGAAGCCGGCCGCGTAAAGACCTCTACCAACGGCGTCGCTGAGCTTTTCCAGGCAGCGGCTCACCTGAGGGTAATCGGTGCACGAAATGATCGCCAACGGGTCGGTGAACAGAAAGGAGTGTCTGTTGCCGGCCGATCTTAACTGGCTTTCCAGGAGGATCGTGCCCTCTTCCCGGAGGCGTTCCACCGGTATTTTGTCGAAGGTCGGGAAACCTTTTGATCCAATCGGTGCCATGCTGCCCCATTACGCCCTGTTATTGAGCCCGTTGCAAATATTTTTTCAGCTATTTCCCGTTGACTCGACCCGTTCCTGTGGCCCACAATCCAGGGGCCCATGGAACCGCTTCTCTATGACGTCGACGAAAGGCCTTCCCCCGGCAAAACGGTCCTTTACGGACTGCAGTGGCTGCTCATCGTCCTTCCCCTCATCACCGTAACCTCAAATCTCATGGCCGGCTTCCTGGGCATGGACCTGGTCCAATCCACAGCGTTGTTCCAGCGGTTTCTGCTTGTTGTGGGCGCAGTGACGGCGGTTCAGTGCCTCATCGGCCACCGGTATCCTCTTCTGGACGGACCGTCAGCAGCCCTCCTCCTGTCGGTGGCTATCCTGTCCAGAGACGGCCTGGCGACCGTTTCCGGGGGGATCCTGTCAGGATCTGTTCTCCTCCTCCTCCTCGGATTGTTCGGCATGGTGAAGAGGGTTCAGGGTCTTTTCACCGATCGGGTCATTGGCGTGGTCCTGCTCCTTATCTCCATCACCCTCCTTCCGTTCCTCTACCCGATGATCATCGGGGTCAGCGAAAAATCCCCCTATGGAGATCCGTGGGTACTGGGTTTCAGCCACATCGTTATCCTGGTCATCGTTCTGCTGTCCCATTGGACCAAGGGTTTTACCCGTAACCTGTCGATCTTCATCGGCATCCTCCTGGGGTTCTGTGGCATGATCATCCTGGGGGAGGTAAACCTCTCCGGCGCCTGGAGCCTGCCCTGGGTGGCGGTTCCGGAACCGTTTTTCGGTCCACGGCCGGTTTTCAAGTTCCACGCCGTGCTGTCCTTTCTCCTCGCTTACGTGGCCGTATTCATCAACGGCCTGGGGAGTTACTTCTCGGTTGCCGAGGTGGTCAGCAAGGAGGGTCTGGAGGGACGGATCGAGCGGGGAATAGCCCTTACCGGAGTGGGCGGGATCCTCGCCTCCATATTTGGTATCCTGGGTACGGTGAGCTTCTCCCTCAGCCCCGGGGTCATTCTGGTGACCAGGGTGGGAAGCCGCTTTCCGGTCTTCCTGTGCGGCCTGTTCCTTATCTGCCTGGCCTTTATGCAGAGGATCGGGGCCCTGCTGGCATTGATCCCCGATTCGGTTGTCGGCGCGACATTGTTCGTGACCCTGGCAGCTCAGATGGGTGTGGGGATCTCCCTTATTGTCAGGGAAGGAAATGACATGACGGTGAGGGATTACATCGTGATCGGGCTTCCCATCCTGCTGGGAACGGCGGCTTCAATGCTCCCTGAGCAGTTCCTGGCCCTCTTTCCGGACCCCACCAGGGCCCTGCTGGGCAACGGGCTCATCGTCGGCATCGTCGTCGTGATGCTGCTGGAGCATGTGGTGTTAAAGCAGAAGTCAGTAGCCAGTAGTCAGTAGTCAGAAGGAAATTCTTTTATATACTGAATACAGAATCCTGAATACTGACTGCCTCAATATGGGACAATCCCTTCCATGAGAGCCATGATCCTCGAAAAGCCCGGACCCCTTTCCCCCACCTCGTTAAGAGAGGCCCATCTCCCGGTTCCCGAGCCCGGTCCGGAGGAGATCCTGATCAGGGTTGCCGCCTGCGGAGTGTGCAGGACCGATCTGCACACGGTTGAGGGCGATCTGGATCTGCCCAGGCTGCCCATCGTTCCGGGTCATCAGGTGGTGGGCACGGTTGACAGGGTTGGAGAAAAGACAGATCGACTCCGCATCGGAGACCGGGTTGGGGCGGCATGGCTCCACTGGACATGCGGGACGTGCGCCTACTGTACCTCGGGAAGGGAGAACCTCTGCCGGGCGGCGAGGTTCACCGGCTGCCACGCCCATGGCGGTTACGCCGATTTCATGGTGGTGCCGGAAGGTTTCGCCTGTGCCATCCCGGCAGGATTTCCGGATATCCAGGCGGCGCCGCTTCTGTGTGCGGGGATCATTGGGTACCGGGCGTTGAGGCTCTCGGGCATTCAACCCGGAGGCCGGCTGGGTCTTTTCGGGTTCGGCGGTTCTGCCCATGTGACTATTCAGGCGGCCCTTCACATGGGCTGCGAGGTCTACGTCTTCAGCCGCGGTGAGGGCCGCCGCGACCTGGCCGACAGACTGGGGGCGGCCTGGACGGGGCTTCCCGGCCAGTCCCCTCCGGTCAAGCTGGACGCAGCCGTCGTGTTTGCACCCGCCGGGGAGATTGTCCCCGCGGCCCTCGAATCGGTGGACAGGGGGGGGACCGTGGCCCTGGCGGGCATCCACATGACCACCATCCCACCCCTTGATTATGACCGGCATCTCTTCTACGAGAGGGTCCTGCGGAGCGTGACGGCCAGCACGCGGCGCGACGCCGATGAATTGCTTGGCCTGGCGGCTCAGGTCCCCATTCGCACCGAGGTGACCACCTATCCTCTGGAGGAGGCCAACAGGGCTCTGGCGGATCTCAAGGAGGGAAAGATCTCCGGCGCCGCGGTGCTAAAGATACAGGGAGGCGATCTGGTCCGGAATCCAAAGCCCGAAATCCAGAATAAGGACGGACGCGGGGACGCGGAGAGGGGGTGATGGGGCGAGGTTAAGACCTTCCGACAGGGCGGGTGCGCCGGTTCTTCGTTGAATCGGTTAGTCGATAAGTCGTAAATTCGAGCGCACCAGTTCTCAGTTCCCTGTCCTCAGCCCTCAGTCCCCGGCTCTTCGTCCCGGGCCCTCAGTTCCTAAGTTCCCTTTCCTCAGTTCTGCTCTACAGCATCGTGCTGCCGCCGTCCACGGGCAGATAGGTTCCGGTGACGAACTGCCCGTAATGGGAGGCGAAAAGGAGCACAGCTCCGGCCACATCATCGGGTTGGCCGATCCGGCGCAGGGGAGTGTGGGCCGCAGTGCCGGCCTTGGCTTCCGGTGGCAGCCAGGCGGTGGCGTCGGTCTCGGTGAGGCCGGGAGCCACCGTGTTGACGGTGATGCCGTGCTGACCCAGTTCGTGGGCGAGAGCCTTGGTGAAAGCGTCCAGGCCGGATTTAGCTGTTGTGTGGGCCACGAATCCCTCGCCGGGGGTGCGCGACAGCCCGCTGCTGATGTTGATGATCCTGCCCCTCTTGCGCTCGATCATGCCGGACAGGACCGCCTGGCAGCAGTGAAAAGCGGCCCCGATCTCCCCGTTAAGCTTGCCGGCCATCTCCTCCCAGGTGAACTCCACGAAGGGTTTGACCGGAAAGGAAATGTTGGCGTTGTTGACCAGGATATCGATAGGGCCGAGGTCTTTTTCCACCTGCTTGACCAGACGTTTCACCTGATCGGCGTCGCGTACGTCGGCCTGGACAGCCTGAGCTTTGCCGCCATGGCTCCGGATACGGCCAACGACGTGATCTGCCGCCTCCTTGTTACCCACGTAATTGACGCCTATCGCGGCACCGTTTTTTGCCAAAAGTTCTGCACAGGCGGCACCAATACCTCTGCTGGCGCCGGTGATGAGGGCAACCTGATTCTTGAGGATCATGATTTCCTCCTTTCGTGTCAGAGGGTTTTATCCGCGGTATCCGACTCGATCCACAGGTTACTGCGGCCTGTCAGGTTCATATCTCAAAATACCAGACAGTGACCGTCCGAGTATACGGTAAGATGGCGTCTTAATGCCCCGGTTCCGGTTCGGACCTTTTTCTCCGGTTCCAGATGAGATACAGCGCCAGGATCGATGAGGCAAACAGCGCCGCGGCCATGAAGAGAAAGCCCAGTTGGTAGTTCCCTGCCAGGTCCCTGAGGGAGCCGACCAGTGGGATGCCCAGGAAAAGGCCAATGTTGAACAGGGTGGTGAGGATCCCGAAGCCGAGGCCGATCTTGTCCGCCGGGACGGACTCGCCCGCCATGGCGAAGATGGCCGGGGGGACCATTGACACGCCGAGCCCGAGGAGGATGGTCCACAGGAGGGCCCCGGTGGGATAGCGTGAGATCAGCAGCATGGTCAGGCCGCACAGCATCCCCCCGACGGCAAGGAGTCCTCCTCGCCAGCCGTACCTGTCCATTAGCCACCCGACAGCCGGAACGGCCAGGATGGACACGATCATGGGGGTGCTGCTGAGCAGGCCGGCAATATGGTCGCTGAAGCCGCAGGAACCGAAATAATCGATGCCGAAGGTGAAGAAGGCCATGAGGGCGACATTGAACAATGTCCAGATAACAGCTATCAGCCAGATAAAGGGCCCAAGCCCTCTCAGGGTAGGCCGTGGGATCGCTTCACCCTTCAACTTCGGACGGACGTCGGCATAGGCGAAGGTGAAGAAGGTGAGGGAGATAACTGTGAGGCATCCGGTGAGCAGGATAACATTTCGAATACCCATGACCTTGTATGCCAGACCCAGAAAGTTAAAGGAAAGGATCGTCCCCAACGGGACCGCTGTGTTGAAGATCCCCATGGCCAGACCGAGTTCCCTTCCCATGAAGCGTTGGGAAATGATCTGGGGGCAGATAACCACCAGGACACCGCCGCCAATGCCTGCCACAAAGCGTCCCGCGTAGAGCGGGACCGGGGTGAGGGGAGCCATGAGGAAGGTTCCCAGAGCCATGAGGGAAAGGGAGGCCAGGCCGATCCGGCGAGGGCCGAGGCGGTCGGAAAGATGACCTCCGGGAATCGCCAGAAAGATACCAGGCAGGGTAAAGAGGCCCATCAGGGCGCCAACCTGGGCGTGGTTCATGCCCAGGTCTTGGACCAGGGCTTCCACAAGGGGCGGGATCACCTGGAGGGTGACCGCGAAGGAGAACACCGCCAGGTGGCACAGGGCCAGCACCCGCCATCGGGAGATGGTTTTCGGATTATCGATGGGACCGTGTTCCATGGCGTTAGTTTAAGAGGGGGGCCGGAAAAAGGGAATAGAGAATGGAGAATAGAGAATAGAAAATAGAGAATGGAGAAGGGAAGCGCCTTTGGCGCAGAGAAAAGTTGAAGGTGGCAAGTGGATAGCGCCCTGCGGGCGAGTGGAAAGGTTAAAGGGGAAAGTGGAAAGGGAGTGTTTAGGGTTTTTGGTTTTTGGTCTTTGGTCTTGGGCCTTGAGTCTTGGGTCTCGGGTAAAGATTCAATCCAAAATCCGTCCACCTTCGCTAAAGCTTCGGCGGACCGGTAGTCCAAAGTCCAAAATCTAAAACTCAAAATATAGCTTCCAGTTTACAGTTCCCAGCTGAGCAGCCGCAACTTATGATTAGTTCTCTTAGCCTCAATTTATCACCCGTCCAGGTTCCCTCGTGGTCTTCTTCGTTAAGGCTGTTCCCCTCCTGAATACAGAATCCTGACTACTGAATACTTTTTCAAACCGGTGTCCC
>JBFFDD010000137.1:0-7547 GCA_041559575.1 bacterium
CAGACGAAGGAGTAAGACGAAGACGAAGTGAAGATCAGACGCGGGGACGCGGAGTCCAACACGAGGCGGCGAGAGGGCGAGGGAGCGAAGGGGAGAAAGCCAGACGAAGGAGTAAGACGAAGACGAAGTGAAGATCAGACGCGGGGACACGGGGACGCGGAGACGGGGCGAGGGGGCGTTCTGCGAGGGGGAGCTGGGGCGAAAGGGCGAATGGGAGAAAGCCAGACGAAGGAGTAAGACGAAGACGAAGTGAAGATCAGACGCGGGGACGCGGAGTCCAACGCGAGGCGGCGCTGGGGCGAGGGGGGGGACCTTGCGCAGGTATCGGAGTAACGGGGAATGGCACGTCTATAAACTAGAAACTAGTTTTTCGAATCACGAATTACGAATCACGAATCACGGCGGTTATCCAACTGAAAACTGGGAACTGGAAACTTTCTTTTTGGATTTTGGATTGAATCCCTGAAACCTGAAGCCTGGAGCCTGGAACGTTAATCTATGCCCGAAGACGATCGTATAGGGGTCCTTCACCTCATAAGCGGCCTGTTACCCGGCGGGGCGGAGCGGATGCTGGTATGGGCAGCCCGTTATCACGATCGGTCCCGGTTCCGAATGGGCGTTGTTTCCCTCATGTCGGGCGGACAATTTGCAGCCGCCATTCGAGAGTCGGGGGTCCCGGTTTTCGAACTGGGCCAGCAACGGGGCAGACTTTCACCGGCAGGTCTGAGGCGGCTGTTGTCTACCGTCCGGGATTTTACCCCGATGATCCTCCAGGGACATCTGTTCCACTCCAATATCCTTTCCAGATTGACGGGCGTTTTCAGGAGGCGTCTTGCGGTGATCAACACCATGCACACCGGATGGGAGCCTGTCCACCGGAGATTTCTCTACGCGTGCACTGATTTTCTGGTGGACGGATCCATTACCTACGGAATGCCGGACGACCTCCCGAACATCGAGGCGGACCTCCCTCCTTCCAACCACTGTCGAATCCCTTACGGCATCATTGTGCCGAATGGGGATAGGGATGATCGGGCCGCCGCCCGGGTCAGGCTGGGGCTCCCGCCGGAGGCAGCGGTCTGGCTGGCGGTGGGCAGGTTGTCACCCGAAAAGGGGTTTGCGGATCTGATCACGGCTCTTTCCCGGCTGGGTGGCAACCAGAACGGTCCCATGGTCCTCATCGTGGGATCGGGTCGCCAGGAGCCTGACCTGAGAAGGATGATCGCCGGGGGGGAGCTGTCCGATCGGGTGATCCTGGCCGGGTACCAGAGCGACCTGACCGATTATTTTGCGGCGGCGGATTATTTTGTCCTCCCGTCGCGATGGGAGGCCGGTCCTCTGGTGGTCCTTGAGGCCATGTCTGCAGGCCTCCCGGTGGTGGCTACCGACGTCGGTCGGGTCCGGTCCATGGTCAAAGACGGGGGGACGGGATTCGTCGTTCCGCCCTCCGAGCCGGAGGAGCTGGCCCGGGCCATGGAAAGGCTGATGGCCCTCGGGGATGCCGGCCACGATTGGGGAAAGCGGGGCAGGGACAGGATCACGGAGCACTACGATTTCGTCCGCACCCAGCGGGAGACGGAAAGGTTTTACTCAGAGGTGCTGCGCAGAACCGGACAAAGAGGAGGCGGTCCGTGAAAATGAGCCTTCCGGTGTACCTTTTCTGTCTCCTGACCTCCTTCGGCATCACCCTGGGTCTGACGCCCTGGGTTGCCCAGACCGCGGAGCGTATCGGCCTCGTGGACAGGCCGGACGGCAACCTCAAGGTGCACGGGAGTCCGGTTCCTTACATGGGCGGTGTGTCGGTCTTCCTCGGTTTCCTGATCGGGCTGAGCATCTTTATCCGTTACGACCAGGAGGTTCTGGCCGTCCTGCTGGGGGGTACGCTGATCCTGATCCTGGGGCTGCTGGACGACATGGGCGGTCTCCCACCGCGTGTCAAGCTGCTGGGTCAGTCCCTGGCGATCCTGGTCGCCCTCAAGGGAGGGGTTGCCATCAAGATCGCCTTTCTGCCGCCGGTTGTGGCCTACCTCCTATCCTTCCTCTGGCTCCTGGGTCTGACCAACGGATTCAATCTCATCGACATCATGGACGGGCTGTGTTCCGGCACCGGAGCCATAGCCTGTCTCTTTCTGTTTATTCTGTCGTACTCGGCGGGCCAGGGAGGGGTGGCGTTGATGACGATCGCCCTCATGGGGGCCCTTATCGGCTTTCTCCGTCACAACTACCGGCCTGCCAGGATCTACCTGGGCGACGCGGGCAGTCTTTTTCTGGGCTACATGCTCGGAGCCCTGTCCATGATCGGCATCTATGCCAGGGTCAACCCTGTCGCTCTTCTGGCCCCGATTCTCATCCTCGGGGTCCCCATCTTCGACACCCTCTTCGTGACCATCATGCGATGGCAGAGAGGTGTTCCGGTGATGTGGGGAAGCGTGGATCACTTTCCCCTCAGGCTCAGAAAGTGGAGGCTGTCGGTTGCCGCGACGGTGAACGTCAGTTATCTGGCGTCCTTCGCCCTCGGCACCGCCGCCCTGATCATGGTTTTCGGGACTGAGACGGCGGCCCTGGTGACCCTGGGGGCCATCTCCCTGCTTCTCCTCGGCCTGGCTCTGTGGCTGAAGAGGATCGATATGAACCTTTGACGGTCGTTAAGGGAGTAATCGTGCTGTATTTACCAGGTGACACAGGCTGAATCGGTTTATGGGGCGTAAACAGGTTCCGGGAATGGAATGGAATACCACTCAGATCGGCGCCCTGGCGGCAGTGGTCCTGATCTTTGTCCTGGCCATTATGGGTGGACAGGTGGTTTTTCCCGTCCGCATTCTTCTCTTCTACTGGTCCGCGTTCGCCTGGCTTGTTGTCATCATCGGGGCCATTGCCGCCCAGGGATTTCCGGTGATCCAGAAGGTCGGGTTGAATGATGGCGAGGATGGCGGATTCCGGACCGCGTTGGCTCTGGGACTTGGCCTGGGGATGATCTGCCTGGAGACATTCGTGCTGGGGATATTGGGGGTACTCGGGAAGCGATCTCTGACGGTCCTGGTCCTGACAAGCTCCGGGCTCGGCGTTTACGCCTATCGGAAACGGCTAAGGGGTGTTTTTGAAAGTGTGGTGAGGGGAGTCAGGGAAATTTCCGGGGATGCCGTTCTGCCCTGCGCTCTGGCCGTGGCAGGCGCCGTGTGGGTGCTGCCCTTTGTCCTGGTGCCGACGAGGGACTTCGATGCCCTCACCTACCATCTGGAGGTCCCTGCCAGGTACCTCCAGGCCGGAAAGATCATCCCCCTGCCGGGAAATATCCCTTCCAATTACCCCCTGCTTTCCGAGATGGCATACACGTTGGGCCTGGGTTTAAACGGGACGGATCTTGCCGGCCTTCTCTGCCATTTTTTCTTTGTGATGACCCTTCTGCTGATCTTCGCATGGGCCCGGCGGCGCTTTGGGGACGGTGGCGCGGCCTGGGGGGTGGCCCTGCTGGTGTCGACCCCGTCCTTCCTCATCGACACCACCCGGACAGGTTCCGATTGGCCGGCGGCATACTATACCCTGGCTGCTGTTCTCCTCCTGGCCGGGGGGGATCGAAGGCCCGGCACCATGTGTCTGGCCGGTGTCATGGCCGGCATGGCCGCCGGATCTAAATATCCGGCCCTCGGTTTCGCGGTGATCCTTCCCTTGCTCGTAGGTGTCGTCCATGACATCTTCCGGGGGAGGAAAACAGGTATCCTCAACTGGGGTCTGTTCGCCCTTCTGTCCGCGGTGGTTGCTCTTCCCTGGTACATAAAGAACCTCATCTTCACGGGTGATCCCTTTTTTCCCCTTCTCACGGGTGTTTTCAACCAAAGTGCAGCGGCAGGCGTCCTGGCGGCAGATACTCACTTCCATCGCCCGGAGATCTCAGATCTCTGGGGCTGGCTTGTGGTTCCTGTGGCGGCAATCTTTGATCCGGAGCGGTACCAGCTCTCATCGACTATCGGTTTTTTGCCCCTGGCGCTGATCCCGCTCCTGCCAGCTCTCCAGGGAAGGGGAACGGGTAGCAGGTTCCTGGGCTGGTGGTCGGCTCTGGCTTTTGCAGGCTGGTACATGACGTTTCGGGTAGGGCGGTTTGCGCTGCCGGTCTACTCCCTGGGGGTCCTCTGGCTCGGCGCGGCCCTGGCCTATACCCTGAGCAGCCTGACGCGGTTTCGAGTCGTTCTTTCAGGGTCGGTCGCGGCGGCGATGGTGGTTAATATGGGTGTTCTCATCGGTGTCCAAGCAGCTGTGAACAGAAGTGTTCCAGCCGCTTTCGGGGTCAGTTCCCCGGTGGGCTATCTTCAGAGGCACTACGATGTCTTTCCCTCGATAGAGTTCCTGAACCGGCTGAATCCACCGCCCAGCCGGGTCCTTTTTCTCGGGGAGACGAGGGGGTTCTATTCGGATTTTCCCCGGGAGATTCCCACATTCGACTCCCCCAACCGCCTGATCGAGATGATGAGGTCAGGCTTATCGATCGAGGAGATAGCCCGTCGCCTGCTCGAGGCAGGTTTTTCCCACATCCTCCATAACCCTCGAGAGATGAGCAGATTGGCGGAAAAGACCCCCTATATGAGGCTCAACGCCTCCGAACGGGCCACCCTCAGAAATTTCATCAACCGGCGTACGCGTATCCTTTTTTCCGCCAACGGGATCGCCGTCACGGAGATCATCCGTGAGTAGGGCCCCTGTCATCATCATCGGTGCGGGTCTGGCTGGCCTCGCCGCCGCCCGGGCGCTGGTGGACAAGGGGAACGAGTTTCTGGTCCTGGAGGCCGGGGACCGTGTCGGGGGGCTGTGCCGGACGGAACACGTCAACGGTTTTTCCTTCGACTATTCCGGGCACCTGTTGCATCTGAAGGGTGAAAAGGTCCGGTCAATCATCCGTGACGACCTGGGGATCGAACTGGAGGAGCACGTCAGAAGGGCTTCGGTTCACGTGGAGGGTACCTACGTTCCCTATCCCATCCAGGCCAATTTCGGCAGGTTGTCCCCAGCGACGGTGAAAAGGTGCATCGAGGGATACCGCCGGTCCTCGGCGGACCCGGATACCGTTGAGCAGTCCTTTCCTGAGTGGGCACGGGGCCAGTTCGGTGATGGCCTGGCTGAGATCTTCATGATTCCTTACAACCGCAAACTCTACGTCCATCCGCTGGAGGAGATGGAACCCAGCTGGACCGACAGGTTCATTCCCAGGCCCGAGGCGGAGGCCATGGAGAGGGCGGCCAGGGGTGAGGACACCGGGACCTACGGATACAACGCCACCTTCCTTTACCCGAGCCGGGGAGGGATCGAGATCCTTCCTAAGGCCCTCGCCGGGGGAATGGAGGACCGTATACTCCTCGGCAGACGGGTGGCGTCGGTGGATACCGGAAGAAGGACGGTGGAGGTCCAGAGCGGCGAGAAGTACGCCTATGGAGACCTCATCTCCACCGTTCCCCTTCCCGACCTTTTACGGATGGTCTCAGATCTGCCAGCGGATCTCATCGCCCCGGCCGAACGCCTGAGGTGCAGTGCGGTGACGGTGCTGTGTCTCGGCTGCGACCTGCCCACGGACAGGGAAGAGCACTGGATCTACTTTCCGGAGCAAAGATATCCCTTCTACAGGGTGGGTGTCTTTTCCAATTTCTCCCCTTCCATGGCACCGCCGGGCACATCCTCTTATTACGTGGAGATCGCCCATCGTCCGGGGGAGACCCCAGATGAGGCAGCTCTTACCGACAAGGCGACGAGGGCCCTGATAGACCTGGGGATCGTCCCGAACGGGGGACGAACGTCAGCCGGCCTCCTCCTTTCCATCCCTTGCGCCTACGTCTTCTTTGACCGGTTCCGCCAGCGGAACCTGGCATCGATCCTGGCGGGCCTGAAGGAGCGTTCCATCCACTCCATCGGCCGCTATGGGGCGTGGGAGTATTCGGCCATGGAGGACGCCATAGAGTGGGGCCTTCGGACCGCGGAGGAGATCGGCCCATGACACCGGTTCCTCTGGTTCACATCATTACCAAACTGGAGTTCGGCGGCGCCCAACAGGTGGCGCTGGACATCCTGGCCCACGTCGACCGTGCCAGGTTCACACCTCACCTGATCACCGGACAGGAGGGGTATCTCATGGAGGCTGCCCGGGGATTGGGCTTTCCGGTCCATATCGCCCGGAACATGGAGCGGGAGATCCGCCCCGTAAAAGATCTGGCGGCCTACCGCGAGATCAGGAGCATCCTCAGGGAGATCTCCAGGGTGGCGGTGGTGCACACCCACAGCTCCAAGGCTGGGATCCTAGGGCGGTGGGCGGCGCACAGGGAGGGTGTCCCGGTGATCGTTCACACCATCCATGGCTACGGGATCACCCCCCTGCAGCCGGGGATGGTCAGGGGATTTCTGAAGACGGCCGAGAGGATGACCTCCAGAGTGACGACGCACCTGATTGCGGTCTCGCAGAGGACCCGTGAGGACGGTATCCAGTGGGGCCTGTTTGGCCCCGATAAGAGCTCGGTGATCCTGTGCGGGTTCGACCTGGAACCTGTCCACGCAGCGGTCCCCATGCGGCACCAACTGGAATCCGAGCACGGGATTCCCGCGGACGCCCCCCTCGCCCTGATGGTAGCCTGCCTCAAACACCAGAAGGCCCCCCTGGACTTCGCCAGAGCTGCCGAAAGGGTTCGCCTGTCCCATCCCGAAGCCCACTTCATGGTTGCCGGGGACGGGGAGCTCAGGTCCGTCCTCGAGACGGAGATCCGCCGCCTGGGGTTGTCGGACGTTTTCCATCTCCTGGGATGGCGGGAGGACGTGTTTGGGCTGATGAAGAGCGCCGACGTCATCGTCCTGACCTCCCTGTGGGAAGGGCTGCCGCTGGTGATCCCCCAGGCCCACGCTTCCGGCAGACCCATGGTCGCCACCGCGGTGGATGGGTCCGTGGAGGCGGTTACTGAGGGTGTTGACGGCTACCTGTGTGATCCGGGTGACCTCGGCTGCTTCGCCGACCGCATCATCCGTCTGTTCGAAGACCCCGATCTGGCCCGGAGGATGGGCGAAGCCGGCCTCCAGTCAGCCCGCCGGTTCGATCGTGATATTATGGTCAGGAAACAGGAGGAACTCTATTCGGAACTTCTCCAGAACCGAGGGGCTGACCTGGCCGGGGAGGGTTCGTTGTGACCATACTCGTACTCCTGATCGTCTTCCTGCTCGGCGCCGCGGTGGGCAGTTTCGCCAATGTCCTGATCTACCGGATCCCGAGAAGGGAATCCATCGTGCATCCGGGATCCCGATGCCCCGAGTGTGGAGAGTCGGTCAGGTTCTACGACAACATCCCCGTCCTGAGCTATTTTATCCTCGGTGGCCGATGCCGGGCCTGCGGCGGAGGGATCTCCTGGCGTTATCCCGCTGTGGAGACCGTTAACGGCCTGCTTTATCTTGGCCTGGCGTTGAGGCTGGGGTGGGCCCCCAGCACCGCGGTCATGGCCGTCTTCGCCACCGCCCTACTGGTGATCTCCTTCATCGACCTTGACCATCGTATCATCCCCAACGTCATTACCTTCCCGGGAATGGCC
>JBFFDD010000138.1:0-7477 GCA_041559575.1 bacterium
CGGAGAAGCGGTTCTAAGTTCTGAGTGCTAAGTGCTCAGTTCTTAGTACTCAGCACTCACCAACACTCGTTTCCCAGGGGGAAGCGAGTGTTGGTGAGCCCGGAAGGATTTCCTTCGCCCAGACAATAATATATCCAAATGGCTCAGGACAAGCTCACCGGGGCCTGACGGCCTGTTCTCATCCTTCCGGGACAACCGTTGTAAAAGATCGTGGTGAGCCCGGAAGGATTCGAACCTTCGACCGACGGATTAAAAGTCCGCTGCTCTACCGGACTGAGCTACGGGCTCACGAAAAGCGTTCAACTTTCTAATATCTGACAGTACTTTTGTCAAGCTCTGCAAAGCGGTTTCCGAAAAAAACAAACTTAACCACAGAGAACACGGAGAATGCAAAGCGGAAAACCAGGTTCTAGGGTATAGACCCAGTTTTCAGTTCTTAATTCTTACTCCTGCGACCAAAACCCGAATCCAACTCTGTGTCCTCTGTGGTTCAATCTTTTAGATCACTTCCACGGATCGCTCATCTCGATGTACTCCGTCCTCTCCTGGCCCGTGGATACGATGGTTATCGGCACCCCGGTGAGCTCCTCGAGCTTCCTGATGTAGGACTGAGCCTCTTTCGGCAGGTCGCCCCACTCCCTGGCGCCCGCCGTGGGTTCCTTCCAGCCGGGAAGATCCACGTAAACCGGCTGGCAGCCATTGAGCTCCGCCAGACCCGACGGCAGGACATCGAGATCAATGGTACCGCACCGGTAGCCGACTCCCACCCTGATGGGATCGATGCCGTCCAGGATGTCCAGTTTGGTGATCACCATACCGGTGAGCCCGTTTACCCTGGCGCTCTGCCTGACCACCACGGCGTCAAACCATCCGCAGCGTCTCGGCCTTCCGGTGGTGGCTCCGTACTCGCCGCCGGCCTCCCGTATCCGGTCGCCCATCTCACCGGACAGCTCAGTGGGGAATGGACCGCCGCCCACCCGTGTGGTGTAGGCTTTGGAGATGCCGATGACATGGTCGATGGATTTCGGACCGACGCCCGATCCGGTGCACGCCCCGCCGGCGGTCGTGGAGGATGAGGTGACGTAGGGATATGTCCCGTGATCGACGTCGAGGTGGGTTCCCTGGGCGCCCTCGAAAAGCACGTTGGCCCCATCCATGACCTGACTCTGGATCAGAAAGGTCGTGTCGGCGATGAACCCCTTGAATCGCTCGGCCAGCGCCAGGGTGGACTCGAAGACCTCGTTTTCGTCAAAGGGCTCCTTTGCGTAGAAACCCTTGAGGATAAAGTTCTTGTACTCCAGTGTGGCCCTCAACCGATCCCTGAAATAATCGGGGTTGCTCAGGTCCCCGATCCGGATACCGCTCCGGTTCACCTTGTCCTCGTAGGCCGGTCCGATCCCTCTGCCCGTCGTACCGATGGCCCTCTCCCCCCTTTTCT
Source organism: bacterium (assembly GCA_041559575.1). Lineage (GTDB taxonomy): Bacteria > BMS3Abin14 > BMS3Abin14 > BMS3Abin14 > BMS3Abin14. The sequence goes on from JBFFDD010000138.1 coordinate 1,439, forward strand.
CCTCCCGGGCCTGGTCGAGGGCGACGTGGTAGGGCATGATCACCTGGGCTCTGTCGCTTATCAGCAGCCGGCCGGCGAAATCCACCTCCCTCGAGATAAGCTGGTCCATCTCGCGGACCAGGGCCTCGGGCGAGACCACCACGCCGTTGCCGATGACGCACTTTTTACCGGGATGGAGTATCCCGGACGGGATCAGGTGCAGGATGAAGGTCTCATCTCCGATCACCACCGTGTGGCCGGCATTGTGCCCTCCCTGGTAGCGGACCACGATATCCGCCCGTTCGGTGTAGACATCGACGATCTTTCCCTTCCCCTCGTCACCCCACTGAGCCCCTACGATCACCACGTTGGACATGACTCAACCTCCAAAAAATTGGTACATTTAGAAGTATAAGCAGAAGCAGAAGTTATGGCCGAAGAGAGATATCCAGCACTCGCGGGGTGTTTCCGTCTACTTATACTTTTACTGTTACTGTTTGTCAGAGTTCTTCGATCTCACATGGTATCAGCTTTCCGGTCGACTGATCCATGCGGCGCAGATGCCCGCCCTCCTCCAGGACAAGGACGGTTTCTATCCGGTGGGCCCTGACATACGGGAGCCACTTATCCTCGGCCAGTTCCCTGATCAGGCAGAGGACGTTTCGCCCCCTGCCCCGCAGCTCCATCGACAACCGGAGCCCTTTGCCCTGATCCCCCGTCCGGTTGATGAGCAGATAATCGATGGACGGGGCCATCTCACCCCCTTGGGACACGATCTCCACCAGCTCAAGGATATCGATGGCGAACCCGGTGGCCGGCGCAGGGTCCCCGAACCGCCCCACCAGATCGTCGTACCGGCCGCCCTTCAGGACAGCCTTTCCAGCCCCGGAGACGAAACCGGAAAAGACAACCCCGGTGTGGTACCTGAATGTCTTCAGATCTCCCAGGTCGACCTGGACCAGGTTCCGGTCCACGCCGTAGTGGGCCATCAGGTCCAGGACCTCCCGGAGGTCCGCAAGGGCATCCCGGCAATCCTGATTGGGGGCGAGTTCCTCAGCCCGGTCAATGGTATCGTCGCCCCCCTGAAGGTCGGTCAGGGCGAAAAAGGACTTCCTGAGACGTCCACCTATCTCCTGCCGGTCAAGGATAGACGCGATCTCCGTCCTGTCCTTGCGGTGGGCGGCATCCATCAGCCTGTCCTCGAACCCGGGGGAAAGGCCGCACTCGGCGAGGAGCCCCCTGGCGTACCGCACCTGACCAACCGACATGCGGATGCCGCTCAGGCCCATGGATTGCAGGGAGACGATGGCCAGGGCGATGACCTCGGCATCCGCCTGGTTCTCCTCCAGACCGAGCAGCTCCGCCCCAGCCTGGATCAACTCCCTGCGCGGATGACTCGGGTCATCGGGGTGGCGGTATACGTTGGCGACATAACACAGTCTCAGGGGCCGGGGGACCTGCTGAAGGGCAATGGCCGACATGCGGGCCACCTGGGGCGTGACGTCGGACCGCAGGAGCATCATCCTGCCGGTGTATCGGTCCACCAGCTTGAAGGCGATATCCTGTTCCGATGGTTCCAGCCCCTGGGCCATGGTCTGGGCGTATTCCATGGCCGGGGTGCGGATCTCCCGGTAACCCCACCTCTCGAAGGTTGACAGAAACCTGTTTTCGACCTTCCTGATGAAAGCCGCCCTGTCAGGGTTCATCTCGAAGACGCCGGTGGGCAGCTGCCATGGGCCGTCTGTTTTACCGTGATTCAAAGCAACTCCTGAAATAGTTTACCACAGAGGGCACAGAGTATATCAATCAACCACAGAGGTCACAGGGAAAACCTGCAGAACATGGCTTGATCTGGGGAAAAACCTGTAACCTTTTTCCCGGTGTCCTCAGTGGTAACTATAACTCCCTGGGTTCTCTGTGGTTAATTTTTTTAACCAGGCGCAACAAGGCGCAGGCCACGGGTCAAACCGGACCTGCGCCTGAGAACTCCTAGAATTCCACCTTGGTGACGGTCTTGATGTGTTTCATCTTGCCCAGGGCCTTGATGACCTCCTCACCCGGCTCCGTGTCCACCTGAAGGAAGGACAGGGCCTCCCCGCCCGGCTTGTCCCGTCCTATCTGCATGCTGGCGATATTGATGCCGTGGTCGCCCAGGGTCTTGCCCAGGTTACCGATGACACCGGGACGGTCCTCGTTGACCAGGACCAGCACGTGCCCTTCCGGTATGGCCTCCATGGAGAAATCACCGATCCGGATGATCCGCGGCTCACGGCCCTCGAAGATGAAACCCGCCGCGCTGATCTCCTTGCCGTTGGCGCTCAGGGTCACCTCGATGAGGTTGCTGTAATCCTCGGATTTGGAGCTTTTAACCTCGCTGTATTTCAGCCCTCTGTCCTCGGCCAGGACGGAAGCGTTGACGAAATTAACCGCCCCGATGCCCAGAACCGGCTCCATGATACCCTTAAGAGCGCTGATGGTGACCGGTTCCAGGGGCAGGTCGCGGACCGATCCGGCGTAGCGGATCTGAACCGATTTCGGGGCGAAGTCCGCCAACTGCGACGTGAGGCTGCCGAGCTTGTCGGCCAGGGCGAGGTAGGGCTGCACCTTGGGAAGGACGTCCCCGCTCACCGACGGCACGTTGACGGCGTTGGTGATGGTGCCGTTGACCAGGTAATCGGCGATCTGATGGGCCACGGCGATGGCCACGTTCTCCTGGGCCTCGCCGGTGGACGCTCCCAGGTGCGGCGTCAGGATGACATTATCAAGACCGAGCAGGGGACTGTCCGCCTCCATCGGCTCCTTGCTGAAAACGTCGAAGGCCGCGCCGGCCACCAGACCTTTCTTGAGAGCCTCGGCCATGTCCGCCTCGTTGACGATGCCTCCCCGGGCGCAATTGACGATGAGCACACCGGGTTTCATCTTCTTGAAGGCCTCCATGTTCAGGAGGTTCCGGGTCTCATCGGTGCTGGGCACGTGAAGGCTGATAAAATCGGACCGGCTGTACAGGTCCTCGAGGCCAACCAGCTCGATGCCCATCTTGGCGGCGGCCTCCTCGGTGATGTAGGGATCGTAGGCGATCACGTTCATCCTCAGACCCTGGGCCCGGTCGGCCACGATGGAACCGATGTTGCCCACCCCGATAATGCCCAGGGTCTTGTTAAGGAGCTCCACGCCCATGTAGAGCTTCTTGTCCCAGCGGCCTGCCTTCATGCTGGCATCGGCCTGGGGGATGTGCCGGGCCAGGGCGCACATCATGGAGATGGCGTGCTCGGCGGTGGTCACGGTGTTTCCTCCGGGGGTGTTCATGACCACGATCCCCCGCTTGGTGGCCTCCGGAATGTCGACGTTGTCCACCCCGATGCCGGCCCGGCCGACCACCTTGAGGCGGGAGGCCGCCTGGATGATCTCCTTGGTGACCTTGGTGGCGCTCCGGATGACCAACCCGTCGTACTCGCCGATGACCCCCTTGAGCTCCTCGGGCGTCATCCCCGTCTTGACCTCAACGGATAGACCGGGCGCCCGCTCCAGGATCTCAACCCCGGTGGGCGAAAGCTTGTCGCTGACTAATACTTTCATCGAACCCTCCCTTACGAAAGCGCTTCCTGGGCCGCCTTGACGCCGGCTCCCAGTTCGACCTTGTGCCCGAGGTCGTTCAGGGTCATCTCGATCGCGGCCACCGCGGTGACCATGTCCAGGGCATCCAGGTACCCCATGTGGGAGACGCGGAAGATCTTGCCCTTGGCGTGGTCCTGGCCGCCGGCCATGGTAATGCCGAACTTTGTCGCCATGTGCTTGACGATCAGGCCCGCGTCCATCCCCTCGGGACCGAGGACGGCCGTGATGGAATCGGAGGGCGAATCAGGGGCGAAGAGCTTCAGACCCAGGGCCACCATCCCCTCCCGGAAGGCCTTCGCGTAGGAGGCCGAGCGGGCGAAAAGGGAGTCGAGGCCCTCCTCCCTCATCTCACCGAGGACGTGGGCCAGGCCCACCATGAGGGAAACGGCGGGTGTGTAGGCCGTCGTGTTCTTGCCCAGGGCCTTCCTCTCCTTGGTCCAGTCGAAGTAGTAGCGCGGCTGGGTGCACCTGTCCACCGCGGCCCATGCCTTGTCGGAGACAGCGGCGAAGGCCAGCCCCGGGGGCAGCCTCCACGCCTTCTGGGATCCTCCCACCAGGATGTCGATGCCCCATTTGTCGAAGGGGATATCCATGACCCCCACCGCGGTAATGCCGTCGACGATGAACAGTGTATCGCCGTATCCCTTGACGATATCGGCGATCTCCTTCACCGGATGGGCCACCCCTGTGGAGGTCTCGCTGGCCTGCACGCAGACCGCCCTGATGGATGGGTCGGCCTTGAGGGCATCGGCGATGAGCTTCGGATCCACAGCCTGGCCCCACTCGACATCCAGGTTGATCGGTTCCCCGCCGAAGGCCGTCACCAGCTGGGCCCACCGCTCGCCGAACTTACCCCCCCGGACGCAGACCACCCTGTCCCCCGGGTTCATGGTGTTGGAGATGGCCCCTTCCATGGCCCCGGTGCCGGACGAGGCGAAGATGAGCACGTCCCCTTTGGTCTGAAAGACAAACTTGAGGCCCTCAGCCACCCCGGACACCACCGCCTCGAACTCCTTGGTCCGGTGGTGCATGACCGGCTGGGCCATCTCCAGCAGGGTCAGCGGCGAGACGTCGACCGGACCCGGTGAGTAGATCCTTTTCTTGATCATATTACCCTCCCCTTGATGGATACGATTACGGCCCCTGACACGATCGTGTCAGCAGAATGGGAATTCCCCCCACAGGTGGTTCCCCGGAATGGAAACGGGAGGCTCCCCGCGGAGCCTCCCTTAAATTCACGTCTAGAACTTGAAGGCGAACTTGCCGCCGACCACAGTGTCGGTGGAGGAATCGTTCAGCCCCACTCCCAGGGCGAACCCCAGGTTCATGGACGGCTCGATATCGATGCTCACCCCCCCCAGGAGGAGGTCGCCTCCCATATACGTGCTTGTGAGCGTACCCCCAAAGAATCCGAACCCCTGGTCGAGGAGCTCCAAAGCAAAGGTGGTGGTGTCGGTGTAGGGGAACTCCAGGCCGAAGGCGTAGTTTGCCTGGTCCTCGGGGGCATCTCCGCCGGTGATCAGCAACTCGACGTTGACATATCCGTTCACCTTGCCCAGTGCCTTATCGGCTGCCATAAAGATCCCCACGTCTGTCTTTTCGGTCCCCAGGCCGTCGTCAGCAGTCCCCAGCTTCAGCTTCCCGCCCACCGCCACCGACGGCATGGTTTCGGTCTCCTTCTGCAGGGAGTATTTCACCGACAACAGGACATCGCCCAGTCCCGAGGTGGAACCACCGCCGTCGAAATCGACGCTGCTCCTTACCGGAACGGATACTCCTCCCTCCACATCGTCGGTGAACGCGTAGGTGAAGGTCACCGGTATGGTGTAGGTATCGTAACCAACATCCCCCTCGTCGCCGAACAGGAAACCGGCGCCGATGACCATCGTCCCGGCCTCGAAGGTCTCGCCTGCCGTGGTCACGAACAGGCCGCTCAGGCCGCCGATGGCCACCCTCACGGGATGGGCCTCTGCTGATGGCACCGGAACCGAAAGGATCAGGGCCAGGACACACAGGAAAACGGGAACGTACTTACCTAACGCTCTCATGGATCCCTCCTTTGCATGGTTATGCAATCTGATTTTGTGGGACAAACGGAACAGTGTGCGACCCCTCCACTCCACAGGTTCGACAACAAGAAAAGTATGGGAAAGGGTGCTGGATGTCAAGGGTATAGAGGATTTGAGCATTGGAGGTTGGAAATTTTAGATCAAAAGAACAAGGGGGAGGGCGGCATGGAAAATGCTTGGACTATTACACCATGGGTTTTTTGTTTGAGCGCCTAAAGGTTTACCAGATGGCTGTAAATCTTGCTGAGGAGTTGGATCAATTAGCAGCCGAGATCCGAAAACGGGGAAACTATCCCCTTGCCGATCAGATTAGACGTGCGGCCATCTCTATTCCAGCCAACATTGCCGAGGGTAACGGAAGACATCATCCGGCCGA
>JBFFDD010000139.1:0-7415 GCA_041559575.1 bacterium
CTTAATACTTCCCCCCGTAGGCCCTTATGAAATTCTCCAGGGCGAGGAGCTTCTCCTCCGGCATCCCCAGTCCGTCCCTCTCCCTGGCAAAGCTCTCCAGGTTTCCGTAGCCCGAGAGGTAGCCGTTCACCCGGGCCGCGGCGGTGGAGTTCACGAAGTCCCGTCCGTCGGGGTAAACCGCCTCGAATTCGCGAAGGAGCTCCTTGGCGCTGCGCAGCGAGTACTTCTGATGATAGTCCTCAGCAAGTGTGAACCCGGCGTAGGGGACGAAAAAGGTGGCGTTCTTTCTTCCGGTTGTCGACTCCCATTGGGAAATAATCGCGCGGGCCGCTTCCTCCTGTTGGACATCGTGGGTGAATATTGCCGAGGCGTACTGGCGAACGGGGGATTGCCAGCTGGCGTCGTGGGAATCGAGGAAGACGTTGAGCAGATCCCGGTAGGTGATCTTCTCCGGATCGTAATCGATCTGGATGGTTTCCATGTGGTCGCCGATCCTGCGGTAGGTGGGATCGCTTGTCGTTCCCCCGGCGTAACCAACCCGGGTTCTAACGACACCATCCATACTCCCGAACCGGGAGTCAGGACCCCAGAATCACCCGAGGGCGAAGGTAGCCGTTCTAAGAGTGTCGGGTATCGCCAGGTCAAGAGGCGGTCTGACCGGTCTCTGATCCGACTTTTTTTCGGTTTGCATCGATAGGGTCTCCTCTTCGGGATCGAACAGGGGAAGCAGGTCGCAGGCGGAGCCTGTTTTAACCTCTCCGGCAGGCGGTGTCGAGGGATCGGCCGGAAGGGGGACAGGTGACACGATCGAGAGCAACAAAGCCGAAACGACCAGGGCCGGGATGACGAATGCGCCGCCAATGGCTCCTAGCGTTTCCGGGGTAACCCTGCCTGTCCTGTAAATTGTAATCATATCGAAATATAATCATGTTCGTGCCTCTCGCAAGGTAGAAAAGGAATGGTTTGAGGTTTGTGGTTTGAAGTTCGAGGTTGGGAGATCAAAGGAAAAGGGCAAGATCGTTCCCGGGATCTGGTGCGTTGGACCTGGATCCGGATCTTTGGTTCTCCATCGATCTCCTCCGTGCCCCCTGCGGTTCCAATTTTTCCTCGCCGCTCGAAACCGAAAACGAGAAACTCCATTCACGCGGAGGTCTGAATGGTTTCCTTGACCCCGCCTGAGCCGCTGTTCTAAAATGGAATGTTAAAAATGAGAATTTGTGTGGTGCTTCGGGAGGAGATGCCTTGAAGGCTGTCGTCATGGCGGGGGGATACGGGACGCGTTTGAGGCCGCTGACCATCAAGCTGCCCAAGCCTATGGTCCCCATCGCCAACCGGCCCATGCTGGAGCATATCGTCAGGCTTCTGAAGCGGCACGGGTTCAAAGACCTGATCATGCTCACCTATTTCTTTCCCGAGACCATCGAGGAATATTTCGGGGACGGTTCCCGGTTCGGATTGAACATCACCTACCGGCAGGATCCTCCCGGCGGCCTGGGGACAGCCGGGGCCGTCAAGGGCGTCGCCGACCTGCTCGATGACACCTTTCTGGTTATCAGCGGCGACGTTATCACCGATTTTGATCTCAGCGAAGCGGTCCGGTTCCACCAGGATCGGCAAGACCCGGCCACCATGGTCCTGACCAGGGTGGACAATCCGCTTCCCTTCGGCGTGGTGATCACCGATGAGAACAACCGGGTCACCCGGTTCCTGGAGAAACCATCCTGGGGCGAGGTGCTCAGCGACAACATCAACACCGGCATCTACATTCTCGATCCGATGATCCTGGACAGGATCCCGGAGGGAGAGCAGAAGGATTTCTCCAAGGATATCTTTCCTGCCCTCCTCGCCGAGGGGAAACCCCCGGCGGCCTACCTTGCCAATGGATACTGGAAGGATGTCGGCAATGCGGTCGAATACCTCCAGGTCCACAGGGAGATCGCCGCGGGCAGCCTGTATCTGGACATCCCGGGTAAACCCATCGAGATGGACCAGGCCGCCGTCTATCTTGGAGAGGGAGCCAGCGTCGACCCTGATGCCAACCTGTCAGGTATGGTCGTATTGGGCAATGGCGCCCGTTTGGGCGGTGGGGGACGGATCCGCGATTCGTTCATCGGCCCCAACTGTCAGGTCGCTGAACGGATCCGTATGAGGTCCTCCATCCTCTGGGATGGGGTTCAGGTGGAATCAGGCGTTTTCGTCGCCGGGAGCGTCGTGGGGTCCGGAACCAGGATCAAGACCCGCGCTTACATCGAAGAGGGGACCGTCATCAGCGAGGGCTGTATTATCGGGAGGGGAAGCATTGTCAGGGCCGGCGTCCGGATCTGGCCCGATAAGGTGGTGGAAGATGAGGCCGTCCTCTCCACCCATTTCGTCTGGGGATCCCGGTGGCGGGGGACGCTCTTCACCTCCGGGCTCATCCGCGGGCTGTCCAACAAGGAGATCACCCCCGAATTCGGGACCCGGCTGGGGGCCGCTTTTGGGGCCGCCATCCCGGACCGGTCCGTCGTCTCCATCTCCAGGGGAATGCACCGGGCGGCCAGGATGATCACCGAGGCCCTGACCTCCGGGGTCCTCTCTGTGGGGGTCGACGTCCACGATTACGGCATCGTCCCCATCCCGGTGTCCCGGCATCAGATGAGCGGTCAGGGAGAGGCGGGTGGTTTTCATGTCCGCCGCTCGCCGTCCGATCCCGAGGTCCTCGAGATTCGTCTGTTCCGGGACGGCGGGAGGGAATTGACCACCGCCGAGAGGAATGAGGTCGACAGGCTGTTTTTCCGGATGGATTTCAAACGGGCCAGCCTGGAGGGCGCCGGGACCATGAGTTATCCCTATTTCGGTACGGAGACCTACGAGAAGAGCTACCTGCAGGGCCTCGATCTGGAGGCTTTGGCCAGGAAACGCATGCGGGTGGTCGTCGACTACGCCAACGGAAGCACCCTCAAAGTGCTGCCCGGTCTCCTGGGAAGGACCAAAGTTGAGGTGATCTCCCTCAATGCCCATCTCGATGAGGACAAGGCCACCCGGACAACCAAGCAGTTCGATCGGGCTATCCGGCAGATCTCGGAAATCGTCCGGGACCTCAAGACAGACCTCGGGGCCATCATCAGCACCAGCGGCGAGACTCTGTTCCTGATCGACGAGAGAGGACGGTGGATAGACGGAGCCAAGAGTCTGCAGATCGCCTCCCTCCTGGCCTTTCAGACCAGGCCGGGCTGCAAGGTGGCCGTTCCCATCAGCGTCAGCGGAAATCTTGAAAAACTGGCGGCGGAACATAAAGGACAGATAATCCGGACGCCCATCATGCCGGCCTCGATCCTGGATATGGCCGTGGCCGAGGAAGCGTATCTGGCCGGCAACGGAGAAGGTGGATTGGCACTCCTCGAATTTCATCCCTCCTTTGATGCCATGTTCTGCCTGGGCAAGGTCATGGAGATGCTCGCCACCACCGGTCACTCCCTGGGCGACCTGATGGATTCCCTGCCCGAAGCGCATCTCCTGCAGAGCATCGTTCCCTGCCCCTGGGAGATGAAGGGCCAGGTCATGAGGCTCCTGGTGAAGGAATTGGGAGAGGATTCGAAGAGCATCGAGGGGGTCCGGTTCGAGGAATCGAACGGATGGGTTCTCATCTATCCCAGTTCCAACCATGCCTGCTTCCACATCATTGCCGAGAGCCCCGATCAGAGTGCGGCGGGGGATATTGTGAAAAAGTGGTCCCGCAAGGTCGAGGAGATGCAGTCCTGACCTTTTTCAGAGTTTGTGTTAATAAATAAACAATTTTCCATTACGTGTGAGGTCTGGAATCGAAGATAAATGCCGGTCGAGTGGAAGATGAAAAAGGGCAGACGCAGAGCAATAGTGATTCTCACTGCTGCGGTGGTGGGCGTGCTCGGATACAATTTTGTGGGCGAGAAGGGGCTCGTCCGCCTCGGTCAGATGGTCAATCGCCGGAACGACCTCCGGATAAGAGTGGAAGAACTGAAAAGAAACAATTCCAGGATGGCCGATGAAATCGAACTGCTTCGTTCGGACGCTGACACCGTAGAGGATCTCGCCCGGACCCGTCTTGGAATGGTCAAGCCGGGGGAGACCGTCTACCTCTTCCCCGAAGAAACCGGGGACCTCAAGAAGTGAGTTCTGAAATCAGGTGGCCGCGAGCCTCGGTCATCCTGATCCTGCTTCTCGCGCTGTCGGTCGGATTCCTGGTTTTTCCGACACCCATCGACAGTCTGTCATGGTATCCCCTTCATCTGCTGATGGCCGCCGCGCTTTTGGCCTCGTCCATTTGGGTTTCCTCCGAAAAGGGGAGATTCAGGGATTCCCCTCAGTCCCTTCCAGTCCAGTCGGCCCTCCTGGTTGTCGCCGGAGGGTGTGTCAAGCTCCTCATCGCCATGGTCCCCCTTATCCCCCTCGTTTTTTTCGTAGGATATCCTTTCTCGAGGTTCGCCCTAAGCATGAGACTTCTCTGGCTGCCGGCAGCCCTGCTCGCCGGGGTGGCTGGCGGCCGGTCCCTCTTCCTCGGTGACTTTTCCCTGGTTCCCTGGGCGCTGGTTTTCGGTCTGTACAGCCTGCCTCTGGGAAGGGCCGTTGCCAGGCGGGCGGTGAGGTTCGACTACCTTAAGAAAACCCACGATCGGCTGATCCAGGATGCCAGGGACATGGGAAGGAGGATCCGGGAGCAGGAAGGCGACCCACTGAAATTTCTCTCGGAGCGGGAGAAGATGGAAGCCTCTGCTGCACTGGGGGAGGATGCCCTGCTCCAGGGGTTCATGAGTCTGGGGTGCTACTTCATGAACGCCATGTCCGGTATCCTGCTGATCCCGGAAGGGCCTGACGAGTTTCGGATAAGAGCCGCCACCGTCTCCAGGTCATATTCCGAGTACGTCAGCAACGAGCCCATTTCCGGCGGTAAGGGCATTATACGGTTGGCCCTGGAGAGGGAAGGCCAGCTGATCCTCAATGACGTCCGACCCGGCTCAGTGCCCATTCCCTTCTATGCCGAAAGGGTTCCGGTGAGATCCCTTTTGATTAAAATCATACCCGCCTCGGATTCCACCGAGGGCAGCGGTGTCAGATATATCCTCTACTTCGACAGCACGGCCCAGGATGCTTTTCCCGGGGGAGATTATTTTGAGAACCGCCTGAGGATCTTCTGTGATCTCCTCACCCGGGTCATGGAAACGGAGTCCATTCTTCAGAGGGTCGCCTGGGATGCCCACTCGAAATCGGCCATCTCGGAATTTGCCAAAAGCCTGACCCGCACCCTTGATCCGGATGAGATCGCCAGAAACGCTGTGGAGGCGATCCGGAGGGGGGTCCCTCGATGTGAAGGGGCGGCCTTTCTCCTGAACGACGGGGGGATCAAGGTCACCGCCGTCGACGGGGGACTCCTCGAAGGCCTGGAAGAAAAGCAGATCCGGCGCTCGGAACCCAGCCTGATGGGCCTGCTGATCAGGAACGAGAATGAGATCGTTCTGGACAGGGAGCGGTCGAAACCGTCTCCTTTCTTCTTTCAGAAGGAGAAACTGGGCAAGGTATCCTCCTTCTCCGGCATCCCGAGCGTGATCGACAAGGAGGGTGAAAAACGGCTGATGGCCGTCCTGGTCGGCGTGTCATCGGAGGGGGGTGTCTTCGGCGCCGACTCCATCAACGGTCTGCGGATCCTGGCGGATATCACCGCCCAGGCACTGGACAACGCAATGACCCACCGGAAGGTGGCTGAGATGTCCCGCACCGACGGTTTGACAGGCCTGCTCAACCACAAGACCTTCCAGGAGGTTCTCCTGAAACGGATCGAACGGGTGGGCAGGGATTACGAAAAATCACTGGCGGTGGTGATGGTGGATGTGGATTATTTCAAGAAGGTCAATGACCAGTACGGGCACCCGGTGGGTGACGAGGTTCTCAGAGAGCTTGCCGCTGTCCTGAGGAAAGGCGTGCGTGAGCTCGATGCAGTGGCCCGCTACGGCGGAGAGGAATTCGCCATAATCCTGGATAATGTTGATACCAAGACCACAAGAAAGATCGTTGAAAAAATCCGGTTGTCCGTTCAGGAGCATGAATTCACCACCTCGGCAGGCTCACTGAGGCAGAGTGTGAGCATGGGATACGCTATCCTCACCCAGGAGGACACCATTTCGAAACAGGATCTCCTCGAGATGGCCGACCGGGCCCTATATGCTGCCAAGAAGCAGGGAAGGAACCGGTCGGTCGATTACCAGAACACGGAGAAGACCCGGACCGGAACGGCCGGCCCGGCCTGATAAATCACTCCAAGGAGGGTAACATGCTGAAAATCGCGGCGATCCAGTTCGCCAGCAAGGGCGACAAACTGGAAAACATCGAGAAGATGCTGGAACTTTCGGCCCTTGCCGTTGACAGGGGAGCCAAGCTCATCGCCTTTCCGGAACTGTGCACCACAAAGTGGTTCCCTTCCAGGATGAGGCAGGTGAACTTCGAGTTGGCCGAATCGATCCCCGGTCCAACGACCGACAGGATCACCCGGTTCGCCGCCGAGAACGACGTGGTGGCTGTTTGCCCTATTTTCGAAAGAGGCGGAAAAGGCAAATACTTCAACAGTGCGGCGGTTATCGACGCCAACGGCGCCCTCCTCGGTGTATACCGAAAAATCCATGTCCCGCACGTCAAGGGCTGGCATGAGACGTTCTACTTCCTTCCCGGCGATCTTGGCTTTCCGGTTTTTCACACCAAGGTGGGCAGGATAGGAGTCCAGATGAGCTGGGATATCTTCTTCCCCGAAGGCCCCAGGATCCTGGCCCTGAAAGGGACCCAGCTGGTGGTGGTTCCCACCTCCAATGCCCACGCGAGCCAGGATCGGTGGGAGAGGATGATCGCCGGCAACGCCATCTCCAACGGTCTGTTCTTCCTCAGGGTCAACAGGGTCGGCCGGGAGGAAAATCAATCCTTCTATGGCAAGAGCTTCTGCGTGAATCCTCACGGGGAGCTCCTCCATCGGGCCGCCGGGGCAAGGGACTCGGTTCACCTCAGCGACGTCGATCTGGCGGAGATCGACATGGCCCGGGCTGAATGGGCCTTTTTCAGGGATCGGCGCGAGGAGGTCTACGAAGAGCTGAAAACCAGGCTCAAGGGGGCGGACGGCCTCGGCCTTCCCGCCGCCAAGTATTCAGGCAGCGTCCTTGGGGAATGAATTTATTACCACAGAGAACACAGAGAGATACAACCGTCCACAGAGTGCACGGACAAGGACTGGGTTAAATAATTTGCCAGCCATATTGGACTCTACCAGGTTTCCCAAATTGCACCCGATAGATTCTGGATACTAACCCAATATCTTTTTCTTTTTTGGCTGGCCTGGCGATTAAACCCCAAGCACAAGTACTTGATTTTCTCCGTGACCTCAGTGAATGATAGGGAGAGCTCTGTGCCCTCTGTGGTAA
>JBFFDD010000140.1:0-7389 GCA_041559575.1 bacterium
AAGACCAAGATCAAAGCCCGATCCGATCCTGCGGAGCCCATTCAAGATCAGGAGGGTCTGGGTTGTGTCCTGACCGATGTCCGGCAGATCTCTGAAACCGGCGGTCAGCGCCAGTTGGGTCCGGGGCCACTCTGATTTCCGGTTCAGATAACGCAGGGAGGTCAGGACCGTGAGGGATTCGGTCCGGGTCATGTCGGCAAAGTCAGCAAGGGCGACGATGCCGTCCACCCCCGCATTGTAGAGGACCTGGGACCTGAGGTCCCAGTAGTCGACCGGGTCCGGATGGATATTCAGGGCCAGGGAGGCCGCAGCGGCGGTCATCGTCCTCTCACCACCTCCCGGTTCCGGAACCTCCAGGTAAAAATTTGCCCCCAGACCGAGTTGCTGGAGGACGTTCCGGTTCCACCGCTGGGTTTCAGGCATCATATATTCGAAAAACACACCTGCCGAATTGATGGAAAATTCAACGTCCTGATCCTCGGTTAGAGAACCGGCGTGGACCCGGAGCCAATACCTGTCGCCGAAAAGGTGTGATGCCTCCAGGATCTCTCCGTACTGGTGATCCTCGGACTCAAGCTCAATACCGGAGGCAAATGGATTCAGGAGGTCCGAGAAGAACAGGGCGTCGTCGTCACGGAGGGTCGGAAACTCGATGAGGGCGTTTCTGATTCTGGATCGTCCGAAGATCAGCTGATCTCGCTCGCCCTCGATCCCGATGAATATGTGGTGGTAGAAAATATCTCCCAATGACGATTCAGGGTCGTTGAATTTAAGGCCGATGGCCATTTTGCCTCGATAGTCGGAGTAAAGTTTCTGGCGGAACCCGAGGAGGACTGAGGTGTCGTCGAAGTTGACCAGGGTCGTTTCGCTTCCACCGTCCCCCTCGATGACGTCCAGGGAAAAAACTCCATGGATCCCCAGCTGGATCTCGGGCGTCAGTTCCGCCCTGGCCGCTCGAGGTAGGGTGGAAACGAGGAAAGAGACCACGGAAATTGCTATCACAACGTATCTCATAGTGACCTCCTAACTCTATTGATCCAGTGAGACCTTGGGGAGCATGTCCATCTTCATACCCTCCATCTTCATGCCCTCCATCTCACCGACCGCCCTCTCCTCCATGGGCAGGTCCTCGTAGACCAGAACGACAAGCGTCCCTCCCGGGTAGAGGCCGTTGTTGGCCACCTTGCGGGTGTCGTGGTCGTGGAAGGTCCAGATCCCCCGGTTGCTGCCTTCGATGATGATGTCGTGGGTCTTCCCAGGCGCCAGGTGAAGGGTGTTCATCTGCCACGGCTGAGCAACGGGCAGGCCATCGTCCGACACCATCCAGAAATCGTGGCCGTGAAGATGCAGGGAGTGGGATGTCTGACCGGCGTTGATGAGCCGAACCCTTATGTTTTCGCCTGATCGAATATAGAGTTTCGGCGTCTCCGGGTAGGACTTGCCGTTGACGGTGAACCAGTTCGGCTCGGGCAATTCGGACGGAGCCCTCATGTTGGTCGCGTAAGGGGGCATATAACCCCTCTTAACGGCCTCGTGGAACTCCTCCAGCGTGTCGAAGAGGTTGAACCTTTCCTTATCGAACCGGCCGTTCATCATGAGGTACCGGCGCTCCTTCATCCGGGTGAGCATGATGTTGAGCTCGTTGCGGATAAAATTTACATCGTGAGACGAGTAGATGAGGGTGTACTCCCTGTCATAGGGAAAGCGTTCGCGAACGGTATCCCTTTCCGGTTCGATGGTGATCGGTCCGTACATGCCGGCCTGCAGGTGAAGCATGGTTCCCCAATGACAGTGATAGAAGTGGGTCCCCGCAGGCCTGGCCTCGAACTCGTAGACGAACTCCTGGTTCGGCATGACCGGCATCTGGGTGACGTACGGGACACCGTCCATCCGCCAGGGCACGTAGAGCCCGTGCCAGTGGATGGTGTGGTTCAACTCCGTTCTATTCTTGAAGAAAACCCGGACCTTTTCCCCCTCCCGAACCCGGATCTCCGGTCCCGGCACCTGGTCGTTGAAGGCCAGGGTGTGAAAGGTAAACTTCGGAACCACCTCCTGATGGAATATATCCACCCAGAGGCGGTACTCCTTTACCCCTCCTTTGATATCCGGTTCCATCGGCTTTGGAAACCTGACCCGGTTGGCCTTCATGGTCGCCTCGGCGAGCAGAACCTGCGGAGCCATCAGGAGACCGGCTGCCGCCGCTCCGAGTGTCAGAAACTCTCTTCGATTCATCGCACAACCTCCGTGTCAAGTTATGTTTCAGATCATCTTTATATTTTAGCAGGGTGGCCGGGAGATTTTCGTTAGGTTCAGGAAGAATGCCACAAGTAAAGCAACAGAACAGCCTTGACTTACGCCAAACTTACGCCTACTATTATAACACTTCCACTTTCTTCCTCTCCCCTGGTGGGAGAGGACGAGAGGTGAGGGGAACCAAAACTATCAATAACACTTCCACTTTCTTCCTCTCCCCCGGTGGGAGAGGATAAGAGGTGAGGGGGACCAAAACAACACGATGGCAAAACAACATCTCACAACATACGCAAGAAACCTGCGCAGAAACCAGACAGATGCCGAGAAACTTCTATGGAAGCACCTGCGAACCCACAGATTTTCTGGCATTAAGTTTCGAAGACAACAACCTGTTGGGAGGTTCATCGTGGATTTTGTCACATTTAATCGGGGTGTTGTCATTGAAGTGGATGGCGGTCAGCATGGCCAGCTGAATCAAATGGACAGGAAAAGAGATGACTGGTTCTGTGACCAGGGCTATACAGTCCTGAGATTCTGGAACAATGAAATATTCACAAACATAGATGCCGTTCTCATGACGATCGAGCAGAGCATTAATAGACCTTCCCCTCCCATTAAGGGAGGGGAAGAATAAGGAAAGGGATTATATTATGCCCCTCACCCCCAAACAGAAACGGGTCCTCGACTTCATCCGCGAGCACATCGAGACGGAGGGCTACGCCCCCTCCCAGCGGGAGATCGCCGACGCCTTCGGCTTCTCGTCCCTGGGTACGGTGCAGAACTACCTGGTCCGCCTGGAGCGGGAGGGCCGCCTGACACGGTCATGGAACGCCCGCCGGGGTGTCAGCGTCCCGCCACCCGCCTCCTTCCATTTCGAGCTTCCCCTGGCCGGGACCGTGGCCGCGGGAAAACCCATCGAGGCGGTGGAGGTCCCCGACACCATCGAGGTCCCGCCCTCCATGGCCGGATCCGGCGACAACTTCGTCCTCCGTGTCAGGGGTGACTCCATGATCGAGGACGGGATCCTCGACGGGGACTACGTCGTGGTCCGCAAGCGGGAGACCGCCGACAGCGGCCAGACCGTGGTGGCCCTCATCGACAACGAGGCGACGGTCAAGCGCCTGGTGAGGACGGACGGACGCATCGAGCTGCACGCCGCCAACCCGGCCGTGGAGACGATCGTGGTCAAGGATCCGGAGGCCTTCCGGATCGAGGGCGTGGTGGTTGGAGTTATAAGGCACTGCGTATGACATATCATCTCGAGTGGGCGACAGGGAGAGTGGGAGAAAGTTCCCTGTGTTTTCTCGCCCCCTCGTCCCCTCACCCTTCCCCCCCTCGTAAAATGGGTCGACACCTATGAGGTTTTTCGGACAGAACTATGCATCGAGACATCTTGCAGCTATCCATCCCCCACTTCCCCATCGCCCTGGCGCGGGTGGCGGATCCCTCCCTCAGGGACCGGCCCGTGGCCGTGGCACCCGGTCATTCCGACCGGGCCGTCATCCACTGTGTCTCTCCGGAGGCCCGTGCCGAGGGTGTGTTCGAGGGCATGCCCGTCTTCCGCGGCCTCCAGTACAGCCCCTCCCTGATCCTCCTGCCGCCGGACCCGGCACTGTCATCCAGGGCCATGCGCTCCCTCGCCGACATCTCCTGCCATTACACACCCCTGCTCGAGGCCCCGTCCCCGGGGCGGTTCTTTCTTGACCTGACCGGAACCCGGAGACTTTTAGGACCGGGACGGGACGCGGCTCTCCGCCTCGACCGGGAGATCTCTGAACGGCTTCGTCTCAGTGGAGCCGTGGGCGTGGCCGGCAACAAGATGGTGTCGAAGATCGCCTCCGGGTACCTGGAGAAGCCCGGCATCTGCGACGTCCTGCGCGGCAGTGAGGCGTCGTTTATCGCCCCCCTGCCGGTGGACGTCCTGCCCGGCGTCGGGCGAACCCGGGAGAGGGCCCTTTTGACCGATTTGAACCTGCGCCTCGTATCGGAGATCGCCGATCTCACCGTCCCTCAACTGGCCCTCGTGTTCGGCCCCTTCTCACACCTCCTCCACCAGAGGGCCCGCGGTTTTGACCCCTCCCCGGTCCTGCCCCCGAGGATAACCCCGGACATCAAAGAGGAGTCGTTTCTGGCCAGAGAGGACAACTGTGACAGCACGCTCATCGCCGAGCTGTGCCGCCTGGCGGAAGGCTGCGGCGTCAGACTGCGCCGGTCGGGGAGGGCGGCGGGAAAGATGTCCCTCACCGTCCACTATTCGGACGGCATGACCTGTGGAAGGTCCGGGGTCCTCACCCCGCCGGCAAACGACGATCTGGACCTGCTCGCTCACGCCCGGGACCTGTTCGAACAGGTCTATGGGCGGCGGGTTCGGCTCAAGGGGATGTCCCTGTCATGTTCCCATCTCACGGGGACGGATGGTCAGATGGACCTGTTCCACCGGCGAACACCGGGGGGGCGGCAGCGTGAGTCCCTGCAGTCGGCCCTGGACAGGATCCGGGAGAAGTACGACCGGGACGCGGTCAGGTGGGGGCTCGCAGTGCCTGGGACTTCCCAGAGTGGAAAGGGGAAAGGTTAAAGTGAAAAGGGAACCGCATGCTGTTCTTTTTCTTTCCATTTTCCATTTTTCACTTGATATTTCATGACTTCCTTCGTCCACCTCCACGTCCACTCGTCCTACTCCCCCGGCTGGGGCATCCACGACCCGGCTCAGCTGTGCGGGGCCGCCCGGTCGATGGGATGCACACACCTGGCCCTCACCGATATCAACGGCCTGTACGGCATCATCCGGTTCATCGAGGCAGCGAGGGAGACAGGGATCAGGCCGATCATCGGCGCCGAGGCGGTGACCAGGGATCACCGGGCCATCCTCCTGGCCGGGACCGGGGACGGCTACTCCAACCTGTGCCGCCTGCTTTCCGACCGCCACTGCCGCCGGGACTTCGACCTCGTCCGATCGCTGAGGGACCGTCACCGAGGGCTGTTCATCATCACCGACGACCCGGGCATCCTCAGGCCGCTGAGGAAAACCGCGAGGGGGAGCCTCTACGTCGAGCTGTCACCCGGTCACAGCATGCACAGGGCTCTGGCCCTGGCCCGCGATACCCGCCTCCCCCCGGTGGCCACCACCCGGGCCGTCCTCCTCGAGCCCGGCGACCATCACCTCCATCGCGTCCTGCGTGCCATCGATCTGAACACCACCCTGCCCCGCCTGACCCCGGCGGACACCGCCGCGGAGACGGATCTTTTCATGACGCCGGAAACGGTGGCCGACTACTTCCCCCACTGCCCCGAAGCGATCAGCAACAGCGCGCGCATCGCCCAGCGGTGCCGCACCGACTGGGATCTCTCCCGGACGATCTTCCCGGCTTTCCGGGGGATGAGCGAGGAGGACGCCTTTTCCACCCTCGAGGACCGGACACGCCGGGGGGTGATCTGGCGCTACGGCAGGTCGACCCGACGGATCCAGGCCCGGCTGGAAAGGGAATTTGCCATCATCAGGGAGAAGAGGTTCGCGCACTATTTTCTGGTGGTGGAGGAACTGGCCGCCCGGTCGCCGCGGACCTGCGGCCGGGGCAGCGCCGCCGCCTCCCTGGTGGCCTACTGCCTGGGGATCACCCACGTGGACCCTTTGAAGCACAACCTATTTTTCGAACGCTTCCTGAACCCGGGCAGGGTCGACCCCCCCGACATCGACGTGGATTTCCCCTGGGACGAGCGGGACGACATCCTGGATTTCGCCTTCGCCCGATACGGCTCGGTGAGGACGGCGATGGTGGCCAACCAGGTGAGCTTCCGGGCCAGGGCCGCCGTCCGGGAGGTGGCAAAGGTCTACGGTATAAGCTCGGCCGAGATCAAGGACGTGACCCGCCGGATGTCCGGCTACTGGAGGCCGGGCCGGGCGGCGGCCGCGGTCAGGACCCACCCCCTTTTCCGGGGAGAACCGGTCAACGGTGACTGGCGCGGGATCCTGGAAACCGCGTCCAGGATCGACGGGCAGATGCGCCACCTGTCCCTCCACTGCGGCGGGCTGGTGATCGTACCGGACGACATCCGCCGTTACGTCCCGGTCCAGGTCTCGGCCAAGGGGCTGCCGGTGATCCAGTGGGAGAAGGACCAGACGGAGGCGGCCGGCCTGGTCAAGATCGACATCCTGGGCAACCGGTCCCTGGCCGTGATCCGGGACACCCTGGACGCCGTCAGGGCCAACACCGGGACCGACATCGATTACGCCCGTTGGGACCCCCTTGCCGACACCAGGACCCGGGACCTTCTCCGGGAAGGCCGGACCATGGGCTGTTTCTACATCGAATCGCCGGCCACCCGTCAGCTGCTCCGGCGCATGTGGGGAAAGGACCCTGTGCCGCGCACCCTGCGGTGCGACCTGTTCGAGCACCTGGTCATGGCCTCGTCCATCATCCGCCCGGCGGCCAACGCCTACATCCTCGAGTTCGTGGCCCGCATGCGCGGCAAACCTTTTAAGTCCCTTCACCCCCTGCTTGATAAAGTGCTGGCGGAGACCTACGGCATCGCCATCTACCAGGAGCAGATCACGCAGATGGCCATGGCACTGGCCGATTTTTCCGCCTACGAGGGGGACCAGCTTCGCAAGATCGTCACCAAGAAGCACCGGTTGAAAAGGCTGGAGGACTACCGGCAGCGGTTCCTTTCCGGGGGAAGGGTAAAGGGCATCCCGGAAGGGACGCTGGGGAGGGTCTGGGAGCAGATCCTGTCCTTCTCCGGCTACTCGTTCTGCAAGCCGCACTCGGCCTCCTACGCCCTGGTCAGCTGCAAGTCGGCCTACCTGAAGGCCAACTACCCGGCCGAATTCATGGCCGCGGTCATCTCCAACCAGGGGGGGTTCTATTCCGTCCTCGCTTACCTGTCCGAGGCGAGGAGGATGGGCCTTGACATTCTGCCTCCGGACATCAACTTCAGCCGTTACCAATATGTCGGCAAAGGCCGGGAAATCCGCATCGGGCTGATGCAGATCCAGGGATTGAGGCGGTGGGCCGCCGACCGGCTCCTCAGGGAACGGGAGAAAGGCGGCCCCTACCGGAGCTTCACCGATTTCCTCAACCGGACCGACATCGACCCGTCGGATGCCAAACTCCTGATCAAGGCCGGCTGCTTCGACCC
>JBFFDD010000141.1:0-7364 GCA_041559575.1 bacterium
CACCCCACCACCTGGCCTTCCTGGAAAATAATGGGAACCAGCTCATCATCCGAGATCCGGTTATCACCCCTCTTCGGTCCCAGGTAATAGAACCACACCTCGGTAACGGTCCCGTCGGCAGAGCGGTGGACTTCCTTACTGTAGGGATTCCGGACCAGTCCGGCCATCTGGAGCTGTTGGACCTCGTCGAGCATCACCTGCTGGACCTGGGAACTGGTCATTCCCAAAGTAACACCCCCCGGCCCGGAGGCCTGTTCCGCCGGCTGGACAGTCCGCTGACGGCATCCCGACGGAAGAGTGACCACAAGCAGGACCAGCCCTGTCACCATTCCGAGGCCTACGGCTCTGTTCATGTCCGACTCACCTCCTTTGTCCAAAAGGTTATCATATCCTGAAACGGTTTCATCGCGGGATCAGACTCCTTTCCCTGGGCGGTTAACCGCCGGTCTTCGATGTGATATTCTGTTGTTTCAAACCATTGCCAGGGAGGATGCCTTGAAAAAACTCGTTCCGTTACTCGCGGCCCTTTCGGTTCTGGCCACCAGCCAGTGCGCCCAATCCGGATTCCTCGACGACCTTCTCAAGGAGGCCACCCGGCCGAAGGAATCCACCGACGAGAAAACGGTCGCTTCCGGCCTCAAGGAGGCCCTCCGTGTAGGGACGGGCAACGCCGTCAGGGAGGTGGCCAGGGAGGACGGCTACCTGGCCAACCTGAATATCCGGATCCCGATCCCCGACGAACTGGAAAATGCCGAAAAACTCCTCAGGAAGATCGGGATGGCCAGGTATGTGGACGACTTTATCCTGAGCATGAACCGGGCGGCCGAAACAGCCGCACCGGAGGCCGTGAACATCTTCGTCAATGCCATCCGGAACATGACCATCCTGGACGCCTTCGAGATCCTCAACGGGCCGGAAACCGCCGCCACCGCCTACTTCCAGGAAAAGACCTCCGATGATCTGTATCGATCGTTCAGGCCGGTCATCACAGACACCATGGGGCAGACGGGAGTCGTGAGGAGCTACCGGAGGATGATCGATAAATACACCTCCCTCCCCTTCGTCGAGGAGGAACCGGTGGACCTGGAGGATTATGTGACCAACAGGGCGCTGGACGGGCTGTTTTTCATGGTGGGCGAGGAAGAGAAGAGGATCCGTAAGGATCCGGCAGCGCGGGTGACCGAACTGCTTCGAAGGGTCTTCGGCGGAGATCAATAATTTTACCACAGGGTACGCGGAGGAACCCATCGGAAGCCTCTGTGTCTGAGTAACGGGGTATCGGGGCAACGGGGAAGATCGGTGCTTAGGCCCTACTCCTTAGTACTTGGTACTCTTCACCTGGTGCCTTGGCATAACCCCGGCCCTGACCTCCGCCCTCCCTTTCACATCCACGTGGTCAACGCCACGCCCAACCCTACCCGTTTTACCGAATGGTTATAGTCGATGAGGCTCTCGCCGTAACCGTTGAAGATCTGGAAGTAGCCGGTGAACCTCTCCGAGAGCGGGAACGTCCATTCCGCCTGGACAGCCCCCCTGTGATCAGAGTCCAGATTGTTTCTCACCATGAGTGAGAAGGTCTGGTTCCCCGTGCCATACAGAAGGGCGATCTCCCCGGGGCCGTAGAAATCCTCGATGTCCGGGTTGTTGTCATCAGCCTCACTCTCGGGAATACGCCACCAGGGTTTGAGCGAGATGAACAGACGGCCGCGGCTCAGGACGATCTGGGCGTACAACCTGTTCCAGCTCCTGGACAGGTCACCGGCACGGCCGTTCGAGTGGTGAATAAGACCGAGAAAAGCCAGATCCCCTCGCAGCCCCAGCACCTCGAAACGGGGTCTGAAGACGAGAAACACCTCCGGCATGAAGTTCGTCTCCCGGAAGGGAGCCGATTCATCCCATTTGTAAAGCTGCCAGTAAGACACCTGGGTGTACGCGAACCAGAGACTTGATTTATCATTAAAGATTTCACGCCACAAAGGTACCTTGAAACTGAGCTGGAACTTGACCTCAAACTCGTCCAGACCATCGCTGAGACCGGGAGTTCCCAGATGGGGCTCGTCGTTGGGATTGCTGTTGAAAGTGAGGGGGAGAAAATAATTTGGCCTGTGAGGGATGAGCACAAATCGTTCCTTGGATGCTGTCGCTTCACTCTCGATCCTGCTCTCCAGAGGGCTTTTGGTCACCTCATAGGAGGACTGACCGCGACCCGTCGTCGGCAAGGCAAGAACCACCCAGACGGTGCAGGCGGCAAGCAGGCGCTTCGACCAGCCCGTTTTCCCGGTAACCGCATCATTTTGCAACTTCATCCTGCTCCCTCCCCCATTCTATCCAGCTGACAAACCGGCTGCAGGCCGGTTGACCAGATAGATCCCCCCTGCCACACAGACCAGCCCCACCCACAACAACAGCGGCAGAGAATCCCCCATGAGGACCCCACCGAAGATGACACCGAAGATGGGCGCCAGGAAGGTAAAGGCCGCCAGACGGCTCACCGGGTAGGTGTGGATCATCCAGAACCACAGGACGTAACTGAAAAAGGCCACCACCAGGCACTGATATCCCAGCGCCGCCAGCACAGGACCGGTCAACGAGATGGGGTTGCCGTACTCGAAGGCGATCCAGCCCGCCGCCAGAACGGGCATGGAGTAGATCAGCTGGGAAAAGAGGGTCTGATAGTGGGTGATGGGTCGGTCCTTCGCCACCCGTTTGATGTAGATGGTGGTGGCAGCCCAGAAGATGGCCGCGGCGATCTCCATGAGATCCCCGATCCAGTATCCGGCGGGCAGATTCCCCGAACCGGAACCGAAAACGGAGGCCATCCCGGTAAAGGCGAGAACGAGGCCACCGATCTTCATGGGCGTCAGTCGATCGTCAGGGAGGAAGAAATGGGCGCCCAGGGCGACCCAGAACGGATGCGTATACAGGAAGATGATGGCCCGGGAGGCGTTGGTGAAGGCCGTACCCCAGTAGAGAAACAGGAAATCGAGTCCGAACAGGACGCCGATGATGATCCCGTATTTGAGATCGGGCCCGCGAAGCCAGACCCTGTCACCCTTCAGGCCAGTCAGGACCCAAAGACACAGAGCCGCTGCCCCGGAACGCACCGTAGCGGCCAGCATGGGCGGAATCCCCTGGTTGGAGAATTTGATGCTGACCATGTTCCCGCCCCATATGAGGCAGACCATGACAAGGAGGAGCACGGCAGGCAGATTTATATGCACTGGATTTTTTTCTGTCATCGATTAAGGAGACCATTCAATGTCTGATTTTGCCTGAAAGCCCCTCCTTTTGGCGAGTAATCGAGTATCGGGGAAGGGCCATACGGGTCCAGGGAAAGAGATATCTGTATGGGGAGTTAAAAGAAACGAACACTGATTACCACTCCGTCACCCCGTTACCCCGACACCCCGATTCGTCACTTACCCCTCCCCCACACCCCGTTACCCCGATCCGTCACTTATTTCTCCCCGTCGCACCGTCACCCCGATACTCCGACACATCACTTAAGTCTCCCCTTCTCCCCCATAACGTCGCTTATTTCCGCGGCTGCCTTTCTCCCTCCGGCCACCTGTCGAAGGGGAACGGCCTCTCCTCGCTGTTGAAGGTCCAGTAAAGCATGATCCGGTAGATAAAAGAGCTGAGACTGCCGCCGAACCTCAGAAGGTTCCCGTTTCGCTCGCCGGTAACCAGGACAAACAGGAACTGGAGGAGCACTACCGCGGTTATAATGATCTCGGTGACACCGTAGATCAACAGAAAGAGGAGCATGAACACACCCCGCAGCCACGTTGAACCACTCAAAATATTATTCAACACCGTTCCTTCACCCATGGACTTTCCTCCGTGAAATGTTAGCGAGGCCTCTCGAGGACACCGCGTGAATTCTATACCTTTATGAGGACATTCTAAAGGGGAGTTTTCATCTGAACCGACACAGGGTAGACTTCAGAAAACGGACAGGCCATCAGAAATCTTAACCGGTATATCTTACCACTCCGTTTTCGCCTGCCACGCCAACTTGTCTCGCCAAAGCTCGAAGAGCGACGGCGGAAGCTCAAGGAGCGACGGCGGGTCATACTCTTTCGTCCACTTCCTCTCCTCACTATTGCGGATTGGAAAACAGGATTTATATTTGATCTATTGATTGATTGCGAGGGGATGATTGGAACAGGAGATGTCCCATGGAACGACGGAATTTCTTATTGGCCCTTGCCCTGGGTATGACAAAACTGGTCGTTGGCCCCCGTCTCGCCTTTTCCTCGGACGGTCCGAAAACCGGCAAATCGACGATCAGGTTGTATTCTGTTGAAGAAGGGGGGTATGTGGTGGTGGAAAAGGTGATCAAAACAGACAAGGAGTGGAAGGAACTTCTCACAAAAGAACAGTATTATATTCTCCGTCAACAGGGAACCGAGAGGGCTTTTACGGGGAAGTACTGGGACAACAAGGAAAAGGGCATCTATCGCTGCGCGGGATGCGAAAACGACCTGTTCGACTCCGGAACCAAATTCAAGTCCGGCACCGGCTGGCCAAGCTTCTATGAGCCCATCGCCGAGGAGAACGTCGGCACCCGGGAGGACAACAGCTTATTCACCCGCCGGACCGAGGTGCACTGCTCCCGGTGCGACGGACATCTGGGGCACATATTCAACGATGGACCTCCCCCGACCGGTCTGCGCTACTGCATCAACGGCAACGCCCTGGAGTTCGTGAAGACATAGCGGACCCCTGTGTTTGCCGCCAACTTAACGGTTCTCAGTACTTAGTTCTTCGTACTCGGCTCTGCTTGTCAATCCTTGACTTCAACCGGGCCAACCCCGATGATAATGCGGATGGCTCGGTTAACCATTGTATTCTCATGGAAGCTGCTGGCGGGGGCCCTCATCGGGCTCCTGGTCCTCCTTCTCCTGATCCCTCACTTCCTTCACAGGCGGCTGCCGTTTCCTCCCGGCTTCGAGGTCAAGAGCCTTCCCACCCCTACCCATCCCGATGGCATCAACCTGCAGGTGGACTCCACCTTCCAGGACAGGTCAAGTGAGAAGAGGATTATCCGACAGACCATCTTCGACGATATCCTGTCCATGATCAAAAGAGCGGATCGTTTTATCTATATCGACATGTTTCTGTGGAATCCCTGGAAGGGTTCCGTACCGGAAAGTTACCGGGCCCTGTCCACCGAACTGGCCCGAGCCCTTATCGAAAAGAAGCGGCGACTTCCGGGAATTGATATTCTCGTCCTCACAGATCCCATCAACCGGATCTACGGCCAACATGAACCCGCCTATTTCTCAGACATGGCCGATGCCGGCATCCCGGTGGTGTTCACGCCGCTGAAACACCTGCCGGACTCCAACCGCTTCTACGCGGCCTATTGGAACCTGGCGGAACGTTTCCTCCTGGATCTGCCCCTGATCCAACGTTTCACTGACAGGCCCATGCTGGACAATCCTTTTGAGATAGGGGGGCCCAGGATCTCCCTTCGCCAGTTCGGAAGGATGCTCCTGTTCAAAGCCAATCACCGCAAGGTGGTCATCACCGGGTCCAGCACCCCATCCCTGGAGATGGCGGTAGGCAGCCTTAATCCGGCTGACGGAAGTTCGGCTCACTCCAATCTGAGTCTCAATGTGGCGGGACGCGCCGCTTATGAAGCGCTGAGAACGGAACTGGATCTTGCCCTGTGGGCTGCCGGTCAAAACCATTCGATACAAAACGGGATGCGGGCCGAGACGATCCGCGCTATCGCAAATATTCAGAGGGCCGCCGTCGCACTGACTCAGGGGATGGGAACGGGCTCTCATCCGGCCACCGTCCAGTGGCTCACCGAGGGATCGATCGCGGACCGGTTACTGGATATCCTCAGCGGGACGGAGAGGGGTGATGAGATCAGGATCGCCATGTTCTATCTGTCCGACCGCGGGATCATCGGGGCGCTCAGGGATGCCGCCCTCAAAGGCGGCAAGCTGAGGATAATCCTCGACGCCAACCGGGACGCCTTCGGAATGAGGAAGATCGGCATTCCAAACCGGCAGGTGGCCGCCGAGCTGATGACATTAAGCGACAAGGCCGACATCCAGATCAGGTGGGCTGACACCCATGGCGAGCAGTTCCACACCAAGGCTGTCTCCATTTCAAACGAGAGGACGGGGAAAAGCATCTTGCTGGCTGGTTCGGCCAACTGGACAAAAAGGAACCTTCGTAACCTGAACCTCGAAGCGAACCTCCTCATTGAAGGAGCCCCGAAAATTGTCGGTCAATACAACGGTTATTTTGAGGGGGCCTGGTCCAATTCGGACGGTCTCGGCTACACCCTCCCTTTCGAGACCTGGGAGGAGACAGGCTGGACCCTGTGGTGGAAAACACGGTTGTATCGCTTCCAGGAATGGTCAGGGATGTGTACGTTTTAGGATTGAACCGGAGAGGACACAGGGGGAGGAAAAGGTTTCAGGGTCCGGGGTCTGGTTCACAGCTCAATCCCTATTTCTATCTCGTCAGCCATAAACCCTGATGCCTTCCGTGATATCGGTGAGCTGTGGGGTGAAACAGAACTCAGCGGGGATTATCAATGCAGAATAAATGGGTGTTCACGGTGGAGGAAATTCGCGGCCGGGCCATCGAGGGGATACGGGCCGGGGATGTTTTTGTGGCCAGGAGGACTTTCTCCGAAAAGGAGACAAATGATTTCGCCGACATCTCCATGGATTACAACCCCATCCATTTCGACAGGAGGTTCACCGACATCAAGGGTTTCGAAGGCCCTGTCTGCCACGGTCTTCTGGTCGGCGGGATGGTCACCGAGATCGGCGGGCAGATAGGCATGCTGGCCTCGGGCATGAATTTCCGGTTCCGTAAACCGGTCTACTTCGGCGACACCGTAACCTGCCGCCTGACAGTGGAGGAGATCGATGACAGGAACCGGGTGAAGTGTTCCGCCGTGTTCACCAACCAGGAGGACAAGGTCGTTCTGGAGGCCGAGCTCTTCGGCATCGTACCGGGACCGGCAGAGCAGGAAGTCATGGGCAAGATGGTAAGCGAGGGGGATCCGACGAACAAGCTCAGTCAGGACTAAATATTTCGACTGAGCTTGTCCGTGGGGGCAAGGGGGGGGAGGATGGGCGAAAGGGCGAATGACTTGGTGATGGGGAATCGGCAATCAGCTGTCCGCTTGGAATCCCTTTGATGGATATCATTCAACGTTAAAATGCAAGGTGTTCATATCTGATAAACTATTACAAAGATCATGTGTGAACAGCAAGGCGCGGGAGAATGGTGACAAGAAGCCAAGTAATAGATTTTAACCATGTACTCGGTACTTTGTACTTTGTACCCAAAGTGTAGCTTTGCCATGTGCGGCCGATTCATCCAGG
>JBFFDD010000142.1:0-7310 GCA_041559575.1 bacterium
AGCGGCGCACAGGATCATGGCGAAAGAGAACCTCTGTCCGGGTGAGATTTCGATGGTCCGGCGGAGGCTGAGAACCGGATCGAGAACCGATCCCGCGGTCCCGGAGAGGTCTTCGTAAAGGGCTGCGGGATCAGCTGGCGTCCGGCCCCGGCCCAGAAACCGGCTGCGGTCGGTTTCAAATTGCACGGTCTCGTCTATGAGGTCTCCCATGGTGAGCTGATGCCCCACCCAGACAGCGGGTTCGTCCAGACTCCTCGGACGCCGGGTGGCAAGGAGAGCTGAACCTCCTTCGATGGCCTCCGTCGAGATAAATAGTTTGTTGAACGCCGGATGGGTCAGATCCGCCCGGTGAGACGAGAGGACAGGTTCGACATAAGATGTCACCTGAAGAGTCCTTTTCCTTCCTGATCTGTTGATCAGGGTGATCCTCCGGATCTCGGTATCGTCCTCCGGCGATACCAGGATTTCGGTTTCTGTCTCTACGCCGCCGTCTGATCGTCTGATCTCTGCCCTGTCAAGGGCGAAGCTGACCACGTAGTTATCCATCCTCCCCCCGACCGGTTGATAGGTGTTACTCCAGATTCGTTCCGACTCCATATCCTTGATGTAGCAGAAGACACCCCAATGATCTCTTGTCGGATCAGCCTGCCACCTTGTCACATCCAGATCCTGCCAGCGGGAGTATCCGCCGCCGCTGTTGGTGATCATCAGGGAATAACGGCCGTTTGACAGGAGTTGGGTTTTGGGCCTCGTGGTGTGGGGGGTGTCGAACTTACTCTCGGACGGTGCGATCTCCACGGGAGTGGCTGAAGACGGAGCCCTCTCCTCCGTTGGAACCCGATAGACGGGTGGCAGGGCGGGGATCCTTTCGAAAAGAAGAGGCTCAGTAGAGCGCACCCTAATATCGGCGTGGAATCGTCTCTGCATGGGGTTGCCGTTGAGGAAATTGTCCAGAGCCAGAAAACCCATGGCCTGATGGTGAGCCATGTAGGTTCGCACGATCACACCTGCGTCGCCCTCACGGAGGCGCTGGCGTGTGAAATCGATGGCTTCAAAATATCCATGGCTGTCCAGAAGCCCCATTCGATCCAGCCAGTGGAGGTTGTGAAGGGTCTCTTCGGGATAGATAGGGAGGGCGAGGAGGCTCGCATACGGAGCGATGACAAGATCTTCCTCCAGTCCCCTCTGCAGGCCCAGCCCCGGTACGCCGAAACCCTTGTACTGGTAGACACGGAAGGAATCGAGATCGGCGTACGCCGACTCCGAGATGCCCCATGGAACCCCCATCTGCCTGCCGTAATCCATCTGGAGGCTGACCGCTTCCCGGCAGGCCATATGAAGCATGGAGTTTTCGAAGGTCTTGATGAGGAGATGAGGCATGAGATATTCGAACATGGTCCCTCCCCAACTGAGGAGGACCCGGCGCCGGCCGACTGATCCATGAGGTCTTCCCAGCGCCTGCCAGTGGTGTACTGGAATCTCCCCGCGAGCGATGGAGATGAAGCTGGCAAGTCTTGCCTCACTTGCCAGGAGATCGTAAAAGCTGTTGTCGAGCCTCTGGTCGGTGACATTAAAACCGATATGAAAGAGCCTTTTTCGATTGTTGTAGAGAAAGCGCATGTTGACCGCATCGGCCAGTTCCAGGCACCGGCTGATGGCCGTGTTGGCCTCCTCGATCAGATCGTATGACCACCAGATTGCGGATGTCAGAGACTCTCGAATGCCCTTCAGGGTCATGGACCCCTCGCCGCTGATATCCTCCTCAACCGATTGCTTCATGATGGCCGTGATCAGCGGATGGTTTTCATTGGCAATCTGGCGAAGTGACGGCGCCTCTGCCAGGAGACCGTCACCGTTGATATTAAGGCCGCTGAATAGCTCTCCCTTCTCGTTTTCGGAGAGCTGAAGGATCTCCTCCATCCATCCCAGATAACGGGCGGAGACATCCGCCCAGACGCTGCTCAGCCGTTGGACCTGCTTCGCCCAGTAGAGGACCTCGCGGACTGAAAGGCTGCTTTCTTCAGGACCTTCTCCACCACCCGTTGGATTGCTGCCTGGAAATAGTCCGGAAAGATCCTCCAGAATCACCTGGGAGAGAGAGGCTGCCCTGTGGATGTGGTCAATAGTATTTGCCGGGTCTCGGCCGTCACCATGCGACGCGAGGCTGATCAGCTCCTTAACACTGTTGAGGGGCCCTTCCTTTAACCCGGCCTTTCTCATCTCCTCCTCCAGTACTGAAGCCGTGTCGGCGATACCACTTAAGGGTTCAGGCCCCAGGAGTGGAGTGTCGAGAAACTCCCGGATACCCTGGACGAGGGTCCACTGGGATCCGAGAAGGTTGCCGCTGTCTACGGTGGAAACGTACATCGGGCGGAGCGGTTTCAAAGTATCCGTGTCGTACCAGTTAAGAAGATGGCCCTCATAACGCTGCATCCTCTCCATGGTTCCCAGGGTAACGTTGATCCTGTCGATCATGTCGGCGGGGGTGAGGTAGCCGAAGTCCCCCGCGCCCAGCAGGCTGAGCAGGTAGAGGCCGATGTTGGTCGGACTGGTTCGCTGGGCGATTTCAAAGGTATGGGAGACCTGGTAATTGTCCGCCGGCAGCCAGTTTGTCCGGGAACCAACCAGATCATCGAACGAACGCCAGGTCCGTCTGGCCACGCTCCTGAGAAAAGCATTGTCTTCAGGAGAGATGTCGACAACCTTAGGGATTTTGCGACGCCCTATCCACCACACAAGGGCTGGGCTGACAAACCAGAGGAGGAGAAAGGGGAGGGCGGCGAAGAGGGATGAACGGTTGGTGTAAAAGACGGTAACGGAAATAAGCACAGACAGGGCACTGACCAGGCCCATGACGGAGATGAGGTTCCTTAGCCTTTTGTCCGTGCTCGCCTGGGCGGCATGGGCTGTTGTCCACTGGAGCATGTTGCGATGGCTGATGAACCTCCGGAACCAGACCCGCGTAATGGCATCTGCGTTAAGATACGCCTTCTGGATCATCAAACTTGCTTCCATGAGGGATCGTTTTAAATTTCTCAGGAGTTGGGAAGGGATCGATGTCCTGAGCCTGATGGGAGACAAAAACCATGTCACCAGGTCGGTCAGGGGCGCCGAAAGGATGTTGATTCCAACGAGGACAGATGCCGCTGCCGCTAAGGGCAGCGGTTTGAACCAGGCAAACAGAAGAAGCAATGCTGACGCCGGGGGAATCAAGCTTCGTCTGAGGTTGTCGAGGATCTTCCACCGATTGAACATTGACAGCGGGTTAGGAAGCCTTCTGCCGGTCCCGTCGATCACCCGTGGAAGAAGCCAATCGGCTATTTGCCAATCCCCCCTTATCCACCGGTGCTGCCTGATGCTGTAGGAGATGTAATCAGGCGGGAATTCGTCCAGGAGTTCTATGTCACTTGCCAGCCCGGCTCTGACGAAGGAGCCCTCGATGAGATCGTGGCTGAGGAGGCTTCTTTCCGGGAAACGTCCCGTGAGAACACTGTTAAAGGTCCTGGGATCGTAGATCCCCTTGCCAATATAGGATCCCTCACCGGTAAGGTCCTGGTAGACATCTGAGATGGCCGTCGTATAGGGATCAGTACCTATCGGATCGGTGAAAAGCCTGGTGAAGTGGGTGGCCATGGCACTAGGCAGGGAAGTGCTGATCCGCGGCTGGATGATGGTGAACCCCTCTTTCACGAGACCGGTTTCGGGGTCGATGACCGGTTCGTTGAGAGGGTGGGCCATGGTTTCGATCATCCGGCGGGCGCTGCCCCTGGGCAGTTGGGTGTCGCTGTCGAGGGTGATGACGAACCGGATGCGGCGAAGTCTCTCCGGATCACCCACCCGGACGATCTGCTGGCCGGATCGGGGAGGAAGATCGTTGAGAAATCGATGGAGATCCTCCAGTTTTCCTCTCTTTCTCTCCCATCCCATGTAGCAGGATTCCGATTCGCACCACTCTCTCTCGCGGTGAAGGAGGTAGAACCTGTCTATACCGTACCGGTCATTGAGACGTTCGATTCCGCGTATCGCGATGTTCAGAAGTGCTCCGTCACCGCCCATTTCCAGCTGGTCTGCGTCGGTGAAGTCGGTGAAGAGGGCAAAGGTCAGATTAGGATCAGGATTGGCCTGATATCGGATCTCCAGGTTCTCGATATCCGCCCGGATGTCCTTCCCTTTTGTAAGAAGAGTGGGAACCACGACCAGCGTTGAGTATTCTCCGGGAATTCCCCTCCGTTCGAAGTCCATCTTTGGCATTTTGCGGGGAGGGAGAAGATGGGTGATCAGGTAGTTGGCATTATGGACGGCGACCTGGCTGGCGGGCAGGAGAGTCAATACGGCCAGAAGAAAAAGGCTTCCGAATGAGATGCCGATTGATTGGCCTATCAGGGTCACCATGAGAACGATGATTAAAGTTCCCAGTCCCACAGCACCGAAATAAACAGGGGTATGGTGGCTGTAAACCCACGACAGGGTACGATGTCGCCGGTCATCGGAGATTCCAAGACTCTCCGTCAGTTCTCTGCGTCCTCTGTCGATCAGGTAGTGGCCGACATGAGCGCGCCTCCGATCAAAGGGGTCGGAGTCCAGGTTCTTTTTTGCAAGAGATACGGCAGTTCTGGCGATCTCCTCTTCACTGCCTCCTCCGGATTTGGCCAGGGACTCCACAGCATGACGGTAGCTGTCCCTGGTTGTGAAATCCATCCTGGTGTAGACCCGAAGTGGGTCCTTGCGCAGGACGCGCTCCAGGTGGCTCTGTTCCTCGAAGATCTCCCGCCAGTCCATCTGTTTGAGCCAGCGAAGACTTGAGATGGCATTGCCGATGGAGGCTTCATCCGCCGACTGGAGGGCCCTCTCCTCGAGGATGGCGCTGTCGATGTCTCCCCCGAGATTCCTTTCAAGCCATCCCTGGATCGGACCGAGAGCGGTTTCCTCATCGTAAAGATGCTCAATCAACTGAAAGGCGAGATTGACGCTCGGTGAGGGAACCTCAGCGATGAACTCGGAAATAATGGAAAAAAGAAGGTCAGGTTCGTTGCGGGCCGATACGATCAGCCTGTTTGCCCAGAAGTCGGCGACCTCCCTTTCCCTCAATTGACGGTCCACTTTTTCGGAGAGGTGGCAGAGGTTGTCGATGAGGGATATCCTCAGCATAAGGGGCAAAGCCCACAATTCCCCGCTGGACAGGTGAGATACGGACTGATAGGCACCCAGAAAATCGCTGATGCAGTGCCAGTCGATCTGCCCCTCGGTGTGGAGAACCAATTCCCTGGCGATCCCATAGATCCTCGGGTGCCCAGGTAGGGCCCCTCCCGCCATTACGGGAAGCTCCCGGTAGAATCTCTTCGGGAGGTTCTTGCGGACATCGGTGATATGACTGTTGATGGTGAAAGCATTATCCATGATCCATTCGGCTGACGTGGTGATGGTCTGTTCCAGATGGGAGGCCTCTGCGAGGACCTGGCGGACCTCCTCGAGGATGCTCTCGCAGGATTCAAGGTGGTCAAGTAGAGGTGTGTTTTTGCCAATTTTTGGTCTTGGAGAATGGTTCTTCGCCAGAGAGCGGGCATGATCCCGGATCTTCAGGGGGGAGAGAATCTCGATAGGTGGATGTCTGTCTTCCTCCAGAACAGATGTGCGATGGGGATGGAATGCGAAGATCGTCGGTTGGTCTTTGCCGACGCGCCGAAGGAGTTTGATGGCCAGGCCCATTCTGGCGGGTGATGCCTGTATCACCAGGACAGTTTCGCCGCGCACAAGACATTGGGCATGTTTTTTCAAAATGGTTCGGTCGACAGAAAATCGAGGGATCTTACTCAGAAGCGGCGCGGCAAGGGTTACTAAAATACTTGATAAAGGGAATGAGAGTGAGACGAGGAAAACGAGATTCAGTCCTCTCACCCCGGATAAAAAGGCACCAACTCCAGTGGCTAAAGACAGGAAAAGCGCAAGGAAGAAGCCGAACAAGGCGATCTGGTGAGGGGAAATATCATTGAATCGAAAGGAGCCCTCTTGAGATCTGTGGATCAGTGTAAGTCTTCTAAAACGCCAGCCGCGAAGTCGTTTGAGCGCCTCGGTGCCGGATTTCTCAGATGGGTAGAAGCTGAGAAGAAAGCCAGGTGAGGTCATGTTTCAGGTATCCTCCTGTCAGGAGATCTGGAGGTGTTGTGGGCGCGAGGACGGAAACCTGATTCTGGGCCAAAACGGGAATGTCCGTCCAGGACATGATGCTTGGGATTACCCCTAACATTCTACTGGATTGTGCGAGGAGCAACAACTTCAAGGTGTCGGATCAAGTCCAAAATTGGAAATTATTACACAGAGTACACAGAGGAAAGATGCAGGGTCCAGAGAATATAGTGTCTAGAAAAGAACGTTTCCGGTTTCTGGCTTTGATTTCAAAGCTAGACACCAGGCACCAGATACTGCTCTTCCCTTTCCACCTTCCACTTTCAACTTTCCACTGCTTCTACCCACTTCACATTCAGCGTCGCCACGCCGAACTCCTCCTCCACCTTCCCCTTCAGGATGTAGGGCCGCCGACGGGCCAATTTGCGGCAGAACCGGGCGTAGGCCCTGGGAAAGAAGGTGACGTCGAAGGTCCCCGTGGTGTCCTCGAAGGTGACGAACTCCATGGGCTCCCCGTGTTTGGTGCGTACCGGTTTTCCGGTGACCCACCATCCGGCCATGGTTACGTGGCGGCCGGCCCAGTCTCCCATCTCGACGGCGGGAACCGTTCTGATCTTATCCAGTGATTCAGCGTACAGGTCCAGAGGATGGCGGGAGGCCAGGAGCCCCAGTGTCTCCAGCTCCTGGTTAAAGACCGTCATCTCGTCGTACGGTGCCGGCGCGGGCAGTTCCCTTGTCTCCTCCTCGAACAGGGACGGTGTCCTTTCCTCCCGGATGTATTCGTGGGCCAGCAGTTGCCACAGGAGGGCGGGGCGCTTCCGAAGGCCCTCCACCGGGTCGAAGCAGCCGGCCTTGATCAGGAGTTTGGCATCCGACGGGTCGATGTCGGTCCGGTTGAGGAAATCGGTGAAGCCCCGGTAGGGGCCCCCTTTCTCCCGTTCCCCGAGGAGCCGGTCGGCGGCCCCGCGGCTCAATCCCTGGATCTGCATCAGCCCGATGCGGATCTCCCGGCCCCTGCCAACGTAATGGTAACGGCTGAGGTTGATGTCCGGGGGCAGGATATCAAGACCCATCCTCCTACACGAGCAAGATCGTGAACGTAGCGAGTTCGTAATTAATAACTGTCCAACAGAGATTATCAGCGAGGACACTGAACAAAACACACTCATGGTCGAAGACGAGAACTG
>JBFFDD010000143.1:0-7295 GCA_041559575.1 bacterium
GACCCGGTGCCGATGTCGTAGGCCAGGACAAACACGGACGACGGCGTCTCCAGCATGTCGAAGGTGACCGTAGCGTGGGGCGGCGGTGTCCCCGTGGCGCTGGTGATCCGGGGGTCCTCGATGGTGATGGTCTGGCCGGAAACGGCCTCTCCGCACTGCCGGGAGGACGCCCAATCCAGGAGGTACCGGCCGTTGGTGCCCGCCAATGCGGTTATGGACGGTGAGCCGTAGGTCGCTGTGCCGGTAAGGGGTGCAGTTTCCTCACCGAAAACCCGGTTGCCGCACTGGTCCAGAACGGAGACATCCATCGTCACCAGCTGATCGTACACCCTCTGGATCTCGAAGGAATCCGCGCCGGTCTTGGCGAATCCGTAGGGGCTGGCGCTGGTGATGTCGTTGATCACCATATGATCGGGGAGGTTGGGCCGCAGAGTGACGGCGTAGGTTTCGGTCAGGCTTCCGGCGACCCAGGTGGCTGTGATGGTGTCGCTGTCGAACTCGGCTCCCAGGGCGATGCTGTCGGGGGGGATGTAGATGATGGAGTAGGTGCCGTCGCCGTTGTCCTGGGTGCCGGACTGGAAACTGCCCTTGAGGGCCGTGAACTCCACCGTCTCACCCTCGATTCCGTTGTCGCAGTCGTCCTCGAGACGCACGGTCAGCTTCATGCCCGCGTTGCCCACTGACGGACAGGCGGCGAGGTTGCTGGGCTGGGGATCAAGGGCCAGGCCGGTTGTCAGGTCCACGTATTCGGCAACCACCGGTCCGCCGTCATAGGGGGCTGTGGTATCGAACCGGGAGGCGCCGCCGCTGGCAAGGGTCAAGGTGGCCGTCTCATTGACCTGCAGGCAGCCCACCTCGTCGGGGTTCCTGAAACCGGCGGTTAGGGTGACTGTCATCCCCTCGGTGACCTCAGACAGCTCATTGGCCCCCACGTAGAGGGTCTCCCCCGTCAGGATGAGGTTGTCCTGGGCAGCCGTGCCATCGTAGATCTGAATCCCTCTGTCGGCGAAAACGGTGGCCTCGTGGGTAGTGTCCGGGTTGCCGAGAGGGTCGCTGATGGCGACGGTGATCTGAGGGTTGTCGGTCACGCTGGCCGGCGCCAGGAATCCGTTTGCCATGAATTCATTGTAATCGGGACAGACATTGTAGGAGCCGCCCGTGACAGTAATGCTCAAGGAGGAACAGTCACCGGTGCCCACTCCCGCACCGGCGAAGGTCACGTCCTCCAGGTTCCTGGGCTTGACATCGATGATTCCCTCCCTCGTCCGGTGGTTCACACCGTAAACGGGGTGGGTGTAAGTGTAGTCCGGGCGGGCGGTACGCACCACAACAGAGGTCCGGATCCGCTGGATCGTTCTAAGGGTACTGTCGTGGGGGCCGTTCAGGGGCGAGACTGAGCCGATGGCCCGGGTGTAGCTGGGGGGGGCGTCGGTGTCGCAGATGCTGATGGTGTTTCCATCCACGTTATAATAGGTAAAGGCCAGATCCTGGATATCAGAGGCGAGGACCTTCAGGTTCGCCTCGTTCGTGAGGGGCAGGACATCGGAGGTGGTTCCTCCCACGGCTCTCTCAATGGTGTTATCGGTGGTGTTGAACCGGTACCGTATCCAGCTGACGGTCGCCCCCGTATAAGGGGTGTTGGCCCGATAGATGAGCTCGGTGCTGGTGGCGTATGCCACGGCCACTGTTCCGACCTTGTAGCCCATCCAGGACATCTCCTGGTTCAGGAACTCCGTGGTGGCCCGCAGGTTCTCCTGCATCTCGGCCGCCTGTTCCTGCTGCTTGAACAGCTTTTCCTGGGACGTGAAGACCTGATAGATGGCCCCAAGAAGGACTCCGAGGACGACCAGGGCTATCATCAGTTCGACCAGGGTAAATCCCCGACTGTCTCCCCCTTTACAGTCCCTTCCGCTCCGGCTCCAGATCATCATCTCTCTTGACTCCTTCCAGGTTTCAACCCGCTGAACGGTCATGCAGCGTTTACTGGAAGTACTCCAGGTTCTTGCGGGCAATCTGGGTCTCAAGCTCCACGTATTTTGGTTCAGTCCCCTGGTTCCAGGAGACCCTCACCCGAACGGTCTTCATATTGACGTCCGGGATCCCGTCGGCGATATTCCAGGCCAGGGAGAAGATCCCTCCCGAGGAAAAACCCTCGTCGATGGTTGAGCTTTCCTGATGATCGGGACTGGTCCAGTTGTCCAGGTCGGTGTCGCTGCCGTCGTTCTGGAGCAGACCGGTATCCTGGGTCGGCTCACCTTTCCTGTCGATGTAGAACTCCTTGACCCTCCGCAGTTCCTCCACCTTGCTCCTGGCGAGGTTCACCGCTGCGGTCTGGTTCCGGGACACCAGATTGCCGGTGCCGGTCGCCATCTGCAGCTTGATCACCGCCAGTATTCCTATTGCCAGGATGATCATGGCCAGCATGAGCTCGATGAGGGTAAAACCCGATTGGCCGTTTTCACCCCTGCAGGAGTTTCTGTTCGCTATTTTCCTCATTGCCACACTCCATTGTAGTAGCGGAAGATCTTGACCCTTCCCGAGACCGACACGGCTACGGCATAACCCAGGCTCGGTTCGGCCTCATTGGTCAGGAAAATAACATGGGAGTCTGAGGGATTGACCGGGGTGAGGTAGTTGATCACCGGCAGGGCGGTGGGCCGGAACCCGATCCGGTCGTCCGATGTGGTCACAGGATCGCCGGCGGCGGGAGTGGTCCCATCAGGACCGTTTCCCGAGCCGGGGGTGTACCCGGCGGGATATCCGAATTTGACCGTGGGGGGCAGGAAAAAACCCGGCTTGGTACCCAGGGTATCCGGCATGTCCATGCGCGCTCTCAGGTATTCATTGGTGGTCACTGTGGCCGTGTTATAGGGATCCTCATCCAGAAAACCGGTGAAGAACCTGTCATCCGTGTCCGTCTCGAACCAGGTGTACCGGTTGGTAACCACTGCCCTGGCCTTCATGTACTGCATGTGGGCCGCCACCCTCTGGGCCGCCGCTCTCGTCCTGTAACCGGGGAGATTTCCCATGAAGATGTAGGTTCCGATGGCCATGAGGATGCCCATGATACCGACGACCACCATTAGCTCCACCAGGGTAAATCCTCTTTCAGGGTTTCTGTTTCCGGTCATTTCTACCTCCAGGTGGCCATAATAATAGCAAAAGGCGTTCCATGAAATTGTGCTTTATTTTCAATAATTTTCAGTCCAAAAGGAGTCCCTCGGCGCACTTTTTTCATAGCTGGGA
This sequence comes from bacterium, assembly GCA_041559575.1. Classification (GTDB taxonomy): domain Bacteria; phylum BMS3Abin14; class BMS3Abin14; order BMS3Abin14; family BMS3Abin14. The sequence goes on from JBFFDD010000143.1 coordinate 3,247, forward strand.
CGGAATCTTTTTATCAGGAGTGGCCGGTATGGGAAACACTCCGTTCCGCGGTCCGGGTTTCGGGGAGGCAGAACGGAGAACCGAGTGCTGAGAACTGAGATCTTAGAGCTGGTAGACCCGAATTTACGACCGGATCGACTGACCGATTCAACGAAGAATCGGAACATTCGCATTGTCGGAAGATCGTAACCTCGCTCCATCGCTCTATCGTCCCCTTGAGTCTTCGTCCAGTCGTATCTCCCTGTCCCCGTTTCCCCACGTCTCCGCGTCTGCCCTTCCCTACTTCGGCACCTCGATCTCGTAGTCCTTGATCTTGTAAAGCAGGGCCCGGTGGCTGATCTCCAGGAGCCTGGCCGCCTGACTCCTGTTGTACTGTGTCTTCTTGAGGGCTTTGACGATCAGGCTCCTCTCCAGATCCCGGACGGATTTCTTGATGGACAGGACCTCCTGGTCATTCTCTCCCTCAGGGGTGACGGGTTCACCGGTAAGGAGGGGAACGATGTGCTCCCCGGTCAGTTCCTCGCTGCCGGACAGGATGGAGGCCCTCTCCAGAAGGTTTTCCAGTTCCCTGACATTGCCCGGCCACGGATAGCGGAGCAGGGCTTTCATGGCCTCCTTGGACAGAAACCGTTCCGCCCCTCCCAGCCGCTGCGAGATCACCTTCACGAGATGCTCCGCAAGGGGGCGGATGTCCTCACGCCGCTCCCGGAGGGGCGGGATGACGATGGGAACCACGTTGAGCCGGTAGAAGAGATCTTCCCTGAATTTTCCGGCTTTGACCGCACCTGCCAGGTCCACGGCTGTGGCGGCAACGATCCGGACATCGACCTCAATGTCGGTGTTGCCCCCCACCCTGCGGATCTCCCCCTCCTGGATGGCCCGCAGGAATTTCACCTGCATGTCCAGGGGTAGATCACCGATCTCGTCCAGGAACAGGATGCCGCCGTTTGCCTCCTCGAAAAGGCCCGGCTTGTCGGAAACGGCGTCGGTAAAGGCCCCCCGCACATGACCGAAGAACTCGCTCTCCAGGAGGGTGGGGGGGACGGCGCCGCAGTTGACCGCCACGAAGGGGGCTCCCTTCAACGGGCTGAGTCGATGGATCGTCCTGGCCAGGACCTCCTTGCCCGTCCCGCTCTCACCGGTGATCAGGACGTGGCTCCTGAACTCGGCGACCTTCCTGGCCGTCTCCAGGACCTTCTTCATCTGGGGGCTCTTGGCGACCAGTCCTTCCAGGGAGAATTTCTCCTCGATCTGCTCCCTGAGCCGGATGTTTTCCCGGCGGAGGCTCTCCCGTTCCTGGGCCTTTTTCAGGGTCAGGAGGATCTCGTCCGGTTTGAACGGCTTGCTGATGTAATCGTAGGCCCCCTTTTTCATGGCTTCCACAGCAAGGTCCACCGTGCCGAAGGCGGACATCATGATCACCATGACCTCCGGGAAGGATGACCGGATCCTGGACAGCACCTGGAGACCGTCCACCCCGGGCATCCTGACATCGCACAGAACCAGGTCCACCTCCCCGACGCCGAGGACCTCCAGCGCCTCCTCTCCGCCCCCAGCGCTGCTCACCTGATAACCCTCCTTCTGAAGGAGGACGGCGATCATCTTGCGAACGCCCTCTTCGTCATCGACAACCAGGATCCGTTCAATTTCCATGGTTCCACCTCATATTAAGTACCGGACACAAAGAACTTGGTGCAGAGAACTGGGGACTAATGCATAATTTCAGCTGTTCGCCCGCACACTTCGAGGGTTTCTGTGCATCAGTCTCCAGCACTGCTCTTCTCTTTTCCCTTTCCGTCACATCCTCTTTAACTTCCCCCCCTCGCCCACTCACCCAGTCGACTTCTCGCAAAAAGCTCCCTCGCCCAGTCGTCCCCTCGGGTCCCCGCGTCCCCGGGTCCCCTTATCGCCCCCTCGGCCTACTGTTCCTCCTGAAACACAGGCAGGTCGACAAGGATCTCCGCCCCGCTCCCCTCGCGGTTCCGGATCCTGAGCATGCCGCCGTGGGCCTGGATGATCCCGAAGGTGATCGACAGCCCGAGTCCTGTCCCCTCGCCCGGGTCCTTTGTGGTGAAGAAGGGGTCAAAGACCCGCTCGGCGATCTCCTCGGGGATCCCCGGGCCGTGATCGATGATCGACACGGTGACCACCCTGTCACCCTCGGACAGCGACCGCTGGTCGCCCGATCTTCTCATAGCGGCATAATCCACATCCCCACGGTCCGACGCCCGCCGTCTGGCCGCCACACCCTCATCCCTGTCCAGGAGACGGGTAGAGGTGCCCACGATCATCCTTCCCCTTCCTCCCATGGCCTGGGCTCCGTTGAGCAGTATGTTGATGAGCGCCTGCTGGAGCTGGTAATGATCCCCCCTCACGACAGGAAGGTCCGGAACCATGTCCCGTTCGAGAACGATCTCCTTGAATATCTTCTGGGGGGATATCAGATCCACGGTGGATTCGATCAGCCCGTTGACATCGATAGGCTTTATTCTCGTTTCGTGGGGCCTCGAGAAGTCCAGGAGTCCGCTGATGATCCTCTGGATCCTCTCGGTCTCCCTTTCGATGTGTTCAAGATACTGGACGGCCTCGGGATCCTTCTCCTCCCTGAGCAGAATAGAGGCGTATCCGAGGATGGCGCTCAAGGGATTGCCGATCTCATGGGCCACCCCCGCGGCCAACTCCCCCACCGAGGCGAGTTTTTCATATCGGATCATCTCCCGCTGGGCGCTCCGGAGATCCAGGTTGGCCTTCTCCAAAGCATCGAGGTGATCCTCCCTCTGGGCGGCGCTCTCCTCGATCCTGGCGGCCATCTCGTTAAAGGATTGGGCAAGCTGAACGATCTCCTTGGGGCCCTTCACATCCACCCTGGACGAGTAATCCCCCCCGGCCAGGGCCTTGGCTCCCTCGCTGATCCTCACCATGGGCCCGATGGCTACCCGCCCGATAAGCCAGATACCGAAACCGAGGATGACCAGGGCGTCCAGCAGGGCGAAAGAGTAGACGATCTTCCTGTGGAGCCGAAGGGTCACCCCGAGATCCTGGGTGGGGAAGGATGCCAGGAAGGCTCCGGCCATCTTCCCCCTGATGAAAACCGGCGCCGCGAAGGACCAGGTCCCCTCCGCGGAGTCGGGGATCCGACCGGTCACCTCGTGGGGTGAGATCATTCGGCGCCGATCGAGGGCCCTTGCCAGATAGGGATCAGAGCTTCTGGATCCCAGGCCCACCTGCCTGGTGCTGCCGATGATAACCCCGTTACCATCGACCAGGATGAAACTGTCGAGCTTCATCCCTTCGGCGGTCCGATCCATGAGGGCGGGCAATCGCTCCAGATCCCAGTACCCATCCAGGGCCCACTGCCCCAGAACCGTCTGGAGCGATTTGGTCACCTGGGTCAGGGATTCCATTTTCAGGGCGAGGATGGTCTGCTCGGCCGACTTGAGAGCCGTTGCCCCCATGAAGAGCACCCCGCTGAACATGAGGATGCCCAGGCTCATCAGGATCTCCCATCGGAGTCCCCTTTGCCCTCGGGAGAAGGATCTTAGGAAAGCCTTTGCAGATACCACAGGATAAGCTCCCTGCCGAAGAAGACATGGGCCAGAGCCCCCAGGGCCAGAAAGGGGCCGAAGGGGACGGGAAACTTCCGCACTCCCTCGCCGCTGGCGGCCGCGAAAAGGACACCCATGACGGCGCCCACCAGGGATGACATGAGAACCGTGACCGGAAGGGCCTGCCATCCCAGAAACGCGCCGATCATGCCCAGCAGTTTGACATCTCCCATTCCCATCCCCTCCTTTTTGGTCACTGCCAGGTAGACCCACGCCACCGCGTAGAGAAAACCGTAGCCCACCATCAATCCCACCAGGGAATCGATGGTTCTGGGGTAACCGGGAAGCAGGCTGACCAGGACTCCGGCGGCCATTCCCGGGAAGGTAATGACGTTGGGGATGATACGATGGTCAAGGTCGATGAAGGAGATCACCAGTAGGGCGGTGGCGAAGACGGCCATGACCGCGGTGCTGGGGGCCCACCCCAGCCTCAACGCCAGGCCA
>JBFFDD010000144.1:0-7264 GCA_041559575.1 bacterium
GGTTCACAGGAAATTTATCCCCTCGGGTGAAATTTCCTGTGAACCTCCTTGAGATGCTCCCTTGAAACATGCGTGTAGATCTGGGTGGTGGCGATGCTGGAATGGCCGAGGAGGACCTGGACCGTTCGCAGGTCGGCGCCCCCTTCCAGCATGTGGGTGGCGAAACTGTGCCTGAAGGTGTGGGGAGAGATGGCCGTCCGCAGGCCGGCCTTGAAAGTGTAAGCGCGCACCTTTTGCCAGAAGGCCTGCCGGGTCATGGCCCCCCTGCCGCCCCGGCCGGGGAAGAGGTAGGGAGAAAGCCCTACCTTCATGAGACCTGGCCGGACCTCTTTCCGGTACCTGTCCAGCCACTGGACGGCCTCCTCGCCGAGCGGAGCCAGACGTTCTTTACCTCCTTTACCTGAAACTTTGATGAATCCCGCCTCCGTGTTGATGTCCTCGTTTCTCAGCCGTGTCAGCTCCGAGACCCTCAGGCCGGCGGCGTACATGATCTCCATCATGGCCCGGTCACGGATCCCCGCCGGGGTCTCCGTGTCCGGCTGCTGGAGGAGCAGGTCGATCTCGGTCAGGCTCATAACATCGGGGAGGTTTGCAGGTACCTGGACAGCCCCCAGAGTCTCGGCCGGGTTTTTGCCCGGCAGGGCCCCACTCACGTGCATGTGCCGGAAGAATCCCCTGATGGTGACCATCTTGCGCCTTACTGTGCGCGGCGTCTGACCCTTCCCCCGGAGGGCGGAAAGATGGTCAATGAGGTCCCCCGTCCGGACGTCCTGCCAATGCTTTACCCCTTTTCCATCGAGGCAAACAGCCAGGTCGGAAAGATCCCGCCGATAGGCGGCGAGGGTGTTCTGGGACAGCCCCCTCTCGATGAGGAGATGGTCGATGTAAGTGTCGATGAAAGATTCCATAAAAAGTATTCAGGATTCAGTATTCAGTATTTCGGAGAAAAACGTATTTATCCCCTGTTGTTAGGGAAAAATCCTGAATACTGACTACTGTATACTGACTTCTGCTACTTCACATATTTCCCGATAATCGGCTCCAGCTTCTGTTTCGTCTCGGCGGGAATAGCCTTCGGATCGGTGACGATGGCGAATTTGAGCGCCTCACGACAGCCGCATTCGGGCCTGTCACCTGCGCCGGCTGCGGCTCCGGCGATGATCCTCTTGGCCGCCTCGACGTTCTTGTGCATGATCTCGAGAATCGCTTCAACCGACACGTCCTCTTCCGTCTCGTGCCAGCAGTCGTAATCGGTGGCCAGAGCAAGGGTCGCGTAGCACATCTCCGCCTCCCGGGCGAGCTTGGCCTCCGGGATGTTGGTCATCCCGATGACGTCGACGCCCCAGGATCGGTAGAGAAAGGATTCGGCGCGGGTCGAGAACTGGGGCCCTTCCATGCAGATGTAGGTTCCCCCGCTGTGGGCCTTCTCGCCGTCCGCTTCGGCACTGGCCGTCAGGGTTCCGGCCAGGGAGTGGCAGACCGGATCGGCGAATGCCACGTGGGCGGCGATCCCCTCCCCGAAGAAGGTCGAGACCCGGCCTTTCGTTCGGTCGATGAACTGGTACGGGATAACCATATGACCGGGCTGGATCTCATCTTTCATGCTGCCGACAGCGGAAACGGCGATCACTGTGTTCACGCCGAGCTTCTTGAGGGCGAAGATGTTGGCCCTGTAATTGATCTCGGACGGGAGGATGCGATGACCGGCCCCATGCCGGGGCAAAAAAGCCATCTGCACACCGGCCAGCACTCCCGTGATAATGTCATCCGATGGGCCGCCGAAGGGCGTGGAGACAGAATGTCTCTCGATGTCCGTCAGTCCCTCCATCTCGTAAAGCCCACTTCCGCCGATTATTCCAAGGGTGGTTTGCATGTTTACCTCCGAAAAGTAAGTTTCCAGTTTTAAGTTTGCAGTTTCCAGTTGATAATGTCGTTTAATCCTGATGACTTTATTCACCTTTGTTCTTCAACCTACCGCATATATTTTGACTTTGATAGCACGTTACCATAAAAATAAGGAAGGATTCATTGACCCACACCTCACGCGAAGATGCGTCTCAGAACTGTAAACTGGAAACTGAAAACTGTAAACTTTCAAGAGGGAAAAATGGATCAGATCGCTTTTTCAGGGTGTTTCGTCTGCGGACCGGACAACAGGTGCGGCCTTAAGGCCCGGTTCAGAAACCTCGAGGACGGCAAGGTCGAGGGGACCTTCATTCCCGACGCCGTTCACTGCGGCTACGAGGGTATCGTTCATGGCGGCGTTCTGATGGGGTTTCTCGATGAGGCATTGGGCAGGCTCGCCTTCCAGCAGGACCGGCTCTTCCTGACACACACCCTGGAAGTTTCCTTCCGCAGGGCGGCGCCCCCCGACTCACCCCTCAGGGCCGTTGCCTCCCTCGTCGACTGGTCCAGACGCCAGTTCACCTGCGAGGGCGTCCTGTACGATGCACAAGAAGAGATCGTCGCCACTGCCAAGGGAAGGTTCCTGATCATGAATGAGAAGATGGAGAGGGATCTGCTGCCTGAGGGAGTAAAATTGGCAGGCGAGTCGTGACTTGAACTTCCCCGCCTCACCGGGGCCCCCTGTCGCCGAGCCTGACCTTCGCCCTCTCGCCCTATCTCCCCATCACCCTGTCGCGTCTCTTGCCCAGATACCCCCTAATCGCCTCCTCGAGCCCTGTCAGCTCGATGTCGAAATCCTCCACAGGATCGCCGCCCTTTCGGATGTTGTCCTCCGAGAGCATGACCAACTGATCCGGGGTAATGGGGCCCTGAATACCCAGCATGCCCCCAGCCCTGACAAGGGGATTGACGAGCCACGAGGGAACAGGCAGGAATAAGCGTTTAATACCGAGGACTTTCTTGATAATCTTAAGGATCTGAATGAAGCTAAAGACGTCCGGGCCCCCCAGTTCGTAGGTCTTCCTGCCGGCCCGATCCACCTCCAGGGCCCGGCAGTAGTACCGGGCGACATCCCTGACGAAGATCGGCTGCATGAGGTTCTCCCCCCCTCCAATCACCGGCATCACAGGGGTCTTTCTCATGAGTTCAGCCAGCATATTGATGAAGGAGTCCTCGGGACCGAAGATAATGGATGGCCTGAAGATGGTCCAGTTCAGACCACTGGAGCGAACGGCCATCTCCCCGGCCCACTTTGTCCGGTGATATTCGCTAACAGCCTCTTCCCTGGTGCCGAGGGCACTCATGTGGAGGTAGCGGCTCACACCGGCCTCCTCAGCCGCTCTGGCCGAGTTCTCGCTCCCCCGCCTGTGGACAGCCTCGAAGGTGTTGCTCCCCGCTTCCCTGATGATCCCCACCAGATGAATAAAGGCGTCCTTACCCTCAGCGAGTTCGGCCAGACCGGCTCCCGTGACCACATCCCCCTGAACGAAGCGAACACCTTCCCCACGCTGAGAACCGGGTTCGGGAACCTTTCGAACCAGGAGGGTCACTTCGTGCCCATTCGCCATCAGTTCGCCGACGATATGGCCGCCAACGAAACCGGTACCTCCCGTCACGGCGACTTTCATAAAGTTCCTCCTCTAATGCCGTTCAGCGGGAACCAACAACTCACCATGAAATAAGAACTGGGAACTGAGAACAGAGTCATAGTCTAAAACATCAGGATCCCGCAATGGCACGACTGCGCCCTGATGGTACTTGACAGAAACACATCTTATTGTGGTGACTCCCCATTAATTATACTATGGCGCGGAAGAAACTGCGAAACTCGAAACCAGCTCTGGTGGAGGAACATCCCTTGACCAAAGGCCCCGTCAACGCCCACAGATTGTCCAGGCTGTCCCTGGTGTCGGCTCTTTACGTCGTCCTGACCTATCTGGCGAACATCCTCGGACCCGGTCTGCAGCTCGGTTACGGCCCCATTCAGGTCCGGATCTCCGAGGGTCTGGCCATGCTGGCCCTTTACGATCCCTTCATGCCCTTGGCCCTTTACGTAGGATGCCTCCTGGCAAACGTCCTGGGAGGCCTGGGCCTGCCTGACATCATCTTCGGTCCCTTTCTCACCCTCGCCGCAGGCTACGCCACCTGGAAGACCCGCCGCCTGCCCATTGTACCCTTCTTGCCCCCGATCCTGTTTAACGCTTTGGGTGTGGCCGCCTACCTCTTTCTTCTCCTGGGCATTGATTTCGGTTTCAAGCCGGTGGACACTGCGGGCTTATGGGGCGGCCTCCTGAACTGGGTCGCCGCCCATCCCTACTGGGCCATGGTCCTGACCATCGGTATCGGTCAGACGATCTCCGTCGTGGGTTTCGGACTCTTGTTTATGAAGGTTTGGAGAAGAGTTGAGGATAGAGGATTGGAGCATTAGAGCATTGGAGGATTGGAGCATTGGAGGATTGGAACATTGGAGGATTGGAACATTGGAGGATTGGAACATTGGAGGATTAGAGCATTAGAGCATTGGAGGATTGGAGCATCTCAATCTCCAATCTCTAATTTCTAATCTCCAGTATCAAATTTCCAATGTCCAATTTCTAAAAAAGCCGGCCCAAATTATGAGCCGGCTTTTTAAAAATTCTGGAGAAGAGATTTTACCTGATGGCGTCTTTCAGGCCCTTGCCGGGCTTAAACCTTGGTACCTTGGATGCAGCAATCTGAATCGTCTCCCCGGTGCGAGGATTCCTTCCGGTCCTGGCCGCCCGATGGCTGACACTGAACGTTCCAAAACCAACGAGAGATACCTTGTCTCCACCCCTGAGAGCTCCGGCCACACCATCAACGAAGGCTGTGAGGGCCCTTTCGGCCGCCGCCTTGCTGATGCCCGCATCAGCTGCCATCTTCGCAATAAGATCGCTTCTATTCATCTCTCCCTCCTTGTATTTACGGTTTTAATATAAGGAATTATCCCAAATCAGCACTCACCCTGTTGTCAAATGAATTATCAGACAAGAATGAACGTGTCAAGGTTAATCCGTCACGAAACCGCATAAAACTTAAGGTTGTGAGTAATAATTGTTGAAACTGGATTGGATTTTGGTTATGGTTCACCACCTGTGAAATATTGAACGGTAGAGGTCACCACTGATGGGCATGAAAGATATTATCCTTAGGAAACAATTCCTTATATCCCTGATGCTCCTCGTCACCGCATCGGTGATCGTCACCATTGGTGATTATATCTCCGGCCAGAACTCCGCCCTGCATCAATCCGAGAGCCATGCCGTCCGGGTTGGCGCCCATCTGAGCTATATGCTCGAGATCTCCCCCGGATCGATGCCATCCGATCCTCAAGCATTCTCCGACAGGATCGCTGATTATCGGCAGGAGCTTGCCTCCTTTCTGAGGGATTTTGATCTCGCGGATGTCAGCATCCAGGATAAAGACGGCAAGATCCTCTTCTCCATTCACAATGAATTAGTGGGAAGGACAGTGCCCAGGACCAAGGCCCTTCTCAGGGCTCTGGCCGGCGAGACGTCTTCTCAAATTGCCCGTCCGGACCATCAGGAGAACTTACCGGAGCCGGAGAGGGACAGGCCGGTACTCGGAACATATTTCCCCGTTCTCCACCCTGACACAGGAGAGGTTTTGGGGGTCTATGTGATCAATCAGGATTATCTGCCCCTCCGATCGATGGTGAGGAAGGAGACCCTCCGGTCAAGCATGACCCATATTGTCCTTCTCCTGGTTTTCGCGTTTCTCTTCTTCAGGTATGGCTCCCTGACCTCGCGCCTGCTCAGGAAGGATCGTGAGAGCCACATCAACGATCTGGAGGATCGGGTGGAGGAGAGGACCGTTGAACTCAAACGCTCCCGGATGAGGATCGACGACCTCCTTGAAAGAACCGAATCGATGTACCGGGAGCTGAAGATCGCCGAAGAGTACCAGAAGAACTTCATGGGCCTGATCAGTCACGAGTTGAGGACCCCCCTGACAGTGATCAAGGGATATCTGAACCTGCTGGATGATGGGGTTTTTCATCAGAGAGCCGATGAGGCGGCCGAGGCGGTCAAGACCGCTCTGGAAGAGACCAGGAGTTTAGAGACCATTATCAACAATATCATCGAGCTGTCGCAGCTTGATCAGGAAAAGGGTGTGCCTGTCAGCAGGGAACCGATAGACCTTTCTGAATTGTTCCAGGACTCCATCGCGCTGCTCCAGTCCGAGATTGACGAAAAGGCCACCGACATCCGAACGGAGATCGACCCGGCTGTCACCGTATTTCACTCGGACCGCATGAAGATCCTTGAGGTAGTCCATCAATTACTCTCCAACGCGATAAAATATTCCTCCGATAAAGGAACGGTCCTTCTGAAGGCCGCCAGGAGCCACAGAGGCCTTCTGCTGTCCATCCAGGACAGCGGCGTGGGGATACCGCAGCCCCAGCTCAACGAGATATTCAACCGCTTCTACCAGGTGGATATCACCTCGACCCGCAGCTTTGAGGGGTCCGGCCTCGGTCTGGCCATCGTCAAAAGGATCGCAGAGCTCATGGAGGGCCGGGTGTGGGTGGAGAGTGAGGAGGGTGCCGGCAGCACTTTCCATTTTGAGGTTCCCGATGTCCCGACGGCAAAGGTCGACCAGGAATCGGTCGACGGCACCGCCGATCGGGAGCGGATGAGCATCGACCCCCACGGCAGAAGGAGAACAGAGACCATCCTGGCTGTGGATGACGATCCCGACTACCTGAATCTACTGGAAAATATCCTGAAAACGGAAGGATACAGAATTCATCCCTGTCGTTCGGGACTGGAAGGGCTGAACTACCTCTACTCCAATGACAATCATCCCCTCCCCTCTCTGATCCTCCTGGACATGAGGATGCCCCATGTGCACGGCATCGATTTCTGCCATATCGTTCGACGGAACGTCAACACGCGGTCCATCCCCATCATCTTCGTCTCCGCGGCCGCTCAGAAGGAGGATATCTCCATGGGCATCGCAGCGGGCGCAAACGCCTACATGACAAAACCCTTTGAGCCCGGGGAGCTCATCGCCCGGATCGATTTTTACCTGCGCGAAGAGACAAACTGACGAGGGTTAAGAATCAGATTTATTTACCACAGAGTTCACAGAGAGGGCCCTTTAGCTTTTTGTGGCAGGGTGCCACAGAGAAAACCACTAAATCCAGATCTTTTACACATAATACCCATGCTCTACCTCTGTGGCCCCCTGTGGTTCGACCTGGGATGGGTCGATCCGCGGCCCTCTGTGTTAAATCCCTTGCATTAAAGTCAAAAGACTGAACACAGAGTACACAGAGAGGGCCCTTGCGCTCTCGCCACAGAGAGCCACAGAGAAA
>JBFFDD010000145.1:0-7262 GCA_041559575.1 bacterium
CATCGAGGACGCCGGCGGGGAGAAGACTCTTCTTTCCCTCCACAACGGCTCTGACTGCGCCGGTATCGAGGACCAGGGTTCCCTTGATCTTACCGGAATAGGCTATCCAGTGTTTCCTTGAGGCCAGTTTTTCCTCCGAAGGCAGGAAGAGGGTCCCCACCGGATCTCCGGTGAGGATCCTTGACAGGTTGCCCTTGCCTCTGCCATCGGCAATGATCGTCGGGATACCCATATGAGCGGTCCTCTTCGCCGCCAGGACCTTGGAGGACATCCCGCCGCTTCCCCCTTCACCTGCTCCGCCGGCCATATCCATAATCCTCTCATCGACCTGATCCACCACCTCGATGAAGCGGCCTTCACCCAATCTTGGATCCCGGTCATAGAGGCCGGCGATGTCCGTCAGGATCACCAGGAGATCAGCGTCCGTCAGGTTGACGACCATAGAGGAGAGAAAATCGTTGTCTCCGAAGCGGATCTCATCGACAGCCACCGAGTCGTTCTCGTTTATCACCGGCACAACACCCATTCGAAGCAGGGCTTCGAGGGTGTTCCTGGCATTGACGAACCTTTGGCGATCCTCCAGACCCTCCTTCGTCAGAAGCATCTGGCCGACCTTGAGGCCGTGGACTTTGAAGGCATCGTCGTAGGCGTGCATGAGTTTGCTCTGCCCAACGGCGGCCAGGGCCTGCTTGACCTTCATGGACTGTGGAGCTGATTTTCTGCCCATCTCCCGAAGCCCCATGAGGATGGCCCCTGAGCTGACGATGACAAAGACATATCCGTCCTCCCTCAGGCGGGCCATCTCCGCGGCAAGGGAGTCGATGAGATCCTGGTCGACTCCGCCCCGGGGTGAGGCAAGCACCATGCTGCCCAGCTTGAGGATGACCCTTTTACGGTCCCTGAGAATGTCTGCTCGATCCGTGCTCATCTTCAATGTCAGTGTTCCTTTAACAAGAACTGAGTGCTGAGTCCTGAGAACCGAGGACTGAGTGCTGATACGCCCGAATTTACGGCTGATCGACTAACCGATTCAACGAAGAATCGTCGCGTTCGCCCTGTCGGATAGTCGTAACCTCGTTCAGTCGCCCTGTCGCCCCTTCGCCCAACCGCCCCCTCGCCCTATCTCCCGCTCTCCCCCTCTGCCCTTTCCCCCTTCTCCTCTTCAACGATCCCGGCCAGTTCGCCCAGCAGGTTGGCCAGTCCCTCACCGGAGACGGCGCTGATCAGGCGAGGCTCCAGACCTGTCTCCCGGAAGAACCCCTCGCGGACCTTTTCCCTGTCCTCTTGATTCAAAAGATCGATCTTTGTCAGGGCGACTATGGATCTCCTGTCGACCAGCTCCTCCGCATAGGCCTCCAGCTCCGCCCGAACCGTCCTGTAGGACTCAACCGGCTCCCCATCTCCCGGAGCGAGGCCCACCAGGTGGAGGAGGACCGATGTCCTCTCCACGTGCCGCAGGAACTGGTGTCCCAGCCCCGTCCCTTTATGCGCTCCCTCGACCAGTCCAGGGACGTCGGCGACGACGAAACTCCTGAAATCCTCCATCCTGACGACACCGAGATTGGGAACGAGGGTGGTAAAGGGATATTCGGCGATCTTCGGTTTGGCGGCTGAGATGCGGGAGATGAGAGTTGATTTCCCCGCGTTGGGCAGGCCGATGATACCTACGTCGGCCAGGAGCTTCAGCTCGAGGATCAGTTCCTGTGACCGTCCCTCCTGTCCGGGTTCGGCGAACCTGGGAGTCTGGCGGGTGGACGTCGCGAAACGGGCGTTCCCCTTTCCACCCCTGCCGCCCTGAACGACGACGAGATCACCCTGAACCAGATCCGCCAGAATCTCCTCCGAATCGGCATCCAGGACCACCGTCCCCGGCGGCACCCGCAGGATGAGTTGATCGCCATCCTTGCCCGTCATGCCGGATCCCTTGCCGTGGCCCCCCCGGGCCGCACGGTACTCCCTCTTGTACCTGAAATCGATGAGTGTGGAGAGGTGGGTGTCTGTGCGGAAAATAACATCCCCGCCTCGGCCACCATCACCACCATCGGGACCTCCGCGGGGAACGTATTTCTCTCGTCTGAAGCTGACACAACCATCGCCGCCCTTGCCTGATTCAACGCGTATTTTAACGCGATCGATGAATCTCATCGCGTCCGGGCGGTCATGGCGGTGTTAATCAATAGAATAGACGCTGATCTGCTTGCGGCGCTTGTCCTTCTTCTCAAATTTAACGATCCCGTCGGCCTTCGCGAAGAGTGTGTAATCCTTGCCCAATCCAACGTTGACCCCTGGATGGAATTTCGTTCCGCACTGCCTGACAAGGATGTTCCCGGCCCGGACGAATTCACCACCGAATCGCTTGACTCCCCGTCTCTTGGAGTTGCTGTCCCGTCCGTTGTTGGAACTGCCACCAGCTTTCTTGTGAGCCATCTTTTAACCTCCTGTCGCGCCTCGGCGCGACCTACCTCCGCTATCTAACCCTGGTCGATCTTCTCGATGCGAATACCGGTGTAATCCTGACGATGACCCTGTTTCCTCCGGTAGCCCTTTCGCCGCTTCATCTTGAAGACAATGATCTTCTTGCCGCGGTCCTGCTCAACGACCCGGCCCGTCACACTGGCACCGTCCACCACCGGGGTGCCAACCCTGACGTCCTCACCGCTGCCGACGAGAAGAACCTGCTCGAAAGCTATATCGGAGCCGACCTCGACAGGCAGCTTCTCCACCCGGATGAGATCACCCTCGCTGACACGGTACTGTTTACCACCCGTCTCGATCACGGCGTACATAACCTTATTCCTCCCAGATAAATATACCAGAACTTATGTTTAAATTTAAAGAATTAAGCTTGATACCAATATGATTGATTTTTGTCAATACCGGCGAGGGATCGGCCAGTTTCCAGAGTCTAGAGTCTGGTTTCTAGTTTTTTATGAAACCCTTTAAAAAGGTTGCCAAGAGTGCGTCAGATACAAGGCAGCTCGTCATCTAATCAATATTCCTTTATAACGAGGCCGATCAATCGTATCAGACAAGGCCGCAGGGAGTGTGGGACCGGCTTGTCCCGCCGAAGCCTGATGGTAGCCCTCAATTTTCACGAACAGGAGTGGCGAAGGCGGAAGACGTACACAGTTAGTACTTCGAGGATCACACGCGACTGAGAACGCAGTATGATGCGATTCAGCGGCCTCGTCACACTACAACCCCATTATTTGGTATTGCTCCTGATGCATATTATAATCCGTCTTCACCAGGATCTTCTTCTTCACCTTCTTTTCCACAGACTCCAGATAATCACGCTCCTCCTCGTAGAGCATGTCGGCCACTTTGGGGTGAACCACTATAACGATCCTTTTGCCTTCCAGGCTGACGGCATCTTTTCTCACCTGACGGAAGATATCGTACACAATGGTTCTTAAGGACTTGATCGTGCCTTTTCCCTCGCAGTAAGGGCAGGGTTCCGTCATGATGGATGCCAGATTGTCCCTGGCCCTTTTCCTGGTCATCTCGACGAGGCCCAGTTCTGAGATCTGAAGAATGGTGGTCTTGGTCCGGTCTTCCTTAAGGGCCTCCTCGAGAGTGGAAAAGACTTTTTTCCGGTTGGCGTGCCGCTCCATATCGATGAAGTCGATGATGATCAGCCCGCCTATGTTGCGCAGGCGGAGCTGGTAAACGACCTCATGCACCGCCTCCAGATTCGTCTTGACGATCGTCTCTTCGAGGTTCCTCTTTCCGACAAATCGACCGGTGTTGACGTCGATAGCCGTCAGCGCCTCAGTCTGATCGATGATGATATAGCCACCCGATTTCAGCCAGATCTTCTTTCCCAGCGCCCGATTGATCTCCAGGTCCACCCCAAAGGCCTCGAATATCGGGTCGTCCTCCTCGAAGAGTTGAACCGCCGGACGGAGTTTGGGCATGAACCTTTTCGTAAAATCGATGATCTTCTTGTACTCCTCCTTGGAATCGACATGGACGGCATCGATCTCCGAACCGTACAGGTCTCTGAGCGTCCTGAAAACCAGATCCAGCTCAGCGTAAAGCAGATTCGGGGCCTTTGCCCTCGGTCTCCTCTTCCTGATGGTATCCCAGAGGCGAACCAGGAAGTCCATATCCTGTTTGATCGTCTCCTCCGAGGCCCCCTCTGCGGCGGTTCGGACGATAAAACCCACTCCTTTCGGCTGAACTGAGGTCACGATCTCCCTGAGCCGCGCCCTCTCGCCCGAATCCTGGATCCGCCTTGATACCCCTACTTTGACCAGGGCGGGCATGAGCACCAGCAACCTTCCCGGCAGTGTGATATAGGCCGTTACCCGGGCCCCCTTGGTTCCCATAGGCTCTTTGGTGGCCTGGACGAGGATCTCCTGACCCTCCTTGAGGAGGTCCTCGATGGCGTGGCCCGATGCGGTCACCATAGAGAGATCGCCGTTCTCATCGAACTCCTCCCCACCGATCATATCGGCGTATTCTCCCATATCCAGGACGATATCTGAGGCGTGCAGGAAGGCGGCCCTTTCCTGACCGATCTCCACGAATGCCGCCTGCATCCCTGGCAGGACCCTGACCACCCGGCCTTTGTAGATGTTTCCGGTTATCCCCCGGTCTTTCGCCCTGTCGATCGAGATCTCGGATACCTGGCGGTTCTCGATGACAGCGACTCTGGTCTCGAACTCGCTGGAGTTGATAACGATCTCTGAACCCATCGTCTGTCTATTTCCTCAAATTTTATAAAGTTTAACGCGCCGAGGCGCATTCTTTTTCTGTAATAAAAACAAGTTAGCAATTTCGGACCGATTGGTCCAAAGAAAAAGGTGGATAGAGAATGGAAAATAGAAAATGGAAAATGGAAATTTGAGCCCGGAGATTGGTTTGAGGTTTGAAGTTTGATGTTCGTGAACCTGGAACCTGGAACCTGGAACCTGAAACTGCTCCTAATCCCACACCCGGGACCACCCCGGGCGGCCCGCCGACCGGTCGCCGAGGATCGAAAACCCCAAGCCTGATCTCGTCACACGGATACCATCGGTAAGAATACCATCGTTGTCCAGGAGGGCGTCCAGGACCTCCTGCGGCCTGGCACTTGCGCCGACCTCGGAAACGGACAGGGTGAAGCGCACTGCCCTGTTTCCGTCGGCATGCATTCCCCGGAGAAAATGCTTGAGGTCCACGGTTCTGGTTTTGCCCTTTTTCACCCTTTCGACCGGAATGGCTTCCCTGCCCATGAGATCCTCAATTTTCCCTCCCAGATCGTCAATGGGAGCAGGAAAATCTGCCATGTATTCCATGAATTTAACCCTGGCATTGAGGGCCTGGCCTTCCAGGGGAGCCTTCCAGGCCGACAGGACCTCCAGCCCCTCGGGAAGGCAGGCGTTCATCCTCTCCCGAAACAGATCCGCCGACCAGCTCCCTGTCAGCTCGAATTCGGCCCATTCCTTAAGACCCTCAACGCCCATGGGAAGAGCTTGGGCGAAGGTGATCCTGGGTTTGGGATGAAATCCGCCCGAGAAAGCAAGGGGAACGCCAGCCCTTCTAGCCGCCCTTTCGAAGAGACGGATGGTTTCCAGATGCCCGAGAAACCTCAGATCGCCGACCTTGTGGAAGACAAACCGGATCCTCCTGAGGCTGCGGTCGGGCTCACGGACCACCTCCTCGCCAGGTGCCCCTGTGTTCCCATCGGGGATCGGCGTCCTGAGTTCCGGAATTCGGGCCTTGATCTCCGGCGGACAGACCCCGCAGGCGCGGCACCCGGCCTCCCGGCAGTCCCCGGTAACCTCGCCCTTTAACCCCTTCTCGTATTCCCGGCGGAGGAATTCTCCGGTGACGCCGCACGAGATATGGTCCCAGGGAAAGATCTCCTTGTCGTCCCTCGGGCGGCAGGCGTACCATTCGGGTTCCAGGTTGCAGGTCCGAAAGGCCTCCATCCATATATCCCAGTTGAAATACTCATCCCATCCGTCGAGGAGGGCTCCTGATTTCCAGGCTGTCTCCAGGACGTCGGCCACCCTTCGGTCCCCGCGGGCCAATACGGCCTCCAGAAGCGCCTGATCCGTCCGTCCCCACCGGACCTGCGTCTTTTTGCCGCGGAGCTTCCCCTTGAGGCGGTCCAGTTTTCCCCTGAGCACCTCCTCGGAATCCTGGGTGCACCATTGAAAGGGTGTGTGGGCCTTGGGCACGAAAGGTGAAAGATTGACCGTCACCTGACCCTTTGCCGGAGCCAGGGCGGCCAACTTCCTGACGAGATCGGCCAGGCCGTCGAGATCCTCCTCCGTCTCGGTTGGAAGGCCGATCATGAAGTAGAGCTTGACTGTGCTCCAGCCCCTGCCGAAAACCCACCTGGCGGTTTCGAGGATCTCATCGTCGGAGTAATCCTTGTTGACCACCTTTCTCAGTCTCCAGGTTCCGGCCTCCGGGGCGATGGTAAAGCCCGTCTTCCTCACCCTGAGGATCTGTCGTGTGACCTCGGGGGTCAGGCCTCCGATCCTCATGGACGGCAGGGAGATCGAAACCCGCTCCCTTTCGTACCTGTCCATCAGGTCGCCAAGGACCCCATCCAGAGGTCCATAGTCCCCGATGCTCAATGCTGTCAGGGATAGAGCCTCGTACCCTGTCACCTGAAGGCCGCACTCGGCGATTTCGAGCACTTTATCGCGGGATCTTTCCCGGACCGGCCGGTAAACCATCCCGGCGTGGCAGAAACGACAGCCTCGTGTGCATCCCCTGGCAGCCTCGACACTCACCCTGTCGTGGATCGGCTGGAGGAAGGGAACCAGGAAGGAGTGGAGAGGGAGGGACTGTTCCAGATCCGCCCACAGGGCCTTTTCGACCTTTTTCCTTTCGGTCTTCGCAATGATCTCCGCTACCGTTCCATCATCGGAGTAACGGGGTTCAAAATCCGCCGGATCGTAGATCCCCACAAGGTCCTTTACGGCAGAGAGCTGATCCTCCCGGCCCCCGCCCCGGTCCTTGACGTCCCGCAGGATCGTGAGGATCTCCGTCCACCGTTCCTCCCCGTCTCCGAGAAGGAACAGATCGAAGAACCGGTGCAAAGGTTCCGGGTTGAAGGCGCAGGGCCCTCCCGCAATAACCAGCGGATCGCCATCCTTTCGGTCAGCGGCATGGAGGGGGATATGTCCGGCGGAAAGGAGTTCCAGGGCGTTGGTGAAGGTCAGCTCCGACTGGAGGGTGATCCCCACCAGGTCACAGTCGGCAAGGGGTGTTCTGCTTTCCAGGGAGAAAAGGGGGATGTTGCCGCCTTTAAGCAGGGC
>JBFFDD010000146.1:0-7236 GCA_041559575.1 bacterium
CTCGGGGTCGGCCACCGCTTCTACAGTTTCTTCGGATTGATCAGACGCTTCCGCCTCAGCAGTCTCCTCGACCGTCTCCTGCTTCTCCCCGGGTTCAGGTTCACCTTCGTCTTCCGGCTTGTGGGTAGCGAGGGATTCGCCCAGGATATCTCCAAGGGTCCCGCCACCCTGGGTGCTGTTCATATAGGTGGAGTAGTGGCTGGCACCCGCCCCTTCCTTGGCAGCGGCGATACTCAGACTGATCTTCCTCTCGTCACGATCAAAATTCAGGACCTTGACTTTAACCTCGGTGCCAGGTGGATAGGCTTCATCCGATTTCTGTCCGTCATCGAGATCCATCTCCGAGATATGGATGAGGCCCTCGATCCCCTCATGGATCTCCACAAATGTCCCGAAATCCGCGTGGCTGACCACCTTTCCCTGCACCACGGATCCGACGGGATGTTTGGCCTCCATTTCCTCCCAGGGATTCGTGGTCAACTGCTTCAGACCAAGGGAGAGCCTCTCCCTTTCCTTATCGACACTGAGGACAACGGCCCGGACGGAATCACCCTTCTTAAGGACCTCCGAGGGATGATTGATCTTCTGTGTCCAGGAGATATCGCTGACGTGTATCAGACCGTCGATCCCCTCCTCAAGGCCCACGAAGGCACCGAAATCTGTCAGGGTCCTGACCTTACCCTCGATGATGCTGTTCTCCGGATATTTCTCAGTCACGACATCCCACGGGTTCGGCTCTACCTGCTTCATTCCCAGGGAGATGCGCCGGTTTTCCATATCAATACTGAGAACCTCAGCCTCTACCGTATCACTGACATCAACAAGTTTTGACGGATGTTTTATTTTGCGGTTCCAGGTCATCTCGGAGATATGCACAAGGCCTTCCACTCCATCCTCGAGTTTCACGAAGGCGCCGTAATCGGTGATGCTGACCACTGTACCCTTGATCCTCGTCCCGATGGGGTATTTGTCCTGAACACTCTCCCAGGGGTCCTCGGTAAGCTGTTTCATGCCCAGAGAGACCCTCTCCCTCTCGCGGTCGAATTTCAGGACCTTGACCTGGACCTTGGAACCGACCGAGATGATCTCTGAAGGATGCTGCATCCTCCCCCAGGAAAGATCGGTGATGTGGAGAAGACCGTCAATACCACCCAGGTCGATGAAGGCACCGTAGTCGGTGATGTTCTTGACAACACCCTCCATAACGCAGCCTTCCTCGAGGATCTGGAGGGTCTCTTCCTTCTTGTTCTCCCTCTCCTCCTCGAGGAGGACCCGGCGGGAGATGACCACGTTACCCCTTCGGGGGTTGAATTTAATGATCTTAAAGAAAAAATCCTCTCCCACGAGGCGATCCAGGTTTCTGATCGGCCTGATGTCAACCTGTGAACCCGGCAGGAAGGCCTTGACTCCAATATCCACCGTCAATCCGCCCTTGATCCGGGAAACGATCTTGCCGGTGACCGGAAGGTTATCCTCGTAGGCTTTGCCGATCTCATTCCAGACCTTCATCTTGTCCGCTTTTTCCTTGGACAGGTAGATGAGGCCCTCAGAATCCTCCTTCTTCTCGAGGAAAACCTCCACGGTATCGCCGACCGCAACGGTAAGCTCACCGTTTTCGTCTGAAAACTGTCTCCGGGGGATAAGGCCTTCGGATTTGTAGCCCACATCCACCAGAACACCGTCATCGTTGATCCCGATGACTGAGCCGGTTACAACCTCACGCTCCTTAAGATCTCGAATGCTCTCCTCATAGAGGGCCGCGAAATCCTCCTCGGCCTCTTCATCAGTACTCACATTCTGCTCATCACTGTCCTGGGCCACCACATCGGCCTCTTCCTCTGAGGCCATGCTTCCAACAGCCGCTTCCTCGTTGTCCTGCCCGTTGACAGGCGTTTTGTCTTCCATTGTCATCCTGGGTTAAGCCTCCTTAAAATTTCTTTGGTCGAACGGTGGCGGATTATCCTACATTTGGTATGCCATGTCAATCGCTATCGGCCTGCGAAACCAATGAAATAAGCCATCTTTGGGGAATCCTTATCGGGTCACGGCACCCTCTGTGATACCGCAGTAGCTAAAATTGGAAAATTGGGCAACTGGCAGAGAGGAACAGAAGACTCCTTTTTCGCAACCGGATTAAGACCTTCGAGAGCCTTTTACCTGCCGATTCGCACAACCTGCCGTCCAGAACACCGTTCAGGTTGAAAGATCTGACTTACCGGACCTCAGGGGGCAGCTCTCACAGCCCCTCCAGGGTTTTGACAACCTCCTCGATAACCCATGACGGGGTGGAAGCACCGGCAGTGACACCGATAATGGATTCGGCGGGAAAATCGAGACCCTCGATCTCCTCAGCACTCTCGATATGATAGGTCGTTGTCCCATCCCGGCGGGTGGCCTCGGCCAACCTCGTCGTGTTGGCACTGTTTCGCCCACCTACGACGACCATCACATCGACCTCCTTCGCCAGGGATCTCGCTTCCTGGGTCCGGGTCTGAGTCGCCTGACAGGTCGTCCGAAAGACCTTCACTTCCGTGCACACACCGACACAATGGGCAGCTACTCGCTGCAGCTGCTCGAGGGGATGGGTCGTCTGGGCCACCACCCCTACCCTGGACTTGAAAGGTCCCATACCTTTCAGATCCTCCTCCCCCGGTGTGACCAAACTGTCCTCGGGGGAAAAACTCAGAATGGACCTGACCTCAGGATGGTCGGCCTTGCCGACAATAATCACCTGGTAACCCTCTTCACCGAGAGAGATCACCCTGTCCCGCAACCTGTTGACAAAGGGACATGTCGCATCCACAACTTTCAATCCTTTAGCCTCAGCGGCCTCCACCACCCCCTTCGGTGCTCCGTGTGACCTTATAATCACGGTGCCCTCCGGGATATCCTCCATAGATTCGGCCATCTTGAGGCCCAGGGATTCGAGACGGCGGACCTCCTGCGGGTTGTGGATGATGGGGCCGAGAGTGTAGACCGGATGCGGACCTTCCTGAAGCGACGACACCGCCAGGTTAACGGCACGCTCCACGCCAAAACAGAACCCGGCCGCCGAACCGACCCTGACCCGGTTCATCCCTCCGCCTCCATATCACGAACCATCCTGATGATAACGTCCAGGACGTCCTCGGGGCTCATATCGGTTGAGTCGATATAGATGGCGTCCTCTGCTCGCCTCAGGGGGGAATCGAGCCTGGATGTATCAGTGCGATCCCTGCTCCTTATATCGGCAATGACTTTGGTAAACGGCTCCTCCATACCCTTTGCCTTCAGTTCCATCCAGCGTCTCCTGGACCGCTCCTCCACGGAGGCGTCGAGGTAGAATTTCGCTCTGGTATCCGGAAACACCACCGTCCCGATATCCCTCCCCTCTGCCACGACGCCGCCGTCCCGGCCCATCTCCCGTTGCAGGCGCACCATCTGGCGTCTCACCTCACTGACAACGGAGACATCCGATGAGGCGGTGCTGATCTCGGGTGTTCTGATCATCTCGGACACATCCTCACCGTTCAGAAAAATCCTCATACCGTCGACGGAGTTCTCAAACCTCAGGTCCAGGGCCTCGCAAAGACGGCCGAGAGCTTCCGCGTCATCCAGACTCACGCCCGCCCTCCGGGCGGCCAGCGCCGTGGCCCGGTACATGGCCCCGGTGTCCAGGTGCAGGTAGCCGAGTCGTTTGGCCAGTTCCCTTGCCAGGGTGCTCTTGCCCGCTCCCGATGGCCCATCGATGGCGACGATCTGCCTCATACTGTTCCTAAGGTGATCTCCGTTATGGATCCGGGGGAAAGGAGGTTCATCGTCTCGGGAAACCCCCTGAAGGAAGTCGAAACACAGGCCGTCTCAGCTACCTCACAGGGGGACTCAGCAACCAGGGAGAGGACCGACGCGGCCATGGCGATGCGGTGATCACCGCCGCTGGTGAAACGGGCTCCGCGGACGCTCTTTCCACCGTGGATGACGAAACCGTCGTCCAATTCCTCTACCTCAACACCGCCCGACTGAAGCATCCCCACGGTCGTTCTGATCCGGTCGGATTCCTTGACCCTCAATTCGCCGGCTCCCCTGATGATCGTTTGACCTCTGGCGGTCGCTGCCGCGACCGCAGCTAACGGCAGCTCGTCTATGATGGATGGGACCCACTCGATGGGCACCTCGATCCCTCTTAGGGTCTCAGATCCCCTGACGCCTATATCAGCGGCCGGCTCAGTGCCGACGGGTCTCTCCTGGATCTCAATATCGGCCTCCATTGCCTCAAGGAGACGCAAGATGCCCGTCCTTGTCGGGTTGATCCCCACGTTCCGGATCATGATGTCCGACCCCCTGATGATGCTGGCGGCAACCATGAAGAAGGCCGCGGAGGAGATGTCACCCGGGATCTGGATCTCACATCCTGTGGGGACCTGTCCGCCTTCCAGAACCAGCTTTCCCCGGTCCTCAACCAGCTCCACACCCATTGAATGAAGCATCCTTTCCGTGTGATCACGGCTCAGGGACGGTTCGCTGAACACCGTCGTTCCGGATGCCTGAAGCCCGGCCAGCAGGACGCACGATTTGACCTGAGCGCTGGAAACAGGGGAGAGATACTCGATACCGGTCAAATCTCCCCCCCGAATGGCCAGAGGCAGCAGATCACCATCCCGCCGGCCGTCCACCGCCGCCCCCATGGACCTCAACGGAGTGGCCACGCGAGCCATTGGCCGGCGTCGCAGGGAGGCGTCTCCGGTCAGGATCGACAGAAACGGACAGCCCGCCAGGAGTCCGGCCAACAATCGGACACCCGTCCCCGAGTTCCCCAGATCGAGGACATCCCCGGGTTCGAGAAGGTTTTCAGGACCCTTTCCACCGATCACCACCCGTGTCCCCTGATCATCGACCTCAACCCCCAGTTCTTTAACAGCCAGGAGGGTGCTGTCGGTGTCCTCCGCCCTCAGGGGCCTGGCGACGACCGTCGGCCCCATGGCCACCGACCCGAGAATGTAAGCCCGGTGGGTAATGGACTTGTCACCGGGGACCTCGATCTCCCCGGCCAGGGGGCCTGACGGGATCACCTTCCATGTCACTTCATATCCCTCCTCACCCTGGCTATACCGCGGAACAGATCCTCTATGGTGTCCCGGTCCGAGGAGGACACGGCATCGTAGAGGCTCTCAATGCTCCTGCTGTAGCCTCTTAAAGCCTCGAGGACGAATTCCCTGTTGGCAAGGGCAATATCGGCCCACATCCGGGGGCTGCTGGCCGCGATCCTGGTGTAATCCTTCAGGCCCCCTCCGGAGAAGGAGACCCATTCAGGGTTCTTCTCCAGAACGGCGTTGACGATCCCGTAGGCGGCCATATGAGGAAGGTGGCTCACCCACGCGAAAATGGCATCATGCTCAACATGGTCCATGGTCTCGACCCGGGAACCGACCCCTGCCCACAGGGACGCAACCGCTTCCACGTCTTCATCCTGATCCTCGATGGGTGTCAGAATGACCTTCGCCCCCTCAAAGAGCCCGGTCCTGGCCGCTGTCGGCCCTGACTTTTCATCTCCGGCAATGGGATGGCCGGGCACAAAGCGGTACTGTCCGCCCCCCGTTTTGCAGCGCTGGAAGGCCTCAATGAGACAGCCCTTCACGCTCCCAACGTCCGTAACCAGGGTCCCCGGTTCGAAACCTTCCTCCAGCATGTCGGCCAGTGTTAGAACGGGAACCGCCAGAACGACAAGATCACAATCACCGATTTGAGGGGATGAAGGGTCTATGCCCTCCTCGACAATACCCCGTTCGAGGGCTGTGGCCAGTGAGCCCTCGTCCGTGTCGCTGCCGATCACTTTTCCGGCCAGGCCCCTCTCCCGGATATCCAGGGCAAGGGATCCTCCGATAAGACCCAAACCGATAATGCAAACGCTTTTAAACAGTGGTTTTTCCAAAGATGGCCTGTTCAAAGTTCTTTTCCGAGTGCTCCCAGGAGCGTTTTGATCCTGGTCATGAGATCTGAAAACTCCGTCAGGCGCAGGGACTGAGGCCCGTCGCACAGAGCCTCCTCTGGGTTCTCGTGGATCTCGATCAGCAGGCCGTCCGCTCCGGCGGCAACCGCCGCCAGACACATGGGCGGCACAAGATCCGATCTCCCGACACCATGGCTGGGATCGACCACGATGGGAAGATGACTCATGCTCTGGACCAGAGGCACCGAGGAAAGATCAAGGGTGTTGCGGGTTTCCGTTTCAAAGGTCCTGACCCCCCTCTCACAGAGGATGACCTTTTTGTTCCCCTCATCCAGGATATACTCGGCCGACATGAGGAGCTCCTTGACAGTGGCTGACAGTCCTCTTTTCAGAAGAACGGGTTTGTCGAACTTGCCCACTTCTTTTAAAAGAGTGAAGTTGGACATATTGCGCGCTCCGATCTGGACGAGGTCGGCATACCGGCAGACCAGCTCAGCATCCCTGGGATCCATAAGTTCGGTCACGACCAGGAGCCCCGTCTCATCCCTGGCCTCAGCCAGGTATTTCAGACCTTCCTCACCGAGACCCTGAAACGCGTAGGGAGAGGACCGCGGCTTGAAGGCGCCTCCGCGAAGAAAGGTTCCGCCGGCCTCCTTGACGGCTCTGGCAACCTGCAGAAGTCCTTCCCGGGTTTCCACGCTGCAGGGCCCGGCCATGATCCTCACCTCGTCCCCCCCGATGACAAGAGAGCCGACCTGGACCCTTGAGTCCTCCTTCTGAAAATCACGGCTGGCAAGCTTGAAAGGCTTGAGGATGGGAAGGATCTTCTCCACCGCCGGATAGGCGGCCAGGGAGGCCTCCCTCAGGATCCTCTCGTCGCCGATGGCGCCGATGATCGTCCTTTCCTCCCCCTGGGAGATGTGGACCTTCAGGCCTTTTTCGTGCAGCTTGTCGGTGACGTAATCGATATCTGACTGTTTTGACCCGGGTTTCAGTACGATGATCATGGGGCAGTCCTCGTCTGTTTGAAAGCAGTATCAGGTTTCAAGTTTCAGGTTTCATATTCTCTTCGAAACTCGAGGTTTGAGACCTGAAGAGATTTTGTTTCTTTATCCTGTCTCCGACTGGGAACAGTAAACTGTAAACTGGAAACTCCGCTTAAAGGACCTCCTCCAATGCCTCTAAAAAATACCCGTTCTCCTCCGGCAGTCCGACCGTCACCCTGATCGTCTGCGGCAGTCCATAACCGGCCATTGGCCTTACGATCACTCCCCTGTCCAGGAGTTCGCCATACACCTTCTGGCCGTCCC